>DATDHI010000227.1:0-1592 GCA_036521655.1 Pseudonocardiaceae bacterium | reverse complement strand
CCAGCTTGGAAGGCTGCGGCCACTGCGCCGTCAGAGGTATCGATCGGTGATCAGGCCGGGTCACAGCTGTCCGCTGTTGACCGTGGTTGACCACCCGTAATGGCACGCTAATGGCACGCGCGGGATTCTCGGTCCTCCCAGAGCTGAGCCTGGATGCACCGCACCGTTGTTGCGTAGTGAAAGTTGATCTTTGAAAGAAGGGGTTTGGATTCTGGGGCGCGGGCGATTTACCGGTCTGCCCGGCTTTTCCACCGTGGTCTCCGGTCGGGCCCTGTTGGGCGGATGGATCAGGCCACTGCGGGGACGGGGTCATAGAGAGCATGCGTGAACAGCTCGTCAAGTGCGGGTTTCCAGGGCCAGTCCCGCGGTAGGTGCAAGACCAGCCGGTGCGCGGAACGGGCCAGCCGGGCGGGGGTGTTGATCAGTTGAGTGCGGATGGTGCCGGTTCGGGCGCGGGCGTGGAAACGGGAGGCCAGCGCGCCGGCGGCTCGGGTGAGGTTGTGCGCGATCGCTGCACAGACCAGCCAGGCGGCGTTGGCGTTGAAGCGCCCCGAGGGCAGATGTGCCAGCGCGGAGTCCTTGAGGTCGGCAATGATCTGCTCAACGATGGCGTGACCGCGGTGGGTGGCCTCAGCGTCCAACATTGGCTGCGGGTTATCGGTGAATATCGCGTGATAGCGGTAGACGGCGAACAGCTCGTCTTGCCCATCGCGCGCGGTGGCCGGGTTGAGTCGACGAACCCGGCGCACGATCACCCCGGGCGGTGATGTGCTCGGCGCGGCGCCGACCGGTGAACGCGGTAAAGGCCACCTCGGCCACCTCAGCGTCGGAAATCCAGCGCTGCTCATCTTCGTCATAGATCGCGTGGGGGTAGCGGATCGCCACCCAGGCCTGTTCATCGATGCTGGTAATGGCCCTGATCACCGTTGGGGTCACGCGGGCGGTCAGGGAAAAGCGGGCCCCAGCCCGCCGCGCCGCGGCGACGATGTCATAGCCATAAAACGCCGAGTCTGCACGCACGATCACCAGCCCGGTGGCGCCCGCGCGCCGTGCGCAGGCCAGGGCATCGGCGAGCAGTCTGGCCGCCCCTCGAACTGAGTTCACCGCGCCGCGGCGCAGCCGGGTGGCCGCGATCATCGGTGCGGACAGCGGCGTGGAGATCGTGGCCAGCAGCGCGTTGAGCCCGTTCACGCCGGTGTAACCGCGCCCAGCACCTTGCTTGGCGTACCCGTAGGTCGCCCGCACCGTGTCATCGACATCAACGAAGGCCACCTGCCTGGCCCCGGACAGCACCGGGGTCTCCACGGCCAACCTTGCCAGGAACCCAGCGGCAACCGCGTCGAGCTGACGGACGTGACCGAAGCTGAACAGGCGCAGGAACGTGCCCAACGTCGAGGGCGCCCGAACCTCATCGACCAAGCGGCCCATCCCACCATGGCGCAGCAGATCCATATCGCTGATGCTGTCGGCGCCAGCGACCATCCCCGCCACCAGCGCGACGATCTTCGCCGCGGCGTTCGCGCCGCCCTTCGCCGCGATCCGGACCCGCTCAGTAACCAGCCCCGTGAGCCCACACCGGGCCGCCAGCGCCA
>DATDHI010000226.1:0-2228 GCA_036521655.1 Pseudonocardiaceae bacterium | reverse complement strand
GGGGGAGGGATGATGGGGGGGTGGAGAGGCAGGCGGCGCTGCGGATCGGGCCTTACCGGGTCGACCCGCCGGTGGTGCTCGCGCCGATGGCCGGGATCACCAACGTGGCGTTCCGGCGACTGTGTCGCGAGCAGGGCGGCGGACTGTTCGTCTGCGAGATGATCACCAGCCGGGCGTTGGTGGAGCGGCACCCCGGCACCCTGCGGATGATCAGCTTCGACCCCGGCGAGCGCCCCCGCTCGATGCAGCTCTACGGAGTCGACCCGGCGACGGTCCGCAAGGCCGTGGAGATGATCCGCGACGAGGACCTCGCTGATCACATTGACCTCAACTTCGGCTGCCCGGTCCCCAAGGTCACCCGCCGAGGGGGAGGAGCCGCGCTGCCCTACAAGCGAGCCCTGTTCGCCGAGATCGTCCGCGGCGCCGTCGAGGCGGCCGGGCACCTCCCCGTCACGGTGAAGTTCCGGATCGGTATCGACGAGGCGCACCGCACGTTCCTCGACGCCGGGCGGATCGCCGAACAAGCTGGAGTGGCCGCGGTCGCGCTGCACGCGCGTACCGCCGCGCAGCGCTACTCGGGCACTGCGGACTGGGATGCAATCGCCTCGCTCAAACAGGCGCTCCCCTCGATCCCGGTGCTGGGCAACGGGGACATCTTCGCGGCGCAGGACGCGATCCGGATGGTCGAGCACACCGGCTGCGACGCAGTGGTGGTCGGTCGCGGCTGCCTGGGCAGACCGTGGTTGTTCGCCGAGCTGGACTCTGTCTTTGCAGGCGCTCCCGCGCCGATGCCGCCGACGCTCGGGCAGGTCGCGGCCATCCTGCGCCGCCATGCCGGGCTGCTCGCCGAGCACCTGGGCACCGACAAGGGCCTACGTGACCTGCGCAAACACGTCTCCTGGTATCTGCACGGCTTCCCGGTCGGCGGGGACGTACGGCGCGCCTTGGGGATGGTGTCCAGCTTCGCCGAACTGGATGATCAGCTCGCCCGGCTGGACCCCGGTGCCCCGTTCCCGCTCGGCGCCGACGGTCCACGGGGTCGCCAGGGCTCACCGGGCCGGGTGGTACTACCCGAGGGCTGGCTGGAGGACCCGATGGACCTGGCGGTCCCCACAGGTGCCGAGCTGGCCCATTCCGGAGGGTGACCACAGCCGTCCCCCGTCAAGGCGCTCAAGCCCAGCCCCGTTCCTGACGACATAACTGGGCGTGTGGAGGTGAGTACTGTGGGCGTTGTGCGCGGGGTCGATCCAGTCGTTGACGTCACGGTGCCATTCCCGGCGCCAGTCCCGGTCAGTGAGCAGGACGGTGAGCAGGACCGAGCCCAGCTGCACGAGTCCATGGCCGCCCTGCTCGCCTCCCGCGGGCAATGGCGGCAGGCCTACCTGCACCTGCGCCGGACACTGGAAATGCACCGGGCCGGGACGCTGGAGCTGCGGCGCGAACGCCACGGCGCCCAGGAGCCGCTCGACCACCTGCGCCGGGAGCTGGACACGCTGCGCAGGGAGCATGCCGAGGCTCGTGAACAGAGCCTGCGCGACAGCCTCACAGCCAGCTACAACCGCCGCTATCTCGACCAGCGGCTGCAGGACCTGATGGCCGGCACCCCGCTCGCCGTCGCACTGGTTGACCTGGACTTCTTCAAGCAGATCAACGATACCCACGGTCACCTGCTGGGTGACCGGGTGCTGCAGCGAGCGGTCGCAGTGCTGCAGGACGGCCTGCCCGACGGTGCCTTCTGCGCCCGGTTCGGCGGCGACGAGTTCGTCCTCGTGCTGCCCGAGGTCGGGCCCGGTGCAGCCGTCGCGATCTCCGAGGCCGCCCGGGACCGCATCGAGCGCCATCCGTGGGCGACGCTGGCGGCGGGGTTGCGGGTGACCGTGAGCATCGGCATCTCGCACAGCAGCGGGCCCGCCCCGGCGGACCGTGACGAGCCGATCAGCGAGCTGTTGCTGTCCGCCGATCAACTGCTCTACCAAGCTAAACAGTTGGGCCGCAACGCGGTGGCCTTCCGGACGGGCGACACAGCGACCTTGGCCGGCGAGGCCGGAAAGCGGCGCGGCGGGCGTGGCTGAGCCGCACCCCTTCCCGCTCGGTTTGGGTGGCTGAAACTGTCAGTCCTGGTTTGTAGGGTTCGGGTTGTGATGGTGCGGCAGGTGATTCCGGAGGGTCTGGCTGAGATGGTGCCGGGCCCGGAGTTGGGTGTGCTGCTGGGTGGGATTGACATTCGT
>DATDHI010000225.1:0-3322 GCA_036521655.1 Pseudonocardiaceae bacterium | reverse complement strand
AGCCTGGATTGCGGCCATGATGCACCCGGGCGAAAGGACACGGAAGGCGTCGAGGCCACCGCATGCACTTGGGTCCTACCTACCCTCCCCGGTGGCCTGCGAGGTCTGTTGCTGGAGTGGTGTCCTAGAACGGGCACGTCGGAAGTGTATGCCTGATCGAGCAGTCGTCGGAGGGGCGGTCGTATCGGCTGGGCTGCAGGACAACAGAAGTTGCGGTGATGGTGTGCGTGCCGAAAACCTCGTCCACGTGATGCGGCCAGGCGATATTCGTTGATCAGCCCACCGGCGCGAGCCTGTTTCCGGACGCGGTGCTGGCCGAGGTCGACCGGCTGGGGTGGCGGTTTCAGCGGCGCGGCTGCGTCCAGGGAGCGGTGCGGGCGGTGCTGGTTGTGGCAGGTTTTGCGACACGAGGTCGCGCGTGGTGAGTGAGCTAGTTGAGGAGGTCCGGCTGATGCTGGAGACGTAGCTACAGGTTGTGGTCGACCTGTCCCCGCCGTGACGTGCGTGGCCGGTTCTGGATCGGTCGGGTGCGAAGCTCACGGAAGAGCCCAAGGGCCGCTGCTCCAGCCATGGTGGCCACAGGTGCGGGGAAGACCGGTAGGGCGACTGCCAGGAAACCTTTGCTGATGCCTCGGTACGCAAGCATCCCGGGCTGGGTTGTGCCGCCGGGGTGGCAGGGACCAGCCGCTGAGAGGTGGCAGGCGACGGTCGCGGAGATCCCGATGGCCGGTGAGCACCGCCGTCCCCGGGGTAGAGAAGGCGCCCGGCCCGGTTTGGGTCTCACGCGCGCGGAACGTGGAAACCTCGTCAGGGTCCGCTGTGCAGGCGCGGGTATGCGCAGGCGGGGCGGTAGGCCGATCGTAAGAGGGGCGGAAGTCCCTGGCGGGACAGGGTGCCCAGGAAGCGAATGCCGGTGGCTGAAAGGCAGCAGGAAAGCGGGTGCCGCAGGGCCGGGTCTCGTCCCGGAAGGTGCTCGTATAACTGGCCGGATAGCGAGCTTGATGCTCGGGCCCGCAAGGGCGCTGACGTGGGCAGGTGAGCCTTTGAGGCGAAGCGAGCGTACATGCCGGTACTGATGGGCAAGTTGGGCACTTCGGTGAACGGACCTGAGGGCCTGCCCCCGTTTGATGGTGACGCCTGGGAGTGTGTGGACTGGCGGCTCCATGAGGAGCAGGTACGGCGGCTGCGCGGCAGGATCTTCAAGGCGGTGCAGGAGGGTGACTGGCCGCTGGCCAGGAACTTGCAGAAGCTGATGCTGCGGAGCTGGAGCAACGCGCTGGTCAGCGTGCGGCAGGTGACGCAGCGCAACACGGGCCGCAAGACCGCGGGAATCGACGGGCAGGTCGCGCTGACCAGCCAGGCACGGGCCGAGGTGGCGGTGCAGGTGCACGCCACGATCGGCTCGTATCAGCCTTCCCCGGTCCGGCGGGTGTATATAGCGAAAGCCCATGATAAAACTAAAATGCGCCCGCTCGGAATTCCGGTTATCTCGGATCGGTGTCATCAGGCACGGGTGCGAAATGCGCTGGAGCCCGAGTGGGAGGCCCGGTTCGAGCCCCGGTCCTATGGGTTCCGGCCGGGCCGCGGCTGTCACGATGCGATAGAGTCCTTGTTCAGGACCCTGCACGGGAAATCCAGAAGGGTGTGGATTCTTGACGCTGATCTGGCAGGCGCATTCGACAAGATCAGCCACGGGCACCTGCTGGAAATGATCGGCGGTTTCCCCGCGAGGGAGATGATCGCCGGCTGGCTGAAGGCAGGGATCTTCGAGGCCGGGAAAGGGCTCGCGCCGACCGGGGAAGGAACTCCCCAGGGCGGCGTGATTTCGCCCTTGCTGCTGAATATCGCATTGCACGGGCTGGAGGAGGCCACAGGCGTCCGATACCGAACCGGAATTCATGCTGGAGAGGTAAGGGACGGCTGTCCGGCGCTCACTAGATATGCTGATGACCTGGTCGTGTGCTGTCACTCCAGGCAGCAGGCCGAGCAGGTCAAGGCACGGCTGGCCGAGTGGCTGGAGCCGAGAGGGCTGGCGTTCAATGAAGCCAAGACCCGGATCGTCTCCCTTTCTGAGGGGTTCGATTTCCTCGGATTCAATCTCCGCCGCTACCCCAGCGGCAAGCTGATCATCAAACCGGGCGCCACGGCCATCAAGAGGTTCCGAAGCAGGCTTGCGAAGGAGTTCCATGCGCTCCGCGGGGCCAACGTCGCAGCGGTACTGGCGAAAATCGTCCCGATCACACGGGGCTGGGTCTCCTACTACCGGACGGTGGTGTCGTCCAGGGTGTTTCATGCCCTGACCGGCTACCTGTGGAAACTCACCTACAAGTGGGCGCGCTGGAGCCACCAGAACAAGCCGAAACACTGGATCGCCGGCCGGTACTTCGGGAAGTTCAATAAGTTCAGGAACGACCGGTGGGTATTCGGCGACCGGGACACCGGCGCCTACCTGCCGAAACCAGCCTGGACCGATATCGTGCGGCACACCCTGGTTAAAGGCGGGGCGTCCCCCGATGACCCCGCCTTGGCCGGGTACTGGGCGCAACGTCGCCAGAAGGTGAAACCCCCGCTGGATTCCTGCACCGTGCGCCTGCTGTCCAGGCAGGACGGGCGGTGCAGCCTCTGCGGGGAGAACCTGCTGACCCCCGATCAGCCTCCTCAGTCCCCCGAGGGCTGGGAGCGCTGGTTCCTGCAGGTCACCAGGAAGGCGATCGAGGCGGACTACCTGGTCTGCCACGACACGCCCAGCGCCGCGCGCAACAAGAGGACACACCTCGTACACGCCACCTGCCACCGGAGCAAACATCCGCCCCGGTCGACGGGAAACACCATGGTGCAGCAGACGACCTGAACCGCCCAAGCGGCTTGCTTGGGCCGCGTGCCGCGATGAGTGGCATGCGCGGTCCTGAGGGGGCCTCGGTGCAGCAATGCACCGGGGCTACCCGGCTCGTACTCGCGCAGAATCCGCCGCAGATGGGCCTGGTTCCAGACGAGGGTGCGGCCTGGGAGTTCGCGGCGGCATCCCCCGATCCAGCGCCCGGCGATCGCGTTCATGCGGGGCGTCCGCACGTTGCAGAGCACAGTCCGGATCCCGGCATCAGCGAGGACCGCGTCGAACGCAGCCGTGTAGTTCGAGCCGCGATCGCGGATGGGTGTAGCTCTTCTGGAGTGACCCGTTTGGTCAAGCGGTGAGGTCGTATCCGGCCTGGTGGCGGGCCTGGTGGACGCGGTCATGCTCGCGGCGCACGTGGAATGCCCAGTACGCCTCAAAGTCCCCGTTGTCGATCGCGGCGCGGAGCCTGAGGACGGCCTCGGCTCCCTC
>DATDHI010000224.1:0-2229 GCA_036521655.1 Pseudonocardiaceae bacterium | reverse complement strand
AAACCAAGCCGGGGACGGGCGAACGGAAGCGTCGCCTCGGCGTGACTGTCATGCCGGGACAGACGGGTCGGGGAATCGGTGCTCAGGCGGCGGGCTCGATGCTGACTTTGAAGCCGAGGGCTTCGAGTTGATGGACGTGGGCTCGTTTGCGGCGTTCGGGATCGATCCGTTTGTCGTAGAAGTCCGAGCCGAGGTCCTGGAACCGGGCCTCGGGATCGGCCAGCAGGTGCCAGATGATCACCAGGATGGAGCGGCCGACCGCGACGATGGCCTTCTTCTTGCCGCGGCGTCGGGCGATGCGCCGGTAGCGCTCGCCGAGGAAGGTGTCGGTTCGCCCGGCGCTGACCGCGGCCTCGCCCAGGACCCGGGCCAGGTAGCGGTTGCCGTGCCCGGTGGAGCCGCGGCCCTTCTTCTTGCCCGCGGACTCCTTGACCCCCGGAGCGAACTTCGCCCAGGACGCCAGATGCCCCGAGGTGGGGAACCGGGTCATGTCCAGCCCAATCTCGGCGACCACCACGGACGCGGCGATGGCCCCGAGACCGGGAATCTCATCGATACGGACCACCGCGTGGGCGAAAGGGGCGACCATCTCCTCGATCACGGCGTCGAGCTCGGCGATGTCGGCGCTGAGCGCGTCGACCCGGCCCAGCATCTTAGTCAGCAGGAACCTGTGGTGGTCGGTGAAGTATCCGGTGAACGCCTCCTCCAGTGCCCCGACCTTGGCGCGCATCCGGCCCCGAGCCAGCTGCGCCAACGCCTTCGGGTTGCTCTGCCCGGCGATCAGCGCGGCCATCATCTCCCGCCCGGACACCCCGAAGATGTCCGAGGCAACCACGGACAGTTTGATCTGGGCGTCTTCGAGCAGCTTCTCGACCCGCTGCTTCTCCGCGGTCCGCGCCTCGATCAGATCGACCCGATACCGGGTGACGTCGCGAAGCCGCCGGATCTGCGGTGGGGGAACGAAGCTGGGACGGATCATCTGGCGCTCCGCGATCCTGGCCAGCCACACCGCATCGAGCTTGTCGGTCTTGGGCCGGCCCGGCAGGTGCTTGACGTCGCGGGCGTTGACCAGCCACGTCTCGAACCCGGCCGCCTCCAGTAGGTAGAAGACGGGTTTCCAGTAATCCGAGGTTGCCTCCATCACCACCCGGGTCACCCCCAGGCACCGCAGATGATCAGACATCCCCAGCAGGGAGCGAGTCATCGTGGAGTAGGTCTCCACGTCCTGCAGTCGCCGTCCGGGCTTGCCCTCGTGCGGAACCCGAGCACAGCACACCAGCTCGGCCTTGCCGATATCCAGCGCCGCGACCCGCTCGATGATCTCCTCAACCTGTGGATCTACCTCCAGCACCGCCGCCTCCTCCCGTCGACACCGACAACAAGCGGTCACCCGCAAGGGCCGCAAGGGGTGAAGCGGAATCTGATCCGCGTGCTCAAAGCGACACTGAAGCTCCCGATGCGCGACCCTTAGCACCCTGCTGAGACACGACCTCCAACGATCACAGACAGCCGGCGTCAGCGGGCAACCACGACCATCGTGGCCCCCGCACTACCGGACCGGTAGAACCGGTTTTCAGCGCGGAACGCGCGGCCCGTCAGGGCTACAAGTGCTGAGATGCCACTCACGCAACCACGTTGACCTGGCGACCTGCGGTTTCTCGCCCATCTGATGCAATTCCCGAGACTTCTTGTAGCCCATGGTGGTGTTGATGTCGCGGTGCCCGGCGACGAGTTGGGCGATGTGCGGCGGCATTCCGTGCATGATTGCGTCGGTGATAAATAGCCTGCGGAAGTCGTGGAAGGTGTAGCGCAGCGGGTTTGCGCTGCGGTCGGTGATGCCGGTCGCGGTGAGCGCGTGGTCGAGGTATTTCCGCAGCGCCGTTTCCGAGACCGCCCGGGTTTCCAGCCGCCGCCGGTGCTGGAACAGCAGCGGCATCGGCGGGTTGTAGACGCGTTCGTTCTTGTCGTAGGACACCACCAGCGGGACGTCGGGTTGGTCGCCGCGGATCCGGCCGATGATGGTGGACAGGGTGTCGGCCAGTTCCGGTGAGATGACCAGCAGCCGTTCCTGGTCGGTCTTCGACGGGGTGATCTGCAGCAGTGGGATCAGCTCACCGGTGGCCGGCAGCCGGTATTGGATCAGGCTGTGATGCGATACCTCTGTCAATTCCTCGATGCGAATGCCTGTGTGCCGCAACACTTCCACCATGGCCCAGGTCCAAAAACCAC
>DATDHI010000223.1:0-2410 GCA_036521655.1 Pseudonocardiaceae bacterium | reverse complement strand
AACACCGATGGCACCGCGGCTCGGGTCGGTGACGAGACGCTGCGGTCGGCGTTGGCCGGCGCCGCGCAGAAGTATTTGCCGGAGTGGTCTGACGTCGTCACCCCTCATGTCCTGCGGCATTTCTGCGCCTCCCAGCTGTATTTGGGCGGGATGGATCTGTTTGCTATCCAAGCCACGCTTGGCCATGCCTGGATTGCCACCACGCTTTCTTATGTCCACGTCCCGGGAACCCATATCGAGGACGCGTGGATCGCAGGTCAGCAACGCTGCGCTGCCCGGCTGAAGGGATTGACGAGATGAGGTGGAACCTGCGGTTGGCCGCGGCCAATCGTGGTATCTGGAAGGCCAGTGAGCTGCAGCGGATGCTCGCCGAGCGCGGTCTGGTCGTGTCCGCTGGGAAGATGTCGGGGTTGTGGTCGGGCGAGCCGGCGAGCATCAAACTCACCGACCTCGGCGTCCTCTGCGCAGTGCTCGGCTGCGGAGTCGAGGAACTGTTGATCCCGCAGCCGGAGAAAGTGACACGGATCGACGAGCAGCATGACTAGCCCGCCGCGGCTTCCGCGGCGGCGGCAACAGCGGAGGTGACGCCCAAGCGCCGCGACGGGCGCTCGCTGCCCCCGGTCTGAGGTGCCCCCACGCAAGGTCCTTCCTGGCGTCGGCAGCTGTGTCGACTGCCTGGCCTGGGGAGTGGTGGGAGCCCGTCGCTGCTCGTCGTGCACCATGCTCCGGCACTGTTACCCCGGCGGTGATGGCGACTGCGCCGGCTGCGGTCGGTTCCTCGCGTTGAAAAGGGGCCATTGCCGGTTGTGCTGGCAGCAGGCCGCCTATGAGTCCCGGGCCGTGGGCGGGCTACCTCGGGGCGCGGTCACGGTGCTGGAATCGGGACCGCTGCGCCATCACCAGCTGTTCTTCGACCGGATGAAGCTGCGCCGGTCCGAGTCTCCAGCCCGCAAGTATGGCCGCCGACGGGGTATGCCACCGAAGCCGCCGCCGGCCCCGGCGGGACGGCCGCGCCTGCGGTGGGTCCAGGAAAGGTTGTTCGAGGTCTCTCGGGACTTCACCCGGTTTGACGAGCGCACTGGCAGTGACCTCACCAACCCCTGGTTGAGCTGGGCGCTCTACCTGGCCTACCAGCGCGGCGAGGCCCGTGGCTGGCGTCGCGGTGTCCGCTTCGCGGTCCGCCGGGGGTTGACCATCGTGCTGTCTGGGCACACCGCCGGCGATGTGGTCCGATACTCGGAGTTGTTCCCGGCCATGCGCGCCCGGGAGATCGGCGCCGAACGAGTCGCCGAGGTACTGCACGAGATGGGCGTGCTGCTCGATGACCGCCGGCCCGCATTCGAAGACTGGCTGGACCGCAAGCTCGAGGGGCTCGCACCGGGCTTCCGCGTCGCGGCCGACGCGTGGCTACGGATCATGCACGATGGCGGCCCCCGCTCGAAACCACGCGACATCAGTTCCATCCAGAACTACCTCAACCAGCTCCGCCCGATGCTGCTGGACTGGTCGACCCGATATGACCATCCGCGGGAAGTCACCCGCGAGGACATCCTGGCTGTGCTCGAGGGCCTGCACGGTTCTCGCCGCTGCAACGTCCTGGTCGGGCTGCGCCGCCTGTTCACCTTCTGCCGCAAGACCCGCATCGTCTTCCGCGACCCAACCCGGGGCATCGAGGTCGGCCAGCACCCCTACGGACTCGTCCAACCCCTGGATCAGAACGAGGTCGACCAGGCCGCCGAGACCGCCACGACCCCAGTGGCCCGTCTCGTGCTCGTCCTGGCCGCCGTCCACGCCGCCCGCAAGGCCGCCATCATCACCGTGCAGCTCGATGACGTCGACCTGGGCAACCGGCGGCTCACCATCGCCGGACGGACCCGCCCGACCGACGAGCTCACCCACCAGATCCTGATCGAATGGCTCGACTACCGGCGCACCCGCTGGCCCCACACCGCCAACCCCCATCTGATCATCAATCAACGCAGCGCAGTAGGCACCGGTCCCGTCTCCACGTTGTGGGGGCACAAAGAACTGCGTGGTCAGACCGCGACCCTGGAACGGCTGCGCGTCGACCGGCAACTCGAGGAAGCCCTCGCGCACGGCCCAGACCCACTGCACCTGGCCACCGTGTTCGGCCTCGATCCCAAGACCGCGATCCGCTACGCCGAAAACGCCAGAGTGCTCCTTGTGACCACAGCCGAGGAGCAAGACCCGGCGAGTTCCCGCGAACCCAAGGGTCGAAACGGACCATAGACCATGAAGAGCCCCAGGTTCATCATGAAGACCCTTCAGTTCGCACGAACTCTGGGATTTCCCGGGGTAGGACCAACAACGGAACCGAAACGTACGGTTAGCTCTGTTCGCCCTGGTCAGTAGGGTTGTGACGCCGTGGTTGGCGGTGCGCTTGGCGTAC
>DATDHI010000222.1:0-3154 GCA_036521655.1 Pseudonocardiaceae bacterium | reverse complement strand
CACCACTGGGAGCCCCCAGGCGGCGTGCTCGAACAAGGCGAGGCCGTCCAGGACTGCCTGCGCCGGGAAGTACGGGAAGAGACCGGCCTCGATGTCGAGCCCCTAGCTATCACCGGCATCTACCAGAACATGACCCGCGACATCATCGCTCTCGTCTTCCGCTGCAAGATCACAGGCGGCACCCTTGCCGCCAACGACGAAGCATCGGCCTTCCGGTGGGCAAGCGAGACCAACGTCGCTACGCTAGCGGCCCAGGTCTACGCCATCCGCGTCCTTGACGCCCAGCATCCAGACGGACCGCCAGCCGTCCGCCAGCACGACGGCGTTCACCTGCTCTAGCCGGATCATCTCGCGCGGCCGACTAACAGACCTGGCCAGCGTGGCGAGATCACCCCACAGCTGCCACACACAGCAACCACGCTGCGTTGCCGAATTTAGCCGTATTGGATCAAGCGGCGCCGCTGCGCGGCGCCGGGTCCGGCGCTCCCCGCGCCGGGCTCTGCCTTGGCGAGGCCCGCCCGGCGCGCCCGCGCCGTCCCGGGGTGTCCCGGCGTCGCTAATCCGATCGGCTCATTAGTCACGCGAGCCGACCCAGCGGGTGGCGGCGCGGCGTGCAGCTCGGCTGGGCAGCAGGGTCTCAGAGCAGCTACCGAGCGATGGCCCGCTCGATGGCTTCGGAGCGCGTGCCCGCGCCGAACTTCTGTTTGCCGGTTCGTCACGTCCAGCAAGCAGGCCTGCGGTTCACGTCGGTGATCGTTTCGCGGCGTTCACCCGCTGAGGAGGATGCTGATCGGACGCGGCCACGGTGACAATGACAGCGGTGCAGTGGCCTGCAACTCCTGCCGATCTGCGGTGATCGTGGTCAGCAGGCCGCGACCAGCACCGGCACCGGCATCTGGCGAAGGGAGCGAGGGATGGCCAAGGCTATCGGTGAGTCGCTGCCGCTGGCGGCCGGGATCGCGCTCAGACCAGCCGCCGGGCCAGGGTCAACGGCCCGGTCTTCGTGTTGGGCTGGCCGGTCGACCTGGGCGCCGTCGCGGCCATCGTCTTGGTCCAGGCCGGGGCGGGCGGGGGCAGTAAATCCGGCTCCCCGGCCACCTGGGTCAGCTGGTAGCGACGATCCTGAAGCTCAGCACCGCAACCAACCGCACATAGGTAGACAGGGGACGGGACAGCCGCCAAGAAAGGACTGGTCGATATGTCAACTCAGCAGGTCATGATAACGGCATTCGGTTTGCTGTTCGTCATCGGGAACTCGCTCGGGCTTGGCTTGAGGCTGCAAATTGGGCGGATGCTCGCCGAGTTTTTTCGGAACTGGCGCTTCGCCGCGCGAGTGCTGCTAATCAATTTCGTCATTCTGCCGGGACTGATCATTGGTTTCGCGGCGCTTGTGCACATTCCGGCGGACATTAAGATCGGATACTGCATCGTCGCGCTGGCGGCGGGGGCTCCGTTCGCCCCGATGCTGACTCGACTGGCCAAGGGCGACGTGGCCGCGTCCACCACGCTGTTTGTGGTCCTGATCGTGGGCACGGCAGTCGCCGTACCGCTGGCGCTATCGCCGACGGTATCTGCCGTGGTCCCGGCGATACCGAGGATCCCGATCTGGAGCGTGGCCTGGCCGCTGCTCCTCTTCCTGCTGCTTCCTGTGGCCATCGGATGTGTTCTGCGGCTCCGGTACCCGGCCGCCGCGGGCGCGGAGCGACCGATACAGCTCATCTCGCTCACGTGCTTGCTGCTCTACGCCAACGTCTTCATCGTCTCGAACCTGCACGGCTTCGCGAGTGCCTGGGGGTCGGGCACCTATGCCGCAGCGGTGGCCGTGCCCATTCTTGGCATCGCGCTCGGCAGTCTGATTAGCCGAAAGAGTGTCGGGGCCAGACGCGCGAGCGTGATCACGACCGCCCAGCGCAGCATTGGCGGCGCGATCGTCGTCACGATCTTCAACTATCCCCAGCCGCTGGCGAATGTTGCGGTGACAATCATCAACACAATTGGCATAACTATCCTCGTGGTGCTGAGCCTTGAATGGGGCCGAGGGTCGGCCCCGACTTCACCACACACCGAACCACCGAGCTCCACGACGGCGCCCGCGACCGCTGAGCCGAAGCCCACCGACCTGCCCACGGGCAGATCTGATGCCACGGAAGAGGTCAGGTCCGGGGATGGCCCCTGAATTGTGACGTGCTTCCCCTCAATATCAAGGGCGCTTCGCGTTTCCTTCGGAAATGGCCTTTGGCCACCCTTGACATCGAGCCTCCGGAAGCACTCTGGCCAGAAACGAAGGGCCAGGCAGCGAGCCTGGCCAGGATACGGGGCCATCCCCTGCACGGTGCGGGCAGTCACCAGGCGAACTCCGGGGACAGCTGGGCAGGGCGTCCTGACCGGGGCCTGACAGCAACGGTGACAGCAACAGCAGCAACCAGCGGCAAGCACCAGCGACCGGCGACAGCGCATAACTCTCGTACCATCCGTGCCAACTGGGGATATGTCCGGCCTGAAAAACGGAAGGTCGGCGGGTGAGCACCGGGCCCGGCGCGCGAGACGATGAGGCAGGCGTCGTACAGCAGCGAAGTACAGCAACGTCCCCTGACAACCACAAGCCAGCACGACCATCAGCACACCGACCTAGCAGGAACGACGGCCAAACGCCCAGCGGCGCCGCTAGTTCGGGACGAAGAGGCCGCCGGTTCAAATCCGGCCACCCCGACCAGGAAGTACCAGCTCAATGGCATGATCGCCCGCTGCGGTGATCATGCCATTTGATCATTTGTTGGCCATTCGTTGGCGGGATTGGACCCCGCAGCCTGGCACGGGCCGGGGAGGATCGGCAGAGAACGCGACTGCGAAACGGCATCAGCAGGCGTGGATTGAACACATCCGTTCCTCTGTTGAGCCCTCTCCCGCGCTGCCACTTCCGCCCTCGTTCGCATCGAGGGGGCCAGGGGTTCAAATCCCCTCAGCTCCACCCAGAACCGCAGGTCACAGGCCTGCGGGAGGTCGGTTGGCACGGTATCGAAGATCATTTGTCACCCAGATGTCACCGGGACAGGGCGTGGACAGGTGACACTGTGCGTTGCTCGGATGACCTTCTCGGCACGTCCTGACACCTGCCCTGAGGGCTTCTTGCGGCCGGACCGGCGCCCGCCCGACC
>DATDHI010000221.1:0-10233 GCA_036521655.1 Pseudonocardiaceae bacterium | reverse complement strand
CTTAAGGAGGCGGCGGCGGTGCGCGACATCGGCATGCCCGGTCCACCAGAATCCGCCGGGGCGGTGCCCGACGAGCAGCTCGGTCTGATCTTCATGTGCTGCCACCCAGCGTTCGACCCGCCCACCCGGGTGGCGCTGACCCTGCGAGCGGTGTGCGGGCTGAGCTCCGCCCAGATCGCCGCCTTGTTCCTGGTTCCCGAGCCGACGATGGCGATCGCGGCCTGCCACTCGACCGCGCCCAGTGCAACGGACACCGATTGGCGTGAGATCGCCGCACTGTAGGAGAGCTGATCCGCTATGAGCCGAGTCCCGTGCACGAGGCCAACCGGGCGATCGCCGTCGCGATGGCCGAAGGGCCATCCGCCGGGCTGGTCATCCTCGACGCCGTCGCTCACCACCCCCAGCTCGCACGCTGGCCCGGGCTGCACCTGGCCCGCGCCGACCTGCTCCGCAGACTCGGCCGCGGCGCCGACGCCCTCAATGCCTACCGCACCGCGCTCGAACTCGACCCGACCGCAGCCGAACGAGCCTTCATCCTCACACGCATCAACCGACCCGAGCGCACCTGAATCGTGAGTACGTGCTACGTTGCAGTGGATGTCACAATCCAATGAGGTGCCTGTTCCCGCCGAGCTGGTGCAGGCCGCGATTCGCGCAGCGCAGGAGCGCGGAGAGGATGTCGCGGACGTGCCGCTGCCCGTGCTCGCGGCGGCGGCGGGGGTCTCACGCAGCACGCTGGTAAGGCGGGTAGGTGGTTCGCGGCGGGCGCTGGACGAGGCGGTGCGCGCGGCAGGGGTCAATCCAGGGGGTCGGCCGCCGGTACGTCGCCGGGCGGTCGAGGCGGCCGCGTGGCTGATCAGTGAGCAGGGGTTGGCGGCCGTGACGTTGGAGGCGGTCGCGGCGGCGGCGGGTTGCTCGGTGCACAGCCTCTACGCCGCCTTCGTCGGGCGTGACGGGCTGCTGACCGCGATCTATGAGAGCTACACCCCGCTGTTCGATATCGAAGCGCTCCTCAGACGGCCGAGCCGGAGCCTTGAACAGACCGTGTACGAGATTTACCGGGCGTTCGCCGCCGGTCTGAGCCGACAGCCGAGAGTGGCACCGGCGATGCTGGCTGATGCACTCAGCCGTCCGGACGGGGAGGCGGGGCGGCTCGTCCAGCGGTACTTCCCCCGGGCACTTGACAGCGTCGGCGGTTGGCTGGCGGCCGAAGTGGCTCGCGGGAGCATCCAGCGTATGCCGGTCGCTCTACTCATCCAGCAGCTGCTCGGCCCACTCACGCTGCACCTGCTGTCCCGCCCGGTGATCGACCAGCATATCGGGCTGGAGATGCCCGATCTCGACGAAACCTGCGCGATGTTCGCGGCGACCTTCGTCCGGGCCGTCGGGCTGCCCGAGACCAGTACTAAGACGAGAGGTGGACCTTCGTGATGCGCAGGTCGACTGCCGCGCTGGGCAGTGCGGCGTTCTTCGTAGCGGCCCCGGGCACCGTGGTCGGGTTGATCCCGTGGCTGATCACTCACTGGGAGTTTCACCAGCCGGGGCCGTACTGGGTGGTGGCCCAGGTCATCGGTGCCGTGTTGATCTGTGTGGGGCTCGTGCCGGCGGTGTCGGCGTTCGTGGAGTTCGTCAAGGCTGGCGGCACCCCCATGCCGATCGCGCCGACCCAGCGGTTGGTGGTCAGTGGGTTCAACCGTTACGTCCGCAACCCGATGTACTTCGGGCTGGTGCTGGCAATCCTCGGCCAGGCCCTGCTGTTCGCCAGCCTCGGCGTGCTGATCTACGCCGCCGTCGCGTGGGTGGTCCCAGCGGCGTTCGTGCGCTGGTATGAGGAACCCACACTCGCCCGGCAGTTCGGCGCCGAGTACGAGGCCTACCGCCGTGCGGTGCCCGCCTGGTGGCCCCTGCTGCGCCCATGGACCCCGAGCGGGCACGGCGTGCCGGAGACGCAATGAATCACCACGACCAGCGAATTGCCTCACGCGCCGACTGGGTCAAGAACGTTCTCGCCGCCAGCCGGTCGACTTCGGCTGGCCTGCACCCGTGCTACTATCGAACGCATGTTCGATGGTAGCGAAGAGACGTCCCCTGAGGGTTACCGGCCCGACCCCCACCCCCCGCCCGGCGACGATCCGCCACCTTTCTAGGTCCACTTCATGGGCTGGAACAACCCGCCGATGCGGTGGGCGGACCTGGAGCGGGCGCTGTCCGGGCGGGCCGCCGATGCCGAGTCAGGGGGGTTCAGGTTTCGGCACCGCGACCAGGAACATCCCGGTGACGGTGGGGACAGTCCGGCGTGGACACGCCATCGGGATCGCTACCAGCCACCGCCGCGGCTACCGGGGACCCAGATCCCGGAGACCCAGATCCCGGAGACCCAGTTCGGGGATGCCCAGCCGCGCACTTCCTACGCCGAGCTGCACTGCCACTCGAACTTCAGCTTCCTGGACGGGGCCAGCCACCCCGAGGAGCTGGTAGAGGAGGCCGTCCGGTTGGGCCTGGACGCGATCGCGATCACCGATCATGACGGGATGTACGGAGTGGTGCGCTTTGCCGAGGCAGCCCGCGAGCTGGGTATCAAGACCGTCTTCGGTGCAGAGCTCAGCCTCGATCTCACCGCGCCGCAGAACGGGGTGCCGGATCCGGAGGGTGAGCATCTCCTGGTGCTGGCCCGCGATCCCGAGGGCTACCGCAGGCTGTCCCGGGTGATCAGCGACGCCCAGATCGCGGGGAAAGAGAAGGGCAAGCCGATCTACGACCTCGACGTGGTGGCAGCCGCAGCGGGTGGGCACTGGGTGGTGCTCACCGGTTGCCGCAAGGGGGCGGTGCGCCGGACGCTGGAGCGCGAGGGTCCGGCCGCCGCGGGCGCACAGCTACGCCGCATGATCGGGCTGTTCGGCGTGGAACATGTTGTCGTCGAGCTCACCGCCAACGGTCTGGCGGACGACACCGAGCGCAACGATGCACTCGCCGCGCTGGCCGCGGCGGAAGGGCTGGACACCGTGGCCACCACCGCTGCGCACTACGCCACCCCGTCCCGGCACCGGTTGGCCACCGCACTGGCCGCGGTCCGGGCCCGGCGCAGCCTGGATGAGATGGATGGCTGGCTGCCGGCCGCGGCAACGGCACACCTGCGCTCCGGCACCGAGATGACCGACCGGTTCGCCCGCTGGCCCGGGGCTGTCGAGCGAGCCGCCAGGCTGGGCCAGGAGTGCTCCTTCGACCTGCACCTGGTGGCGCCGGACCTGCCGCCGTTCGACGTTCCCGGCGCTCACACCGAGGCCAGCTGGCTGTGGGAACTTACCTGGCTCGGCGCGGCCACCCGCTACGGCAGCTACGACGAGCGCCCCGGGGCCTACCACCAGATCGAGCACGAGCTGGCCGTCATCGAGGAGAAGAACTTCCCCGGCTACTTCCTCATCGTCCACGACATCGTGGCGTTCTGCCGGCGGGCCGACCTCCTCTGCCAGGGCCGCGGCTCGGCGGCCAACTCCGCGGTCTGCTACGCGCTGGGCATCACGAACGTCGACGCGGTGGGGATGGACCTGCTCTTCGAGCGGTTCCTCGCCCCGGACCGGGACGGCTACCCCGACATCGACCTGGACATCGAATCCGACCGCCGTGAGGAGGCCATCCAGTACGTCTACGGCAAATACGGTCGCGACTGCGCCGCCCAGGTCGCCAACGTGATCACCTACCGGGCCCGCTCGGCGGTACGGGACGTGGCCAAGGCGCTGGGCTACTCGACCGGCACCCAGGACGCTTGGAGCAAGCAGATCGACCGGTGGGGACCGATAGGGCAAGAAGAGACCGACATCCCCGAGCCGGTGCTGGCGCTGGCCGCCGAGCTGGAGGGGTTCCCGCGGCACCTGGGTATCCACTCCGGCGGCATGGTGATCTGCTCCCGTCCGGTGGCCGAGGTCTGCCCGGTGGAGTGGGCGCGGATGGAGAATCGCTCGGTGGTGCAGTGGGACAAAGACGACTGCGCGACTGCCGGGTTGGTCAAGTTCGACCTGCTCGGGCTCGGGATGCTCTCCGCGCTGCACTACGCGGTGGACCTGGTGGTCCGCCACTACCGGCACCGGGTGCAGCTCGCGGATCTGCAGCCCACCGATCCGGCCGTCTACGAGATGCTTGCCCGGGCCGATTCGGTTGGGGTGTTCCAGGTGGAGTCCCGCGCCCAGATGGCCACCCTCCCGCGGCTGAAACCGAGAACGTTCTACGACCTGGTGGTCGAGGTGGCGCTGATCCGCCCGGGCCCGATCCAGGGCGGTTCGGTGCACCCCTACATCCGGCGCCGCAACGGCCAGGAGGACTGGGACTACGACCACCCACGGCTGGCCAACGCGCTGCGCAAGACGCTGGGTGTGCCGCTGTTCCAGGAGCAGCTGATGCAGATGGCCATCGACGTCGCCGACTTCTCCGCCGCCGAGGCCGACGAGCTGCGCCGCGCGATGGGCGCCAAACGGTCCACCGAGCGGATGGAACGGCTGCGCGGGCGGCTGTACGACGGAATGGCCCGTCATGGGATCACCGGCGAGCTCGCCGAGAAGATCTACACCAAGATGCTTGCCTTCGCCAACTTCGGCTTCCCGGAGAGCCACTCGATCAGCTTCGCCTCGCTGGTCTACTACAGCGCCTGGTTCAAGCACTACTACCCGGCCGCGTTCTGCGCCGCCCTGCTGCAAGCCCAGCCGATGGGCTTCTACTCCCCGCAGTCGCTGATCGCTGACGCCCGGCGGCACGGTGTCACCGTTCGTGGCCCGGACGTCAACGCCAGCGGGGTGCACGCCGGGTTGGAACCGGCCGCGGAGGGTGCGCCGGAGCAGGCGGTGCGGCTGGGACTGGGCACGGTGCGCACGGTGGGCGAGCCGCTGGCCACCCGGCTGGTCGAGGAACGGGCAGCGCATGGTCGCTACCGCAGCATCGCTGAGGTCGCGCACCGGGTGGGGCTGAGCACCGCCCAGGCTGAGGCACTGGCCACCGGCGGGGCATTCGACGGGCTTGCCCCGCACCGCCGCCAGGCGCTGTGGTCTGCCGGGGCGGTGGCTGCCGAGCGGCCGGACCGGCTGCCCGGCACCGCGGTGGGGGTCGCCGCGCCTGCGCTGCCCGGGATGAGTGCGCTGGAACTCGCCGCGGCCGACGTGTGGGCCACCGGGGTCTCGCCGGGGAGCTTCCCCACCCAGTTCCTCCGGGAGGACCTGGCCGGGCTGGGGGTGGTGCCCGCCGCCGGCCTGCGGGATCGCAGCGACGGCGAGCGGGTGCTGGTCGCCGGCGCGGTGACCCACCGGCAGCGCCCGGCCACCGCGGGCGGGGTCACCTTCCTCAACCTGGAGGACGAGACCGGGATGGTGAACGTGATCTGCTCACCGGGCTTCTGGGTCAGGTATCGCACTGTCGTACGGGCCTGCCCGGCACTGCTACTCCGCGGCCGGCTGCAGATCGCCGAGGGGGTGATCAACGTACTGGCTGAGCATGCCGCAGCACTGGACATGCGGGTGCCCTCGACCTCCCGCGACTTCCGGTGAGACCACCCGGCGATCACCCATCGTCCCTTGCTCGAAGGGCGAGCGCGACGAACTGGTGTTGCGGGTTCTTCACGATCGCGTGGATGGTCGTCACCACCGGGCAGGGCCATGTTGACGGACAGGTCCGGCAGTTACCGCTGCTCTGGAGCCGATGCTCGCCCAGCAACCCGCGGATGACCAGCACCAGGTCGATGATCAGCTTGCGCGCGGTTGCCATATCATCCGCAGACCACTCGGCGTCCTGGTCCGCCAGGTATTCCGCCTCGTGCAGGTGGTCGTAGAGATCGTCGTGCAGCAGGCGACCTGCGTCGGCGAATGCTGGCGACAGTGTGCTCACGGGATACCTCCCCGGGTAGGGCGAGGCTCACTGCCCCGCTGATGATCAGAGAACCGGTTAACCAATGGTTGTGCAAGAAATTCACCACTGGTTAATCTGGACCATGCTGGTCGAATTTCGCGATGATGTGGTCTATGATCTTGCGCCGGGAGGTGTCACCATGCCACATCGCGAGCCGACGATACGCAGCCGGGAACTGGGTGAGGGCCTGCGCGAGGCCATGAAACAGGCCGGGCTGACCGGCAAGCAGGCCGCCCAGATGCTCGACGTGACGCCGAGCTACGTGTCAATGCTGCTGGCCGGAAAACGGGGAGCCAGCGAGGTGGACATCGCGGCGTTCCTCGGGGTGTGCCGGGTCAAGGGCGCGGAGCGGGACCGGCTGCTGGCGTTGTGCCGGGAGCAGGACACGCCGGGCTGGTTCCAGCAGCACGGCGCCCGGATGCCCAAACAGCTCGTCACGCTGATCGACCACGAGAACAAAGCGGTCGCGATCAGTGTATTCGAGGCGATTTTTGTGCCCGGCCTGTTGCAGACCGGGGAGTACGCCCGCGCGGTGATCAGCCGCAACGTCAACGTGCCGCCTGACGAGGTGGACGATCGGGTGGCCGCCCGGCTGGCCCGGCAGAGCCTGTTCAGCCGGAACCGCCCGGCGCACTTCGCCTTCTACCTGCACGAGTCCGCGCTGCGTACCCCGGTGGGCGGGCCCACGGTGATGGCCGAGCAGCTTCGTCACTTGCAGCGGATGTCGGCGCGCTCCTCCCTGACCCTGCGGGTGATACCCGTCGCGCTCGGTGCGCACGCGGCGATGACCGGGGCGTTCCGGCTGATGGAGTTCGCCGAGTTCAAACCGGTGGCCTATCTGGAAAGCGAGACCTCCAGCCTGTTCCTGGAGAAGCCGGAGGAAATCCAGGCCTACCGGCGCATCCTGGGGGCGCTTGCGGATACTGCGCTGGGCGAGGGACAATCACGGGAGCTGATTGCCGCTCTGGCAACCGGGCTCTACGCGGATGGAGAGGATCATGATGACCGCGGTTGAGCCGGACCGCATCGTCTGGCACACCAGCAGCTACAGCGGCGGCAACGGTGACTGCGTGCAGGTCGCGCCCGCGCCGGACCGGGTGCTGGTGCGCGACTCCAAGGACCCCGACGGCCCCGCCCTGGCCTTCCCCACCCCAGCCTGGCGAGCCTTCCTCGGCACCGTCACCCGCTGACCCGCCCCCGGTTAGTGGCGTGCCTGCTCGCGCACGGTGCGCTTGATCCGGGCGAGCATCGCGGCCGCGCCCCTCAGCCGCAGCGGGCTCACCGCCTGCGCCAGGCCGAGATGCAGGTAGAAGTCATCCGGTGTGCCCAGCGCGGTGGCCACCGGCTCGCCGTCGAGCCCGGTGTGCAGGATCGCCGCGAGCCCGCGGGTGGTGGGCGCCTCGGGCGGTGCGTCGAAGTAGAGGTGCACTCGCTGCCCGTCGCTCACCTCGACGGCGAGGTACAGCGGGGACTGGCACTCAGGCACCTGCTGCATCGAGTCCCGCCCCAGATGCGGCGGCAGCTCGGGCAGCTCCGCGGACAGCTCCATCAACAGCTCCAGCCGCCCGGTGGGGCCGGCAGCCTCGAAGTCCTCCGCCAGCTCGGCCAGCCGAGGCGGCAGGGCGGCCGGCACGCTCATCGGCATGTCCCCTTCCTCAGCGGGTGCAGGCACTCCTGACCGTGCCACAGACTCACGCCCACAGCGACACCACGGGCACTCCGACCTCGGCGAGCAGCCGCCGGGTGAGTGGCAGGCTGATCCCGATGACGCTGGACGGGTCACCCTCGACCCCGTCCACGAACCAGCCGCCCAGGCCGTCCAGGGTGAACCCGCCGGCCACCCGCAGCGGTTCCCCGGTGCCGATGTAGGCCTCGATCTCCTCGGCTGACGGGGTACCGAAGCGGATCAGGGTGGTCTCCGTGCCGCTGGCGGTCGCGGTGACCGTGCCCCCGTCAAGGCGTAGCACCGCGTGCCCGGTGAGTAGCTCGCCGGTGCCGCCCGCCATCGCCTGCCAGCGCTGGCGTGCGGTGCCGGCGCAGTCGGGCTTGCCGACCAGCTCACCACCGACGTGCAGCATCGAGTCGCATCCGACGACCACCGCGGCCGGGTGCACGGCGGCGATCTCCGCTGCCACCGCGTCGGCCTTCGCCCGAGCCAGCGCGGTGACCAGCGCTGCCGGCGTCGCGTCGGGCAGGGTGGCGGCCACCGCGTCCTCGTCCACACCGGACACCTGCACCACCGGTTCGATCCCGGCTCCGCGGAGCACGTTGAGCCGGCCTGGTGACGCCGAGGCGAGCACGAGACGCACAGCGACGCACTGTACGGAAGGAAGCCTGCGGACCGCTCGTTAAGCGATCACCGCACTGCGGAGCGTTGGGCTCAGTTGTAGAGTTCTTCCGTGCCCTTTCCGGCGTTGCAATCGGCATATGCCGGTGACTCAAACGAGTAGGTGCCCCGGAAGGTCCGGGCCTTCCAGACGCCGTTGACGACCGCTGCGGAGGCCACTGTGAGTTCGAGCTTGATCGAACCAGGACGTTGGGACCGGTCGTTACACTCGTTTGCACCTTCGTCGGAGCCCGATGTCTGCCAGGAGCTCCCGTTGAAGATGAGCGTGTGCGATCGAACCCAGCCGTCTGACCACGCCATAGTGCATTGACCGCCGTGGCAACCGTCAATGCGAATATTCATCGGATTTGTGTAGCAGGTATCGAAGCCCGTGCACGAGGTCAAGGATCGGCTCAGCGTGTAGGTACCGGCGATATCGGCGTCCTTGACCGCCGGCTGCTGCGGTTGTGCAGGTTGCTGCACCGTCGGCTGCACGGGGAGAGGGGTGGTTGTCTCGGGTGGGGCTGTTGATGGGGTGGTATAGACGGGTTGTGGTGGCGTGCGGGGGCGGTCTTGCTGGCCGGTGGTGCCGGTCGGGCGGTAGAAGACCTCGTTGGTGAAGGGGTTGACGAGGGTGAATTCGGTGATGGGCGTTGTGGTTGGCTGGATAGTGGTGATGGAAGCGGGGGAGAAGCCTGACCAGGTGGGGCCGACGTAGGTTTTCGTGGCCGGCTGGTTCGCCGGGGTGAGGGGGTTTCCGCAGTAGCAGCGCGCGCGGGGGAGTCCGTATTTGTCGACGAGAACGGCGGTGCCTGCTTTCAGTACGGAGTTCAGGGTCGTCGCTTGACCGTCGGCGAATCCGTGGTTGGTGACCGCAGTGTCGGAACGCAGGAGTACGGGGGTGAGGCCGGAGATGTAGTTGGGGACCTCGGCCTGGCTGATGCCCTGCACTCCGGCCCAGGCAGCGCCCTTGTCGGGATGAGCCTGCAGGAATGTGATCATCGCCTGGCGATCGCAGGTGGAGTCGTTCAAAGTTCCACCATAGAGGCCGGAGGTGTTTCCGTTGAAGGTTCCGCCCGACCCCGGTGGCGGCGTAACGCCGGGCCGGTCATTGCCCTCTGGGGGCATGAACGGGTTGACGCCGGGAGTTCGATCCGGCTCCCGGTGGATCTCGTCCGCCGCTGTATTGCTCGGGAGCAATAGCACGATGAAGCTGGCGATGATGGCGGCTACCAGAGCGACCACGGCGACCCCGATCAGGACAGGCCGCTGGAAACGACGCCGTTGTTGCTGCTCTGCGGGCGGGCTATAGATCGTCGACGCTGCTTGGTGCGGCTTCGAGGCGGGCGGGCCTGCTGGATCCGGCCACGATGGGTGGCGAGCCACGACGACCGTCTCCCGTCGGGAGAACGGCTCTGCTGCGCTGGTCCCGGGGCCGGGGGAGGACACGGCGGCGCGGGCGGCCTCGGCCAGTGCACCGGCGCTGGAGTACCGGTCGTCGGGATTCTTGGCCATCGCGCGGGCGACGACGGCGTCGAGGTCGGCAGGAAGGTCCGGGCGGTCCTGCGACGGTCTGGGCGGGGGCTGGTTGAGGTGCGCGTGGATGATCGCCGGGAGGCCCTCGGCGCGGAAGGGCCCGTGCGCGGTCAACGCCTCGAACAGCAGGCAGCCCAGGGCGTAGATGTCTACCCGGTGATCTCCGTGGCCTCCGGTGAACCGCTCCGGAGCCATGTAGTCCAGCGAACCAACGGTCGCGCCGGTTTTCGTCAACGACGCGGCTCCGTCGGTGGTCAGGCGGGCGAGGCCGAAGTCAGCGACGTAGACGAATTCGCCGGCTGACTCGTTCTCGGAATTGGTGACCAGGATGTTCGATGGCTTGATGTCTCGGTGCGCCAGGTCCGCGGCGTGTGCCGCGTCCAGCGCTGACGCGACCTGGGTGACCACGTTCACGGCCCGCTCGGGAGATAGTGGACCGTGCTGAGCGAGCAGGCTCGCAAGATCGGATCCTTCGACAAGTCGCA
>DATDHI010000220.1:0-1950 GCA_036521655.1 Pseudonocardiaceae bacterium | reverse complement strand
GGCGGTGACGCAGTCGCCACGAAAGCCCAGGAGCTTGACTAGGAGTGCACTGAACAAGGAATGGGTTGGGCGGGAAGAACGCCGACAAGGCCGTCTTTGCGGCGGTTAGGTCAGACCTGAGACGAAACTCTGGTGACCAGGCACGTTCTGGAGGCAGAGGTCGGTGACCCGGCGGGGTGCCGGGTTGGTTGGTGATTGATATTGGTGACCAGTTACGCGGCGGCCGATTCGATGGTGACCTTGTGCCCGAGGGCTTCGAGTTCGCGGATGAGCTGACGTTTGCGGGCGTCGGGGTTGTCGATGCGGCGGGTGAAGTAGTCCGAGCCGAGGTCGCGGTAGGCGGTGGTCTCGGCGAGCACATGCCAGATGATCACAATGAGGGTGTGGGCGGTGGCGGTGGCGGCCTTCTGGCCGCCTTTCTTGCCGAAGCGGCGGTGGAAGCGGCGAAACTGGGCGCCGACGTAGGTGCTGGTACGCCCCGCGGACCAGGCGCATTCGGTGAGGATTTCGCAGAGCTCGGTGTTGCCCTTGCGGGTCTTGCCCGAGCGGTGCCGACCGGCGGATTCGTTGTTGCCCGGGCACAACCCGGCCCAGGACGCCAGGTGCGCCGCGGTAGGGAACCGGGACATCTCGACACCGATTTCGGAGATGATGACCTGGGCGCAACGCTCACCGATTCCCGGGATCGTCGCCAACAGCGCCATCTGCTGGGAGAAAGGGAGGGTGGCCTCGTCGATCCGGGTGTCCAGGCGGGCGATCATGTCGGCGAGGTGGTCGATGTGTTCTAGGTGCAAAGTGCACATCAACGCGTGCTGGGCACCGAAGCGCCCCGCGCAGGCCAGCGTCAGCTCGGGGATCTTTTTTCGCATCACCCCGCGAGCCAGATCCGCCAGCACGGCCGGGTCGCGTTCCCCAACGATCAGCGCCTCGATCATGTCCCGAGCCGACAGGGTGGTCAGCTTCGACGCCACGGAGTCGATTTTGATTCCGCTGTCCTCGAGGACCTTCGCCAGGCGCTGCAATTCGCTGGTGCGTTGTTCGATGAGCTTTTTGCGGTAGCGGGTCAACTCCCGGATCGCGGCGATCTCCGGCGGTGGGATGAAGCTGCCCCGCAGTAGCCCGCACTCGGTCAACTCCGCCAGCCACACCGCATCCAGCGCGTCGCTCTTGCGACCCGGGACGTTCTTGACATGCCTGGCGTTGACCAACAACACCTCCATCGGGCGCTCGGCCTCACACAGGGCATGAAAGATCGGCTTTCAATAGACCCCCGTCGCTTCCATCGTCACGTGCGTCACGCCCTCGGATACCAGCCAGGCCACCATCGTGGCCAGCGTCTGGTGAAAGGTGTTGTACTTACGCACCTGCTGGCGGCGCTTGCCCGCTTTCTCACCCGGGGTCCGCACCGCCACCGCGATTATCTTCTTGCCGACATCGATCGCGGCGACCCGTTCATACATGATCTCCACGTTGGGCTCCTTACCCGAACCGTCAGTACGGCGCGTCACCCGCGGAGCCCGCATGAACATCAAGAGTCTGAGACTCGCGCTCGAACAGGCGGCAACCCGGAGTACCCAACCGGGACGGGCTCCAGCGTCAATCTTTGGGACGGGCTCAACCCACGCCAAGGCAACACGACATCAGCGGGCGACGCCCCGCCAGTTTCATCGACCCGCGAGCGCCGCGCCAGAGGCATCAGAATCTTTGGGGGACATAGCCCCCGTAACCGCCCGATCTCCTCGCCCGTCGCCACGTCAAAATCCAACGGCGAGGTAGCCCACCCGGGCGGGGGGCACCGGGGCACCCGACTCGGCCAGTGCCAGCAACCGGTCCCGCAACTCCCGATCGGTCAGCCCGGGTGCATCGTCGGCCACCACGACGACCTGGGCCAGCTTCCCGCGCAGGCGTCCGCTCTCCTGCGCCACCGCACCGGACTCGCCCAGCGCGGCC
>DATDHI010000219.1:0-10746 GCA_036521655.1 Pseudonocardiaceae bacterium | reverse complement strand
GCCGTGGAAGATCGAGTGCTTGTCGAAGCCGAAGGCGTGGTCAAACGAGTACTTGCCCGGTCCGAGGATCGCAACGGCGACGGCGATAACGGCAATCATGAGGACGTACTCGTAGCCCTCCTTGAACACGAAGAACCCATTGCGGCGGTGGACGGTGATGCCGGCAATCACCATCGTGCCGAGGACGAACGCCGCGGCCAGCGGGGTGAGCAGCCCGATCACCAGCGCAGATCCGGCGGCGAGTTCCCCGGCCCCGGACAGCACCGCGTGCAGCTTCGGTGGCCGCAGGCCCACCGAACCGAACCAGCGGGCGGTGCCGGCCAGCCCGCCGCCGCCCCACAGGTGGTTGTACCCGTGCGCCACCATGGTGAGACCCACAGCGAGCCGCAGTAGCACTACCGCGATGTCGAGTGCCGTCATGGCACCCCTAACCATTCCAGCACGGTTCGGTTCACCTTCTCGATCTGCTTTTCATCGTAGCGATAGTCGTGGTGCACACCCGCCAACACTGTCAGGTCTTTGCGTTGGCTGCCGCACTTGTCGTGGAGCGCCCGAACGCTCTCCGGAGTGATCAAGAGGTCATCTCCGCCAGCAACGAAAAGAATCGGTTGGCGTAGGTTCTCCCACGCGTCGGCCATGCGGTACCTCTTCGCGTCCTCGACGACCGAGTAAGGCACTCGCACCGTGACAGTGCCGGCCGAGCCCGGCGCTTCGCGAACGTAGCGACGCTCCCCGTCGACCCACCAGGTGTCCTTGGCCCTGTCGTAGTCCTCGGTCCAGATGAACGAGCGTGTCGGCATGATCGCCACCACCTCGCTGACCTTCTCGTCGGAGGCGGCGCTCAGCGCAGCGACATAGGCACCATAGCAATATCCAATGACGATCCGGCGGTCGGGATCGGCCGGCGGGAGGCTGTCGAATATTGTAGCGACGTCGTGGATCTGTTGCGTTATGGTGCAGTCTGCCGAGCAACCCCCACTCTGCCAGGTACCGCGAGGATCAAAACGCACTGCGGTGATCCCGATCAAGGGTAATTGGCGGGCCAACGCGAGAGAAGACGCATAGTCCTTGCTGTCGAGAAAGCCCGGCAGCAGAACGGCCACGCCCCGGTGGTTGGGCGCCTCGTGAAGCGCCACAGACAAACCGACGAGATTGATGTCGGCCACTCCTTTCGGGCGGTCAGCGGTTCAAGCCCACCAGCTTACCGTTCAGACCGAGATGGGCGGCGGCCGTTGAGAACCGATCCACAGCCGGCAGCGTGCCGATCCGCTCCGCCCAGTCTTGGGCGTCGATCTGCCAGGTCCGCAGGTAGTTGACGCACCAGGCCGGTGTGACCTCTGTTCGACGTCCCTCAGCGGTCTTCAGCGCGAGTAGGGCTGCGGCGTGCTCCGGCTTTTGGACCTGGGCGGCTATCCGATCGGCGGCGCGGGCGATGAACCTCTCCCGGCGAAGCAGGAAGGCCTCCCAGTAGTCCGGATCAGTCAACTGGGTCTTCGGAAGACGACGGTGCAAGAAGTCGACCACACCCTCTGCGATGACCTCGCCGTACTCCTCGGCGGCGGCACGATGTGGGTCTCCGAACGGGTCGTAGCGCAATTGGCGGACCGACCCGAGGCGTCCCACCCGGCCGGCCGCCATCCAGTCGAAGAGGAACAGCCAGTCCTCATTGTAGATCTTCGGGAAGAAGCTAAATTGCTGCCGGGTGTCGACCAGCAGGGCGGAACCGCTGACGAAGACGCCTTGCCCCGCCCCGCCAAACCGGTTGGCGTGGCAGACCACCGAGTTGTCCGGCCAGTCGTAGACCGCCAGTCCAATCGCCGCGAGTTTGCCCAGCCCGGCGGCGGCGCGGCGCACCAAAGCGTCGCGCACGTCGAAGATGTCGTCGTCCAGGAACAGCACTGTGCGCCAGCCGAGCATCCGGGCGAGTAACAGGCCGATGTTGCGTTTGGTGTTCAACCGCCCGTACCACCCGTTCGCGGCCTCGGCCAGGCGTGACGACTCGAACGTAAGAAGCGGATGCTCGTAGTCAGGTGGTAGTGGCACGGCATGCCACCGCAGCCCGGGCCATTTCCCGGTCCACGCGCGGACCTCGTCTTGCACTTGGCCGCTGCACACGACGACCAGGCGGCAGCCCAGCCGAACGGCGAGCTCAGCTGCCCCCGCCACACCGCGGCGGGCACGCCCGGTCGCCACCACGATCGCCTCAACCTGGCGAGATGACCCAGGCTGAACGCGCTGCAGCAGGGCAGAGTGGGACTCGCAGTGAGGGGCGGATATCGCCGCTGACCGCAACCCGTTCATATGCATCTCAGATCCGGGGCGGGTACTCGTACAGCCGGTTCTCCTCTTCACGGAGGTCTGGCGTCGGAACCGTGTGATCAGCGACCCGTACTCGCATGAGCAGACCGAAGGTTGGAGCGTCACCGAAACGGTCGCTGAGATACGCAGAGTTCTCGTCCCGCAAGCCCCGGTCGGTAAGGCATCGCACCGCACCGTACACACCACGAGTGAAGACACCGCTACAGATCGTGAGAGTCCGCGTGATGAAGTGCGGGTTCACCGTCCGTAGGAGAAATCCGACGTCTTCGACCAGCGCGCCCGGCGGGTCGTCGCCAGCCAGCTGGGGGCCGAACCGCCGCGGAGGATCCGAGCCGACGATCTCGAAGATCTCGCCGTCCAGTCGATCATCTTGCACCTGCCGTACCGGAAACTTCGAATCCCGGAGAAAGCGATCACCCTGCGTCCGTGCCATGTTGCCAAGAAACACAAGATGCGCTTTGAGATCGTCCGCTAAGAATCTGTCAGCCAGTCTGAACTGGACGTCAGACTCCCGGTTCTCCGCTCGGATGTGGCCGAACACCTCCGCGAGCGCGTCGAGGTCCCCGTAGCCCGCGAGCGCCATGAAGTTGTGGTTCGCAGGCGACGCGTAGGGCGGTCGATCCGCCTCCGGCAGTGCCGCGCACACGATCCGCACCGGCCCGCCGTCGGGGAAGTGCCACAGGCTTGGCGGGATGTTCGCCGCTGACGGGTCGAACTCACCGACGGCCGCAGCCCGGAGATTGCTGAGTTCGGCGAAGAGCTTGTCCCGCTCGCCGCGCTCCTCATCGGTCAGCTCGTCGTCCCGGAGCAACCGCGGCGGGCGGCTGTCCAGCGAACGGGGCGAAGCGAAGAACGTCGCATAGCCGCGCAGCCGAGACTCGGGCGGTACCTTCGGAGCGTCCGCGCTCTCCCAGGAGGACACGCTCGAGATCCCGACCCCCAAGGCCCTTCCCAGGTCGGGTTGCTTCACCACCTCGGCCCAGTGATGCAGGCGTAGCGACCGCAGCCGGCTGGCGAGCTCCAACGCCTCCGACCGTCGCGACTGACTTGTCACACGCAGCCCTTCCAGATTTTTCACCAAACTTCACCTGGCATCGTAAAGGTGCGCGTCGCAGCATGTCAGCTGGGATGCACACAATTGTCCCGACAGAGCAGAGACCTCAGATATCTTGACCAAGTCGAGATCTTGCCCTATCTTCGGTGTAGCATATCAAACTTCACTAAAGTTTGCTGACTTCAGCGAGGTTCATGGCGATGCCTAGTAAACCACCCGGGTACGACGGCTCCGGCCGGGCCCCCCAAACCGGGCCTGACGCACCGCAGCCGACTTGAGCCAGCATCTGGCACCGCACGGCAAACACCCCCGGTCATCGTTGGCCGCGACCCGGGGGTGTCTGCACTCGAAGACGTAGTCCGCCCCACTTCAGGGAGAACCGCCATGAGAACTGTAGACGTCCTGGCAAGGCAAGCACCATTCATGCAGCTACCAACCACCACGCTGGTCCTGCTGCTGATCGTGACAGTCGTTCTGATCGTCGTCTGCAAGGTGCTGACCGGCGAGGTCGGAGCGCTGGTGGGAACGCTCATGGCCGTCATAGCCAGCACTGTAGGCAGCATCTTCGCGAACCTCCGGGCCCTCCTCGTCGTGGTGCTCGCGGTCCTTGCGGTAGTCGCGCTGGCCTACACCACCGGGGGTCAGGGCGCCGGCACGCCTCCCGGAGCGCCCCCCACCCAAACCAGCACCCCGAACGTCACCCGCTGACCGTTCGGGCCCGTGCCCGAGTGCGGTCGGCGATAATGGCACCGTGCCGAACCGGGGCGAGCGTGGTCGGCCAGGAGTGGCCAGCGGCGATCTGACCCACCGACGGGCGGCGGTGCTGGGCTCTCCTATCCGGCATTCGCTGTCCCCGGTGCTGCATGGCGCTGCGTACGTGGCGCTGGGGCTGACCGGTTGGCGATACGGGGCGTTCGACTGCGACGAGGTGGGCCTGCCCACCTTCGTCGACGGGCTCGGCCCGGAGTGGGCCGGGCTGTCATTGACGATGCCGCTCAAGCGGGTGGCTCTGGCGGTGGCCGACGAGGTCTCCCCACAGGCCAGCGCGGTCGGCGCGGCGAACACCCTGCTGCTGGGGAATAGGCGTCGGCGGGCCGAGAACACCGACGTGGCCGGTATCCTCGCCGCGCTGCGTGAGGCGGGGCTGGACCGGGTCAGCGCGGCGGTGGTCCTCGGGGCTGGGGGCACCGCGCAGGCGGCGCTCGCCGCGCTGCGCGAGCTTGGTGAGTCGACGCCGACCGTGCTCGTGCGGGATCCGGGCCGGACTGCGGACCTCCGCGCGGCGGCAGACCGGCTCGACGTCCAGCCGACGATCTCCGGCGGGCTACCTGACGTCGCAGTGCCCGAGGCGGACGTCGTCATCTCCACCCTGCCCGCCGGCGCCGCCGACGCGCTGGCGCACCATCAGTGGTTGCCTAACACGGTGGTGCTCGATGTCGTCTACGCACCCTGGCCGACAGCGCTAGCCACCTCCGCGCTCGCCGCGGGATGCCGGATTGTCAGCGGCTTGGCGGTGCTGCTGCATCAGGCCGCCGCGCAGGTCGAGCTGATGACAGGTTGCCACCCGCCGGTCGCCGAGATGCGCGAAGCGCTCGACGCCGCCGTCCGATCCCGTTAACTGTTGCCCAGTCCCGCGGATAGGTGTCCTATCTGGGTAGGAGGAGCGCCATGAGCGAGACCGATGTCGACACTCTGATCGGTGGCATCGCCTACGACCCCGGACCTGACCCGTTCCCGGTGATCGGCATGGATCACGTGCGGTTTGCCGTCGGTAACGCGCGGCAGGCCGCGCACTTCTACTCCACAGCGTTGGGCATGACCTGCGTGGCCTACCGCGGTCCAGAGCAAGGCAGCCGGGACACCGTGGAGTACGTGCTGGTCTCCGGGCGGGCCCGGTTCGTGCTGACGGCGGCGGTTCGCGCCGGCACGCCGCTGGGCCAGCGGGTGGCGGCACACGGCGACGGGGTCAGCGACCTCGCCATCGAGGTGCCCGACGTGAACCGGGCGGTCGCCTTCGCCCGCCAGCAGGGCGCCACCGTCGTCGAGGAACCACACGACGTCGCCGACGAGCACGGCACGGTGCGTCTGGCCGCGCTCGCCACCTATGGTGACACCCAGCACACCCTCATCGACCGTTCCCGCTACACCGGCCCATTCCTGCCCGGTTTCGTCGCACGGTCGCCGCTGGTGGCCCCGGGACGCCGGCTGTTCCAGGCCGTGGACCACTGCGTCGGGAACGTCGAGCTCGGCCGGATGGATGTCTGGGTGTCGTTCTACAACCGGGTCATGGGATTTGAGAACATGAAGGAGTTCATCGGTGACGACATCGCCACCGAGTACTCCGCGCTGATGTCCAAGGTGGTGGCCAGCGGCAACCATCGGGTCAAGTTCCCGCTCAACGAGCCCGCGGTCGGCCGTAAGCGTTCGCAGATCGATGAGTACCTGGATTTCTACGGGGGCCCGGGCGTGCAGCACATCGCACTGGCGACCGGTGACATCGTCGGCGCTGTCACCGCGATGCGGGAACGAGGCGTGGAGTTCCTGGACACGCCGGACACCTACTACGACACCCTCGGCGACTGGGTCGGCGACACCCGCGTCCCTCTCGGCACGCTGCGCGAGCTGCGCATTCTCGCCGACCGGGATGAGGACGGCTACCTGCTGCAGGTGTTCACCAAGCCGGTGCAGGACCGACCGACGGTGTTCTTCGAGCTCATCGAGCGGCACGGCTCGGCCGGTTTCGGCAAGGGCAACTTCAAGGCCCTGTTCGAAGCCATCGAGCGCGAGCAGGCCCGCCGCGGCAACCTGTAATGGCCTTCTACCGGCAGGCGGGCACGATCCCGCGCAAGCGTCACACTCAGCACCGCCGCCCCGACGGCTCGCTCTACTACGAGGAGCTGATGGGAGAGGAGGGCTTCTCCTCGGACTCCTCGCTGCTTTACCACCAGCAGATCCCCTCAGCGATTGTCGACGCCCGGCCGTGGGCCCTGCCCGACTACAGCACCACGCCCAACGAGCCGTTGCTGCCTCGGCACTTGCGGCTGCATGAGCTCTTCGACGGCCAGGAGCGCCACGATGTGGTGACCGGGCGGCGGCTGGTCCTCGGCAACGCCGACGTGCGGATCTCCTACGTGGTCGCGGGCGATGCCTCGCCGCTGTACCGCAACGCCCTGGGCGACGAGTGCGTGTACGTCGAGGCCGGGTCGGCGACGGTGCAGACGGTGTTCGGTCCGCTGGAGGTCGGTGCGGGCGACTACGTCGTGCTACCGCGCAGCACTACCCACCGATGGGTGCCGGGCACGGAACCACTGCGTACCTATTGCATCGAGGCCAACAGCCATATCGCCCCGCCCCCGCGCTACCTGTCCCGGTTCGGGCAGTTCCTGGAACATGCGCCGTACTGCGAGCGGGACCTGCGGGGTCCTGGTGCACCGGTGGTGGCCGACGGGGTCGACGTCGAGGTTCTGGTCAAACACCGCGGCGCTGTAGGCGTGGCCGGCACGATCTACACCTACCCGCGGCACCCCTTCGACGTGGTGGGCTGGGACGGCTGCCTCTACCCGTACGCCTTTAACGTCGCCGACTTCGAACCGATCACCGGACGTATCCACCAGCCGCCGCCCGCGCACCAGGTCTTTGCCGGCACCGGGTTCGTGATCTGCAATTTCGTGCCCCGCATGGTCGACTACCACCCGCTGGCGGTGCCGGTGCCCTACTACCACTCCAATGTGGACTCAGACGAGGTCATGTTCTACTGCGGCGGCGACTACGAGGCGCGCAAGGGCAGCGGCATCGGCCCCGGCTCGATCTCCCTGCATCCCGGCGGCCACTCGCACGGCCCGCAGCCCGGGGCGATCGAGCGCAGCCTCGGTATGGAGTCCTTCGACGAGCTGGCGGTCATGGTGGACACCTTCCGCCCGCTGGAGCTGGGCGAGGGCGGTGCCGCCTGCGAGGACCCGGCGTATCCGTGGAGCTGGTCGGGGCGGGGTCCGGGGACGTGACTGGCTGGGCCGGAGGCCATCCCTTCGGCGTGCATGCCCTACCCTACGGCGTCTTCACCTCTGCGGACCGGCCTGACCCGCGAGTCGGGGTCGCGGTGGGCGACACCATCCTCGACCTGACCGCAGCCAGCTCAGCGTTGTTGCCCTCGCATGTCGCATTGTTCCGCGACGGCAACCTCGACGCGTTGCTCGCTGCAGGGCGCCGGATCTGGACCGCGGTACGGGCCGCGCTGACCGGCTGGCTGACCGATGAGCGGCCCGTATGTGCGCCGTGGCTCGTGCCCGCCACCAGCGCGACGATGCGACTGCCGTTCACGGTTGCCGACTACGTCGACTTCTACTCCTGCGAGCAGCATGCGACCAACGTCGGGCAGATCTTTCGGCCCGGCCAGCCACCGCTACCGCCGAACTGGCGGCACCTACCGGTCGGCTACCACGGCCGGGCCGGCACCGTCGTAGTCTCCGGAACGCCGATCACCCGGCCGAGCGGCCAACGTCGCCTCCCCGACGGCTCTGTTGGCTGTGGCCCCTCGACCGCGCTGGACTTCGAGGCCGAGATCGGTTTCGTCGTCGGCGCGCCCTCGGCACTGGACCGGCCGGTCGGGCTGACCGGTTTCGCCGACCACGTGTTCGGTGTCTGCCTGGTCAACGACTGGTCCGCCCGGGACATCCAGGCCTGGGAGTACGTCCCGCTCGGGCCGTTTCTCGGCAAGTCCTTCGCCACCTCGGTCTCGCCATGGGTGCTGCCGCTGGACGCGCTGGACGCCGCGCGCATCCGGCCACCGGTGCGCGACCCCCGCCCGCTGCCGTATCTAGACGACACCAGCACCGAGCCGTGGGGGTTGGACATCACGCTGGAGGTGCGGCTCAACGGCCAGCTGATCTCCCGCCCGCCCTTCGCCGGGATGTACTGGACGGCCGCGCAGCAGCTGGCGCACCTGACCGTGAACGGTGCGTGCCTGCGCACCGGGGATCTGTTCGCCTCCGGCACGGTCAGCGGAGCCGCGCCGGACCAGCGGGGCTCGCTGCTCGAGCTCAGCTGGAATGGTGCCACGCCGCTGACGCTCCCGGACGGCTCTACCCGCAGCTTCCTGGCCGACGGCGACGAGGTGTCGATCACCGCGACGGCCCCCGGGCCCGGCTCCACCACCATCGGGTTGGGCGAGGTGCGCGGGCGCATCACCGCGCCCCGCTGACCCGCCCGCCGGAATGGCCCGGCCAGGCGGTGGCCGGGCCATTCCGTCAAGCGTGGTGGCGCGCTCCGGGCCGAAGCCCCGGGGGATGGAGCGCGCCGTGGTGTCCATCGCTACCGCCCCCCCAACCGTTAGCCACCCCCTACCCCTGATCCCGCATTCAGCAGGCTCAGCGGGGTGATCAGGGGTCCGGTAGCCCCGCTGAGCCCGCTGGATGCGGAGGGCACCGCGTAACCTGACGTCACCTCCCACCGATGCCGCGGGGTAGCTCGCCGGGGTATCGGTGAGGGGCTCTGGCGAGAAGAGGGTTACTGATGGACGCTGGGGATGCGTCGTCGATCGGCGCACGCGCTCGCATGATCCGCCGTCGTCGCGGGCTGAGCCTGGACGTGGTGGCTGGGCTCGCTGGGATCAGCAAGTCGTACCTGTCGATGCTGGAACTCGGCGAGCGGGGGTTCAACCGGCGAGGCCTGATCGAAGACCTGGCCGACGCGCTGGGCTGCTCCGTGGCCGACCTGACGGGCCAGCCCTACCTACCTACGGACCGCAGCACGGCCGACGCTTTGGCAGCCCTGCCGAGCATCCGGTTGGCACTCAATGACTTTGGTCCGATGGACGTGCCGGACGTGACGTTGCGCCCATTGGACGCACTGGCGAGCTTGGCCGATAAGGCCAATGAGCAGTGCGGACAAGCGCATTACTCCCTAGCTGGTCACGATCTGGGCACTCTGCTCGCTGAATCGCAGGCGAGTGCCTTCACGGTGTCGCCTGCCGAGCGGGATAAAGCGTTCATCGGTGCCGTGACCGCGTGCTTTGCGGCTGGAGTGGTGTCCAGCCGAGCAGGCAATATCGATTTAGCGACCACCGCAGCACGCCGCGGATATGACCTCGCCAAGCAGCACGACCGTCCGGGGCTGTTGGGGTTCGCTCGCTGGTATTGGGCTCTGGAACTTACGAGCATGGGTGCACGTGCCCGAGCGCAAGCAGTGCTGTCCGAAGGAATCGACGACCTCATACCAGCCGTGCAGGTCACTGCTTCTGACATATTACCCGCTGAGATAGTCGGCATGATGCACCTTCAACAGGCACGAACGGCGGCACGGCAGAAACGCGCCGATGACGCGCATGCCCACCTAGACGAAGCGGCACACATCGCCGGCAGGGTAGGAGAGCGCAACGGAATGCGGCAGCATTTCGGGCCGACCAACGTCGCAGCGTGGCACGTATCCATCGGTGTAGAACTCAGCGAGGGCGCCAAGGCATACGAGGACGCAACATCGACTCCGATTGACATTGACGCGCTGGGCAGCCGGGAGCGGGCATCGTCGCTGCACTTCGACTTCGCCCGCCTGCTGGCACAAGAAGGGGGTCTACGCGACGGGGATTCCATCCGCCACCTGGACACGGCCGACCGCATTGCACCGCAGCGGATCCGTGGCGATCCGCTAGCCCGTGACCTGGTGCTCACCCTGGACCGGCGGGCCCCGCGGCGGGTGTGGGAGTTGGACAGCTTGCGCAACCGCTTCGGCATCGGCGGCCAACGTCCACGGATCGTGGACAACTAGGCTGATCTTCAACCGCATTGTCTGCGGGTGAGCGCAGCAGAGAAGCCACGAGACCGACCACCATCCGCCGAGCGTGGCTCGGCGGCATCCTGGTACCTGAGGTCCGTCGGCGACCACGACACTCACCTCGGCCACCTCCGTGGCGACGGCACCGTACGACCTCTATGCGGAGTGATCTTCACCCCGCGGAAGCTCGTATACGGCCGCGCTGCGCTACCCGGTGAACCGCCCGATCCGGCGCAGGTCTGCCCGCAGTGCATGCGCGCCCGATGATCCGCACCGCGCGCGGTAGGTGCTCGCACCGCTGGTCGGTACAGCAACGATACGCCCGGCTGTTTACTGTAACAATGTCGTCCAATCACTCGAAATATCGGCCGGAATCAGGCCGGCGGACACGTCCGAGAAGTTGGCCGCGGTGGCCTCAATGGAGTCATGCCCAATCGGTCGGAATCAGGACCGGCTACTTCTGGACATTGCAGAAGGGCGAGCGCCTCAATAGGGTCCGGCCACAGTGACCGGAATCAGCCCCCTGATCGCCTCTCCGCTGACGGCGGATGCGTGGGCCTCAAGGGGGTCCGGCCATAGCGACCGGAATCAGCGCGACCAGATCCATC
>DATDHI010000218.1:0-4697 GCA_036521655.1 Pseudonocardiaceae bacterium | reverse complement strand
GGCCAGCGTGTCGAAGTCCAGTGGCACGTCCAGCTGGTCGGGCGTCAGGAAGTTCGACGACGCCCCGCCGGGCTGCACCGCGGCCAACCTCACCCCACTGGCCATCCCACCCGCTTGGTCCAGCAAGGCCCGGATGGTCGTGCCCATCGCAACGCAGTACACTCCTGGGTTTGCGACCTCCCCGGAGACGGCGAAGAACTTCCATCCCACCGACTCGCCCAGGCCCGCATCGATCCACCACTGTGCACCGCGCGCGACAATCCCCGGGACGTCGGCGAGGGTCTCGACCGAGTTCATCAAGGTGGGCCGGCCATGCAGCCCGTACACGCCCGGGAACGGCGGCTTGTTGCGCGGTTCGCCGCGGTGGCCCTCCATGCACTCGATCAATGCGGACTCCTCACCGAGGATGTATCCACCCGGCGACGTGAAAATATCCACCTGCAGGGTCCGCCCGCTGCCCAGCACGTCGGTACCCATCAGTCCCTCGGCGCGCAGCGCGTTGATCTCGGCACGCAGTACCTGTTCCTCGGGGCCGTACTCATGCCGGATGAACACCCAGCCCTGTTCCGCACCGACGCAGAGCATGCCGATCAGGAGTCCCTCCAGCACCAGGTGCGGCTGATCGGCGAGGATCTGCCGGTCCTTGAAGGTGCCCGGCTCGGACTCGTCGGCGTTGCAGATCGCGTATTTCACCGGGCCCGGCTGGGCAGCAACCAGCTCCCACTTCGTGCCGGTGGGAAACCCCGCACCCCCCATCCCCCGCAACCCGGATTCCTTCAGCGTGTCGATCACCTCCGGCACGCCCAATCCCCCACCCACCAACAACTCTTTCAACACCTGATACCTCCCGCTTTTAGCGGGCTTATGCAGCGCGCCAGACCCTGCTGAGCCCGGTGAATGCGGGTAAGGGTCGTTGGGATAGTGGGTAGGTGAAGTGGGTTTGTGGGTGGGTAGCGGACGGCCCTGGCGGGCAGCCTCGACGGCAGCGTCGGCGTCGGCGGCCCGCGCTGGGTGGTCGTTCACGGCGATGGCGGGCGCCATGTCGCAGCGTCCTAGGCATGACACTTCGCGGAACTCCACATCCGGTCCGTACCGGTCGGCTAAACCCGGCGCGCAGCCGGCGAGCCAGCAGGACAGATCACGGCAGGCGTGCAGCGCCACTCTCGGCGGCACCTCGGTGCGGAAGTGCGGGTAGAACGAGACCAGACCCTCGATCTCATACAACGGTCGGCGCATCCGCCGCGCCAGCGCGACCAGCTCCTCGCGCGGCAACCAGCCCAGCCGGGACTGGATGGCGTTCAGCTCGGGGATCAGGCTCGGCCCGGAAAAACGCCCAGCCCGGGCCTCCGCACTCGGCGCACGATCCGGTCGACTCGCGCTGCCGTCAAGAACCACAGTCTCGAGGCTAACGCAGACCAGCGAGCTCACATCCCGGCGTGTCGCTGCGGACCCGGCAGCCCGGAACGACGTCCTCCTCGGTGGACCCGGAGGAGTTACCTCCATCTCCGGTACAGCACCAAGATCTGTGAGTGTCGTTGCGGTACTCCTGGGTGGAGGACCACCAGGCTCGGCGCCGGTGACCCGACGTGACTCAACCAAGATCTGGCCGCTTCGGCGTGCCCTTTTTGTGACCTGTCCGTCGTGGTTGCCGGCACCGGCCTGGCCCACCAGTTGGCTTGATCAGAAGCATGTCCGCGCGAGCGTGACCCGTCACAGATATGCCACTTCGGTGATCCCATCCAGGCCGGTGCCGACGTTGACCGTGCCCCGAGGAAGGACATCCGGCCAGTGGCCATGCTCTCAGAAGTCATCGATGCAGTCATTGGTGCCGATACCCACCGCGACACCAACCAGGTCGAGATCGCCTACCCCAGCGGCGCGGTGATCGCCACCCGCTCGTTCGGCAACCACAGCGCCGGCCATGCCGAGGCATTGACCTGGATGTTCGAGCATGCTCCTGGACCGAGGCTGGTGGTTTCGATCGAGGGGACCCGTAGCTACGGTGTCGGGCTGGCCCGCGCGGCCAAGGCCGCTGGGCTCCCGGTGATCGAGGCCGAGCAACCCAGCCGCAAGGCCCGCCGAGGCAAGGGCAAGTCCGACCCGATCGACGCGCATCTGGCGGTGCCCTTCGCGCTGGGCCTCGACGCGGACAAGCTGCCCACCCCCCGCGCGGACGGGGACCGAGAGGCCCTGCGCATCCTGCTGTGCGCGCGGGAGGAACTGACCACCACCAGCACCGGGCAGACCAACCGTCTCAAGGCGTTATTGCGGGATGGGGGCGACGCCGACCGTCGTCTGGCCCGGGGGAAGCTCAGCACGCCCAGACTGTCTGAACTGGTAAAACGTCGGCAGCCTCGGGAGGCCAGTCGAGAGCAGGCCGTACGTCACGCTGAGATTCGCCGCCTGGCCCTGGCGCTGCGCGAGGCGGCTCGGATGCTGAAGGCCAACCGGGCTGAGCTAGCCGCGATCGTCAACGACCTCGTTCCGGGGCTGGCTGACCAGCGTGGGATCGGTCCCGTCAGCGGCGCGCAAGCCATCGTCTCGTTCTCCCACGCCGGGCGGTGTCGCAACGACGCCGCGTTCGCCGCCCTCGCCGGAACCAGCCCGATCGAGGCCTCCAGCGGGCGCACCGTGCGGCATCGGCTCAATCGCGGCGGAGACCGCGCGCTGAACAGGGCCATCCACGTCATCGCCAACACCAGGATCCGTAGCGATCCTCCCACCCAGGCCTACGTGGCCCGGCGCACAACCGAGGGCAAGAGCTCCAGGGAGATCCGGCGCTGTCTCAAGCGTTACATTGCCCGCCAGCTATACCGCACCCTCACCGCGACGATGACCCCCATCAGCGCCGCACCCAGCGCATGAACCAGCGCTCGAGCCAGCCCGGGCCATATCGTTACACCCCTGCCCAGCTCCCGGGTCCGTGCCCGGACCACCCCGCCTGTCTCATCCGCCGCTGCGACCGCTAGCTCTGCCAGCGAACGTTCCACCTACCTCTGATCCAGCCCCGCCAACCCCGCCGATTTTCTAGTCCAGCCTGCCGCGTCGCCGAACACCGCCGTCTCCACATATGACCGCCATCACCAGCGCGCCTCTTACCCACACGACAGGAGGAACCAGCCCAAACGATCTTGACACACATAGAAGCGTCACGATACTCGGCTCTAACATCCGGACCGGACCTTCCAACCCTCATACAGGGCACACGAAGCTCCTATGTCAAGTGGATCATGATCCGATTTCTCCTTTGGGTGGTCTATGGCCGCGTCGTCGTGGTGATCAGGTCGCCCCGGTCAGGCCGCCGTGGTGGTGGTGAGGTCGGTGGACCCAGCTGGTTTGATGAGTGTCTTGTAGACTTGGCGGGCGATATATCGTTTCAGGCAGCGCATGATCTCTTTCGTGGTTTTGCCTTCCGCGGTGCGTTTGGCCACGTAGGCCTTGGTTCGGGGGTCGCGGGACATCCGGACGAGCGCGATCCGCCACAGCGCGGAGTTTGCTTGCCGGTCCCCACCGCGGTTGAGTCGGTGTCGGCGTTGTTTACCGGAGGAGGCGTCCACCGGGCTGACCCCGCACAGGGCGGCGAAACTGGCCTCGCTGCGCAATCGAGCTGGGTTATCTCCCAGGGTGCTCAGCAGCGTGGAAGCGACCTGCAGGCCGACACCCTGCTGGGCTAAGAATGGCGCGGGGGCAACGTCGGGGACAAGTTGTTCCAGCGCGGCGTCCAGGCGGGCGATCTCGGCCCGTAGCTCCTGGTGGCGGCGAGCGACGCTGGCCATGGCCTGCTTGGTCGCCGCGATCGGGTCGGTGAGCGGGCCGGGACGAAACCGGGCCGCGAGGGCCACTCGGGCGTCGGTCGAGAGCGACACCAGGGTGTCTCGCAGCGGCTCGGGAGCGGTGATGGCCAGGTCGCGTAGCTGGTTGCCCGCTTGGGTGGCCGCCTTGACCGCGCCGCGACGGGCCACCCGCAGCGCCCGGATCGACTCCACCGCCCCGTCGTGGGACTTCGGCGCCCCGCAGGCCTCGCCGTTCAATGCCGCTAACGCGGCGGCGACCGCGTCGGCGGCGTCGGATTTGCCGCGCCGGCGCCGGGCTTGGCGGTTGGGTCGGATCACCTCCACCACCGATACCCCTTGGCTGGTCAGGTGCCGGGCCAGACCGGCACCGTAGCTGCCGGTGCCCTCCACCCCGACCTTGTCGAGCGAGCCGTGGGAGGCCATCCACGCCAACGCCGCCCGGTACCCCGCCGCGGTGGCGGGGAACGCCTCGGTGCCCAGTACCCGGCCCACCTGGTCGACCACGGCGGCGACATGGACCTCCGCGTGGGTGTCCACACCTGCGGTGACAGGGCGCACCTGTTCTGCGATGCTGGTCATGTCGTCTCCTTTCCTTGTTCACATCGGGAATGGGGATGTCGCCACCGGTTCGGGATGACACGGACAGGACACTTCCGAGGCACATCACGCCAGGCTCCTATAAAGTCACGGTCGTCCCGAACCGGTGGGTAGCACGCCCTCCCGGCGGCTCCGGTCGGCGGTTCGGGCGCAAGACACGCGATACAGGCGATCAGCCACAGGTTGAGCCAGACCGGAGCCGGCGGCAGGACGCGCACAACATCACCGCATCCGGCCCGAAAACCCCGACGCGACACGCTTTCAACGTCGATGTTCCACGAACCGGCGCGGCCCTATGGCGCCAGC
>DATDHI010000217.1:0-11145 GCA_036521655.1 Pseudonocardiaceae bacterium | reverse complement strand
GCACCGTGGTGGCCACCGATGGCAGCGGCCCCCGAGCCACCGCGACCATCGACTTCGGCTCGACGGGGAAGGTCCGGCTGATGCTCATCGGCGGCGTCCCGATGGCGAAGCTCTAAACCGCCCGCGCCGGAAGGCTAGAGCCGTCGTGAACTCGACGCCATCGACGTTTGGCCGCGCGCACGCGGACGTCGGTGTCGAGTTCACGACCCGCACAGTTGCTGCTCAGGACGGGCTCGCGTGGTGGTGGAGGGACAGGATGCCGTCAGAGGGTCCCGTCTGGGACCAGGTGCCTGAGTCCATGGTCCAGGTGAGCCCGTCGAAGGTCACGCGGTCGACACCGAGACGCGACGCGTGGGCGACAAGCCAGCTGCTGATCGACCAGCCGCGGGCAGCGGGGTGCGGACCGCTGAGGGTCGCAGTGCCAAGCTCGGCAGCCGCGGTGCTGACCAGGTCGCCGCTCGGCGCGTTGATGGTCAGGTCGCGGCAGGTCAGCGCGCCGGGCGCCTCTCCGGTGAGGGCGGCTGCTTCGGCCCGGGCCCGCGGTTCCCACTGTGCATAGGCAGATGGCGCAGCGGAGTGTTGGACGAGCTGGGCGGCGTCAGTGACGCTGAGCTGAGTCCACCCGGGTTGAGCACGAAGCCGCTGGTAGAAGGCGGCGGATGCGTAAACGGGGTCGAGGACCTGGGCGCGCGTCCCCCAACCTTGGCTGGGTCGCTGCTGGAACAGTCCCGCGGAGTCCCGGTCGCCAGCCGGCACGTTGTGCAGGCCGGACTCTTGCATTGCTGTCGCCAGTGCGATGGTGACGGCATGGTCGGGCATGCCCAGCTGGATGCCGACGGCGGCGATAGTCGCTGCGTTGTCGGCCTGCTCCCCCGACAAGCCGAACTCGACAGGGGTACCAGCGGATGCGGTGACGGTACAGCCCGGCGTTCGGCCGAGGTTCTTGATAACGGCCCAGACGGCCACCGACGTGGCGGCCAGGACCACGATCGCAGCCAGGGCGACCAGGCCCCTGCGGGCATTCCACACCGTGGTCTCCCTTCCGGACCAGTCTATGAATCGGCGATCTGGGCCCCGAAGGGTGTCGCCGAGCGTCGTCAGGCCTGATCAGCGTCCTTACGCAGCGGCTGTCAGAGCTGCTGGCTAGTATTCGAACACATGTTCGACTATGCTAGCGGGGTGCGGAATGGACGAGCGATTGTTGCGAGTGCTGCGGGAGCGGGTCGAGGCGTATCTGCGGGAGGCCGAGCGGATGCTCCGCGGGGCCGAGCCAGCGGGTTCCTGGTCCGCGGTGCGGGTTCGGCTGCTGCCGCTCGCCGCGGCCTGGCGGGCGCTACTGCAACAACACGGCCACGGGCGGCGCGGACGTTGCCGGCACTGCGATCGGGCGTTCCGCCGCCGCCCGCGCCCGCTGTGCTCGGTATGGCGCACGGCGCACGCTCACCTGGGTGGCGGCTGGCCGATGGACGGCGGCCGATGATCCGGTCGCTGTCAGAGGTCGATGCCGTGCTGATGCAGCCAGATAAGTGGGTTGATCTTCTGACCGGCCGCGTTCCACACCTCGAAGTGCAGGTGCGGCCCGGTCGAGTTACCTCGATTGCCCATCTCCGCGATCTCCTGGCCCGCCCGGACCTTTTGGCCCTGCACGACCAGCGAGCGATTGATGTGCCCGTAAACGGTGATCGTGCCGTCGGCGTGCAGGATGCGCACCCAGAGACCAAAGCCGCTGGCCGGCCCCGATTCCGCGACGACGCCGTCCGCCGCGGCGAGGATCGGCGTTCCGATGGCGTTGGCGAGGTCGATGCCGTAGTGGAAGGCCCCCCACCGGCCGCCGTATCCCGAGGTGAAGGTGCCGTTCGTGGGCAGGAAGAACTGGTGCCGGCTGGCTTCCTCGTGGGCGGCGCGCTCATCGACCAGTCGCTGGCCCTTGGCCATGGCCTGCACAGCTTCGACGGCAGAAGGATCCCCGGGTCGGTTCAGGGGCAGGTAGTCCGCTGCCGGGGCGTCCCCGCCGAGGCCGATCGAAGTGGAGGCGTTTCGTGCTGACGTGAGTGAGGTGGCTTCGTCGGAGACCGCTGCGGCCGTGTGGCCGATCGTCTGGCCTGCGGCCACGAAAGCGCCAGCGGCGACGGCTGCCACGACCACCCGGCCGCGCACGGCAGAGGATGGTGCCGTAATGCGGTGGGCCAACCGAGTGCCTGAGAGGCCGGGGTGCGGCGCACCCTCAAGGACCGGAGAGGGTCGTTGGCCGCCTGGGGAGCGGTGTCGAGCCAAGACCTGCCTTCCCGTCTCGGGTCCGTGCTGGCACCGGGCGGGGGATCCCGACGAGCTGGTGGATCCAGCTCGAAGCCAGTCGTAATCGGACCGTGACCGTGGACCGGGGGACCGTAACGAAGGGCTACGTGGGCGGGCAAGCCAACGGGCCCTGATGTTCCGGCCGGATCGGCCAGCGTTGGCTCGTCCGCGTTGTGCGGTCGATCCACCCGTCCTAGGAGGCAGATGTGGGAGACGGGACGAAGGCGTTCGCTGCCGCCGCATCGACCGGCGGTTGGGCCGACAGGCGGGGCGGAGCATCCGGGCGAGCCGACGACTCTCCGTCAAGCTGCGCCAGGGTGCTCGCCACCGTGTGTACGGCGCGCGGGTCGACAGGAAGCGACAAGTGCCCCACGTCGCTGAGCGAATAGTTAGTCACCAGGAGATCCGGATGATCTAGCCTGGCGTGCCGTTGCGGCACGATGAACTGGTCCAGCTCGCTCCACACTGCGACGAAGCGGGTGCGGCACCCCGGCGACGGTTCAGCGAGTTCGGCCACCACGTCGGAGTCCGGGCGCAGCTGGCGGATCACCTGTGTGGGCAGCAGGTACGCGGCCATGGTCCCGTGATGTGGAGTACCCAGGGTGACCAGGGTGTGCACCCGGGCGTCCCCGCCAAGCCGCTGGACGTAGTAGCGCGCCACCAGCCCGCCCAGCGAATGCCCCACCACGTGTACCTGTTCCGCGCCGGTCGCCTCACAGACCCGTTCAACCTCGCGGCCGAACTCGCGGGCTGCGCTGCGCACATCGCCGGTCAGTGCGGTGAGCACGCTGTAGTTGAGGCCGTACACCACCCCGAACCCGCGCTTGCGTAACGCCCTGCCGAGCACCGCGAACACCGATCGGTTGTCCGCGAATCCGTGCACCAGCAGTATCGGCGTCCCCGCGGCGCGCACGTCGCCGATGACCAGGCCGCGCCTGGTGGGCGGGAGGTCGTCGGTGCGGTAGCACTCGTAGGGTCCGCCCGGACTCAACCGCTCGGTGAGCGTGCCCCACGGGTACATCACCATGTGCACCGCCAGAACCCCGGCCTCCAGCGCCAGGCCGCGCACGCCTGCCGGCCGTGCGATTGTCCGTACGCTGCGGGACAGTGCGCCCCACGCCGACGACGCCGCCCACTCAGCCGCGTGCGTACCGCGCGCGACCATCTCGCGTGCCGCTAGGCTGAGCTCCCCGACGGAGTTCATATAGGCACAATAAGTTGTTAACAGAATCTTTGCACGTTTTGGACCATTACGACCCCATGAGCGGTAGACGGCAGCGGTCGACCGGTCCTGGAACGCGCCGAAGTGACGTTGGTCGGGACCTTGCAGGGCGGCCTGTTCGAGGGTACCGCCGAAAGCTACTCTTGAGTAATGAGCGGACGGATCCGGGTGGTCGTGGCTAAACCGGGGCTCGACGGGCACGACCGGGGCGCCAAGGTCGTGGCGCGTGCCCTGCGCGACGCCGGTATGGAAGTCGTCTATACCGGACTGCACCAGACGCCCGAGCAGATCGTGGAGACGGCCTTGCAGGAGGACGCCGACGCGGTAGGGCTCTCGGTGCTGTCGGGCGCTCACATGACGTTGTTCGCCAGGGTCGTTGACCTGCTACACCGCCGGGGGGCGCCAGACGTGCTGGTCTTCGGTGGCGGGATCATCCCCGAGGAGGACATTCCCAAGCTCGCCGAGCTCGGGGTGGCCAAGGTCTTCACCCCAGGCGCCACCACTCACGAGATCGTCGACTGGGTGCGCGAAGCACTGGCGGCCGCGCCAGTGGAATGACAGCGGTGCCCACCACCTGCCGGGGCCGGCGGCTGGATAGGGTCGAGCGGCCCATCCGGGTCAGCACGGCGCCCCCAGCCTGGAACGACCCCCCAGCCGCCGCCCCACATCCTGGAGACGAGCGTGGACCTGTACGAATACCAGGCGAAAGACCTGTTTCAGGCGCACGGCGTCCCGGTGCTCCCGGGCCGCGTCGCCACCACCAGCGCACAGGCGCGGGCCGCCGCTGCTGAGCTTGGCGGCACCGTGGTCGTCAAGGCCCAGGTGAAGACCGGCGGCCGCGGCAAGGCCGGTGGCGTGAAGCTGGCCGCGACGCCGGACGAGGCGCAACGCACCGCCGCAGCCATCCTCGGTATGGACATCAAGGGTCACACCGTGCACCGCGTGCTGGTGACGCCGGCGTCGGACATCGCGGCGGAGTACTACCTGTCCATCCTGCTCGACCGCACCAACCGCACTTTCCTCGCGATGGCGAGCGTGGAGGGCGGGATGGACATCGAGGAGGTCGCGGCGACCAGGCCCGAGGCGCTGGCCAGGGTGCCGATCGACCCGATTGCCGGGGTCGATGCCGCGAAGGCCGCCGAGATCGTCCTGGCTGCCAAGTTCCCGGACGAGGTGGCCGCCGCGGCGGCGGACACCGTGATGCGGCTCTGGGACACCTTCGTCGCCGAGGACGCGACGCTGGTCGAGGTGAACCCGCTGGTCCGCGACCCGCAGGACAAGATCATCGCGCTGGATGGGAAGGTGACCCTGGACTCCAACGCCGGGTTCCGCCACCCCGACCACGCCGCACTGGCTGACCCCGCCGGGCAGGATCCGCTTGAGACCCGGGCCCGGGAGCGCGGTCTCAACTACGTCAAGCTCGACGGGCAGGTCGGGATCATCGGCAACGGTGCAGGCCTGGTCATGTCGACCCTGGACGTCGTCGCCTACGCAGGCGAGGCACATGGGGGGATGAAACCGGCCAACTTCCTCGATATTGGCGGCGGTGCGAACGCGCAGGTGATGGCAGACGGGCTGGACATCGTTCTCGGTGATCCGGACGTGCGGTCTGTGTTCGTCAACGTTTTCGGTGGCATCACCGCCTGTGACCAGGTCGCCACCGGCATCGTGCGGGCGCTGAGCATCTTGGGTGCGGCGGCGACCAAGCCGCTGGTGGTCCGGCTGGATGGCAACAACGTTGAAGAAGGTCGCCAGATCCTGGCGCAAGCCGCCCACCCGCTGGTCACGATGGTCGCCACGATGGATGCGGCAGCAGATAAGGCCGCTGAACTCGCTGCTGCGGCAGCCGCACCAACTGGCAAGGGAGCCTGACCGGTGGCAATCTTTTTGACCAAGGACTCGAAGATCATCGTCCAGGGGATGACCGGATCGGAGGGTCGCAAGCACACCCAGCGAATGCTCGATGCGGGCAGCCAGGTCGTCGGCGGGGTCACCCCGGGCAAGGCGGGCCAGACCGTCGGCTTCGAGGGTGCGTCGCTGCCGGTGTTCGGGTCGGTCGCCGAGGCCATGCCTGATACCGGCGCCGACGTCAGTGTCGTGTTCGTCCCGCCGCGCTTCGCCAAGGCCGCGGTCGTCGAGGCGATCGACGCCGGCATCGGGCTGATCGTCGTGATCACCGAGGGGATCCCGGTGCATGACACGGCGGGCTTCTGGGCGCACGCCTGTGCTACTGGGCTGGCGAGGAATCCTGCGGGGACCCGCATCGTCGGCCCGAACTGTCCTGGGGTGATCAGCCCGGGCGCGTCGAATGCGGGCATCATCCCCGCCGACATCACCGGCTCCGGCAAGATCGGGTTGGTATCCAAATCCGGCACCCTGACCTACCAGATGATGTTCGAGCTGCGCGATATCGGTTTCTCCACCTGTGTGGGCATCGGTGGTGATCCCGTTATCGGGACCACCCACATCGACGCCCTGCAGGCCTTTGAGGAGGACCCCGACACCGCGGCGGTGGTGATGATCGGCGAGATCGGGGGGGACGCTGAGGAACGTGCCGCCGAGTACATCGCAGCCAACATCACCAAACCGGTGATCGGTTATGTCGCCGGCTTCACCGCTCCTGAGGGCAAGACCATGGGCCACGCGGGCGCCATCGTGTCGGGTTCCAGCGGCACCGCCGCCGCCAAGAAGGAAGCTCTCGAGGCGGCCGGCGTCAGGGTCGGCAAGACACCGAGCGAAACCGCGGAGCTGATGCGGGAGATCATGAAGTCGCTGCCCTGACCCGGCTGTCGGGGTACTTTGTCCGTTCTGGTGCCTGCCTGTGGCCCGGTGTCCACTAACGTGTGACACAGCGGCGCATCTGACACACAGAGTCCCATTAGACGCAGTGCCCATCAGAAGCATCAGACACAGTGGCCCATAGCCGCGCCGACGAGTGGAAGGTCTGCCATGTCCGTGCCCTACGGCCAGCCGCCAGCGCAGCAGCCCGGATCGACCAGCCTGCCCGGCGGTCTCGGTCTCGGCGACGTCTCTGCGCTCGTCGCGGGCGGTCTCGGCCTGGTCAGCTACATCCTGTCCTACTCCGACGACGCCGGCGTGTACCTGCGCACGGGTGTGGTCGGGCTCCTGCTGCTCGGCGGTGGCCTGCTCGCCGCGGCCTCGGTGCTACCCAAACCGCCCGCCACCCTGGTGCCGGCGAGTGTGCTGGTGGTCACGGCCACGTTGTTCCTGCTGCTTGAGATCATCAAGATCCCGGTCGGTGCCGGGGGCACGACGGCCCTTGCCATCGTCGCGCTGCTGCTGGCAATCGTGCAGTCGGCCGCCTGTGTGGTGGCGCTGCTCGCGGCCATGGGTGTGGTGAAGGCGACGCCCCGGCCCCGCCGGATTGCGCAGCAGCCCTGGCCGGGCCAGCAGCCGTGGCCACCCCAGCAATCAGGCCAGCAATCGGGCCAGCAATCGGGCCAGCAACCGTGGCCGGCCCAGCAGCCCTGGCCGGCCCAGCAGCCTGGGCCAGCTCAGCCGCCCGGGGGTTATCCGCAACCGCCCCCAGTTGGCTACCCGGGACAGCCACCCGCTGGCCCACCTCCGGGTGCGGTCCCTGCTCAGCCACCGTCGCACTACGGTGCATCGCAGTTCAATGAGACCACTCAGCATTTCGGCCAGCAGGGCCCTGCTGGCCAGGGCGGCCCGCCGCCGTGGCAGCCAGGCCAGCCGTGGCCTCCGGAGCAATCTGGCGACCCGGATGGGCCAGGGCGCGAGCGGCCAGGTCACTCGGAGGGGCCGGGACGCCCGGAACGGCCCGGCGCGGGCTTCGGACCGCCTAACCAGGACTGAGCGCGCTGGGCGGGTTTCTCGATTCGGTGACATCAGGGGTACGCCGGCTCGGCGTGTTCACCCCAACGGCGCCAGGAAGCTGCCAGGGTGGCGGCCGTGAGCCTCCCGTCGACCCTGCCTTCCGGTGATACCGCAGGTGGGCGCGCCCGCCCCGGATGGGGCGCAACGATGGGTGCCGCATGCCTGCCGGCCGTCGCCGGTTACCTCGGCGCCGTCGCTCTACTCGCCCTGCTCACTGCCGCGGCCAATGGGTCAAGGAGCTCGTTGGCGGGGGCGGCCCAAGCGGGTGCAGCGGGCTGGCTGGTTGCGCACCACGTCCCCCTGACCGTCGACGGTGCTCCGCTCGGTGTCCTGCCGTTGTTGCCCACCCTGCTCATCGGCGTACTGGTCGCCCGCGGTGCGGCCAGGGTCGGGAGCCGTTCCGGCATTCAGACACCTGCGGATGCGGGGTGGGTGGCCGCGGCCATCGCCTGCACCCACGGCGTGCTGGGCGCGGTCCTGGCGCTGCTGGCTGTCCCGGTCACGGTCACCGCGGATCCCGGGCAGGCCGCCGTCGGGTGCGCGCTGGTCGCCGGCGTCGCGGCGGGTCTAGGCCTGGCCCAGCGCTGCGGGTTGCTGCCGGCGGCGCTGCGCCGGGCACCCGGCTGGGTACGGCCCGGCTTGGTGGCCGGCGGGTGGGGCCTGGGGGTCCTGCTCACGGCTGGTCTCGCGACGGTGCTGGTAGCTCTGGTCATGTCCGCGCCCGCGGTTGTGCAGGCGTCGGGCTCTGACGCCGGCAGCGCTCTCGGGCTGACCGTCCTGTCGATCGGGTACCTGCCCAACGCTGCGATCGCCGGGCTCTCCTGGCTGGCGGGACCCGGCTTCTCGGTGGGCGCGTTGTCGGTCAGTCCGGTCGCGATCCACGCGGGGCCAGTGCCTACGATACCGCTGCTAGCCGCGTTGCCCCAGGGCCCGGTGCAGCCCTGGTGGGGTGTCGTGCTGGCGGTGCCCCTGCTGGTCGGCGCCGCGGTCGGGCGCCGTTGCGTCGCTGCTGGCCCCGACCTGGTATCGCGGCTGCAGGTGCTCGGTGCGGCCGCCGCAGTGGTCGCCCTGGGCAGCGCGATGCTGGCTACGCTGGCTGGCGGGCGCCTGGGCGGCGCAGCGTTCGATCCCGTGGACGTCCCCGCGGGGGCACTCGCGGTCGCGGTACTGGCCGCCACACTGCTGGGCGGAGGCGCCGCCACCCTGCTGTCCTCCCCAGCACAGCCGCCCCCTGCGACTGACCCCCCTCCCACCGAAGCCGCCACCGATCCAGACACCCCGCCCGACGGGCCAGCGCAAGAACCGCCAAGTGGAACCTGATGCACGGTTTCGGGCACCCGAGAGCTGCCAAGCGGAACCCATTGCAGGGTTCCGGGGTTGCGGCTACCGCGCGCGGTCTTGGTAGAGCAACTGCAGGGCAGCCGAGGTGAGGCGGCGGCGCAGGCGGCCGAGTGCGCCGTGCTCAGCCAGCGCGGACCGGGCGGCCAGCCACCCGCAGACGCCGTGCACTCCGCCGCCGGGATGCGCGGCGGCACTGCCCAGATACAGGCCCGACACCAGCGTCTCAGGACGCCCGAGGCCGGGCAGCGGGCGGAACACCAGCTGCTGGTGCAGTTGCGCGGTGCCGCCGTTGACCGCGCCGTGCACCAGGTTTGCATCATCGTGCTGCAGGTCGCCGGGCCGCTGCACGGTTCGGTCGAGCACCAGGGCGCCGAATCCGGGCGCGAAGCGCTCCACCACCTCGTCCACCCGCTTGGCAAGCAGGTCCGCCGCGGCGTCGTCAGTGACCTCCCGGGGCAGGTGGGTGTAGGCCCAGGCACTTTCGGTCCCCGCAGGCGAGCGGCTGGCATCGGCCGTGGTCATCTGCCCCAGCAGCAGGAACGGGGTGCGCGGGATCGTGGCGCCCTCGATATCGGCCGACCAGTGCGCCATCTGGTTCTCGTCACAGCCCACGTGCACCGTGCCGGCCCCGCGCACGCCGGGTGCCCGCCACGGGATCGGGCCGGCCAACGCCCAGTTGACCTTCACGACCGGGCTGTCCCACTGGAAGCGCCGTAGATCGTCTCGCATCGCCTGCGGAACGGCTGATGTGGGCAGCAGGTCGAGATAAAGGCTGGGCGCCGACACGTCAGCGATGATGGCCCGGCGGGCTTGCACGGTCAGCCCGGACGCGGTGCGCACCCCCACCGCCCGGCCGCCGACGACGTCGATGCGCTCGACCCGCTGCCCGGTGTGCAGCTGCGCACCCGCGGCCTCGGCCCGCCGGGTCAGGGCAGCGGCCAGCTCGCCGGCCCCACCGACCGGTACCGGGAATCCGACGTCCTGGGCCAGCATCGCCAGCAGCCAGCCGAACATCCCGCTGACCGGGGCGTCCAGCGGGGCATCGCCATGCAACGCATTTCCGGCCAGCAGCAGCCGCCCCGACTCACGACGGAACAGCTCGTGGCCCATCCGGCGGGCGGGCAGCGCCAGAAATCGGGCCAGCCGCAGCGCCTCAGCGGCGCCGAGCTGGCGCAGCAGCGAGGCAGGCCCCCGCACCGGTGGGAACGCGGTGAACAGCGTGCGCAGCACCGGATCCCGTACCCGTTGCCACTGCTCAACCAGCTCTAGCCAGGCCTGGCCGTCGGCCGGGTGCTCGGCCGCCAGCCCAGCGGCGGTGTCCTCGGGATCGCGGTGCAGCACGGCAGCGGTGTCACCGTCGGGCCGCCGCGGGTGTGCCAGCACGGTTGGCGCGTGCGACCAGCGAAGCCCGTGGTCCTGCAGCTGCAGCGAGCGCAGCACTGGTGAAGCTACGGTGAGCGGGTAGAACGCGCTGTACAGATCGGTGACATACCCCGGCCGCAGCTGTGCCGAGCGGATTGCGCCGCCCAAGTGATCGGCGGCTTCCAGCAGGCACACATCCCATCCCGCATCTGCCAGCACCGCCGCCGCAACCAACCCATGGTGCCCCCCACCAACAACCACCGCGTCCACCCGCAGTCCCATCACTCCACTATCTATCGCGACCCTCCCCCCTTCCCTGCGTGTCGCCCTCTCATGCCCCGCGTGTCGCCCTCTCATGCACGGCGTGTCGTCCCCTGGTGCCCGCGGTGTCGCGCTCTAGTGCTCGCGCTGAAAGGCCGGGCCGGGCAGCAGCGTGATCTGCGTCGACTTGCTCATGGCGCGAGTTGGCCGCCCGCTGGTATGGCAGACTCCCGCTCTGCGCGCACAGCAGGGATCGAGGTGACCACGATGAGTGACGAGAACCAGTGGGCCGGCGCCGCCAGTGATACCGGCAACGTGCTGGACGGCACGGCGCTGGGTGCCCTGCTCGGCGGTAACGGCGCAGCCGCGGGCTTCTCGATCAACTACGAGCGCGTCCCACAAGCCATCACCGACCTCGAACACGCCGCTGACTTCATCAAGCAACAGGCGGACGTGGCGCTTGACCTGGCGAACATCCGCGCTCCGGGCATCGATGGGGTGAGCCTGAATGCGGTCGCCCAGATCGGCAAATGGGCAGTGGACAGCGGTGAGAACAACTTGCACGCCACCCTTAAGGCCGGTGAGAAGCAGCTGAGGGATCTGGCGCAGAAGTTGCGCGAGGACTTGAAGACCTACCTGCACGTCGAGGAGCTAAACCTCCCCCAGCAGGCTAGCCCCGGACTGCCACTATGAGGATCCGTCTAGCAGTGAGCGTGATCGCGATCGGCTCTGTGATCATGTTAGCCGGGTGCGGCACCGGAACGGGGGCGACACCGGAGCCGGCCCGAGTGGGCCCCGCGGTGACGGCT
>DATDHI010000216.1:0-10694 GCA_036521655.1 Pseudonocardiaceae bacterium | reverse complement strand
CTACTACCTGACCTTCGGCGACGACTGAGTCGCCAAAGCCGGCAGCTACAGGCCAGCGCGCTGGACCCGCTGGCTGGAGGACACCAGGGCGGCCAGCCGATCGCCGATGGCGTGCGTACCACCGGGGTTGGCGTGATCCCGAGTGGCCAGGTCGAAGGCTACCGCGGCCTCGACCCGGCGGGACGGCTCGTCCATCCCGAGGTGGGCCAGCAGCAGTCCGATGGACAGGACCGCCGCGGTCGGGTCGGCGAGGCCCTGGCCTGCGATGTCCGGCGCGGAGCCGTGCACCGGCTCGAACATGCTGGGGTTTCGCCGGGTCACGTCGAGGTTCCCGCTGGCGGCCAGGCCGATCCCGCCGGTGACGGCTGCCGCGAGGTCGGTGAGGATGTCGCCGAAGAGGTTGTCGGTGACGATCACGTCGAACCGGCCGGGGTCGGTGACCAGGTGGATGGTGGCCGCATCGACGTGCTGGTAGGACACTGCCACGTTCGGATGTTCCAGTGACACCTCCTCCACGATGCGCGACCACAGCGATCCGGCGTAGGTGAGCACGTTCGTCTTGTGCACCAGGGTCAGGTGCCTGCGCGGACGCGCGGCGGCCCGGGTGAACGCATCGCGCACCACACGCTCGACGCCGAAGGCGGTGTTCAGGCTCACCTCGGAGGCGACCTCGTGCGGGGTGTCCTTGCGCAGCAGCCCGCCGTTGCCGACGTAGGGCCCCTCGGTGCCCTCCCGCACCACGATCATGTCGATGTTGCCTGGATCCACGATGGGGCTGCGCACCCCCGGGTAAAGCCGCGCGGGGCGGAGGTTCACGTGGTGGTCCAGTTCGAAACGCAGCCGCAGCAGCAACCCGCGCTCGAGGATCCCGCTGGGCACTGAAGGATCCCCCACCGCGCCGAGCAGGATGCCGTCGTGCTGGCGTAGCTCGTTGAGCACCGACTCGGGGAGCAGCTCCCCAGTGGAGTGCCAGCGCGCGGCGCCAAGATCGTAGGGGGTGGTCTCGGTGTTGGGCGCGACCTCGTCCAGGACCTTGAGCGCCTCGCCGATTACTTCCGGACCGATCCCATCGCCGGGGATCACCGCGAGCCGCATGAGCCACCTCCAGTGCGACGGGCCCCGGCCGTGGGGCCCTGTGCGGTGCGAAGACTACTCGCAGCCACCCGGGGCATCGCACGATGGAGTCAACTGCCGGCGGGGTGCTCCCGGCTCAGGACGTGCCGTCACCGGCTTGCCCAGCGGGGGCAGCGCCGGAAGCGGGGGCGCTGCGGGCACCGGAAGCGGCACCACCGGCCCACCGACGGGCAGCGAGCCGGCTGCCGACACCTGGACCACCTGCACCCGGCGCCCGGAAGGGTTGTCCGGATGCAGCACCAGCAGCCGGTCAGCGCGTTGGGCCGGCGCCGCGGCGAGGTCCCGATTGACCAGCAGCACGGCTCCGGGATGCGCCAGATAGCTCAGCGCGGGATCCCCGGCACCCTGGGCCCACAGCCCCGGGCGCACCGCGTCGAACACCGCCGGGGCGGTGCTGTCGATGACCCCGCTGATATTCACCGGGCCGGTGTAGAAGCCCGCGACCCCCGCGGTATAGCTGATCGGCGCCGTCGGGGCTGTGGGATTGATTCCCAGCGCGGCCAGCGGAACCGGCAGCAGGATGGCGTTGCTGTCGAAGACGCCGGAGTCAACGTTCCCGAACTGCCCGTTCACCGGCAACGTCGCGACCGGCGGGGCGGTGGGCGGAGCGTGCAAGTTGACGGTGGCGGCAACCAGCACGTCGGTCCCGGTCAGTTTCGTTGCGCGGACCTCGAAGTCGGGCAACCCGTCCCCGGTGGTGTCGATGTCGATGAAGGGGATCGTGTTGCTGCCGACGTTGTACCAGTCCCCCCAGGTGGTGATCCCGAAAGCGAGCAGGGCGTCTCCCGGACGGCCTCGAACGATCGCGAGCGGTGCGGTGGAGGTCGCGCCGACATAGCGGATGTCGCCACCCTTGGCGGTCTCGTTGGGCGTGCAGTCCGTCAGGATCAGGCCGCTGCACTCCGGCAGCTGCCCGCTCTCGGTCTGCAGCTCAAGGACGCTGACCAGCGAGCGGTAGGCGGCGTCCCCGCTGCCCTGATCAACCCCGCGGCCAGACAGGGTGAGCACGGACTGCCGCTCGTTGCCCGGAAACCGCAGGCGCTCGGGCGCCGCGATGTCCGCCGCTGGCTTCGGCGCAGCATAGACCGGCACCCGCAATGCCTCAGCGCCCTGCGGGACACCCGCACCCGAGCTATGGGACGTGAACGTGACCCGGCCGGAGGAGTCAGCGAGGAACTGGCGGGCCGAGCCGAGCTGGGTCTTCTCGATGGTCGGATCGGCGGTCCGGCGCAGCGCGGATGGGTCGTCGATATGCAGCGTGACTGTCAGCCGCTCAACCCCCCGCGGGGCGACGTCGACCGACCCGCGAGACAGCTCGTAGCGGACCCCGGGCATGGTGGTGATCGGCTGGTAGGCGACCGCGTACCGCACCGGGGCCGCACCTTTGTTCACCACCTTGATCGTCTTGCGCAGGCTGACCGGGCCGGTGGCCTCCACCACGCCGAAGTCGGCGCTGACCTGGCCTGGGTCGTCCTCGACCATCGCCAGCACCTGGTCGGCCACGGCGGATGCCGCATCGACCCGGCCGGCGCCGACCCGATTGGGTCCCTCGATCGGGCCGTGCTGACCTTCCTGCGAATAGACGTCGGCTCCGGCGGTGTTCACCACCGCTGCCTTGACCTCCGCGACAGTCCAGTCCGGATGCACCTGACGGACCAGCGCCCCGATCCCAGCGACGTGCGGGGACGCCATTGACGTCCCGCTGATCACCAGCACGCCCGAGCCGCTGCCGGTCAGCGCCGAGGCGATGGTGTCCCCGGGCGCGGCAACGTCCGGCTTGAGGGCCGGGCCCCGCACGTCGCGCGCGGTGAACTCACTGGGAGTGTCGGTGATGCGTGGGTAGTCGGTGTGCACCGACGTGCGTAGCGCCCCAGCGAGCCGCACCACCAGCGCCCCGGCCTGAAGCGCCGGGCGCAGCGCCGCGGTGTCCGGACCAGTGAACTGGAACATCGGCACACCCGAGTTACCTGCGATACCCGCCGCGAACTGCTCCTTCGACGAAGACAGCAGTACGCCGACTGCCTTGGCGGCCAGGGCGTTGTCCGCCCGCATCTTCGAACCGCAGCGCCGGGTCGCATTGTCGTCGTCCCACTCAAGCCAGACGTGCTTGCCCACGACTGCGGCGGCATCGGCCGCCGAGTACGGCTGGCAACCGTCGACGTTGCCCGGATCGGACAGCCGCACCACCGGCGCCGCGCGGTTGAGGCTGTCGTAGCCGGTGAAGTCCTGGCCGTACTGACCTCCCCGGATCTCGGCCCGATCGCCGGGCCCGGTGACCTCGGCGCCGTCGCGCAGTACAGACGAGTCCCGGGTGCTGGCTACGGTGAGCGCCTCCGGGGTATTGCCCGGCGCTCCGCCGACGTCGTACAGATCCCCACCGTTGCCTGCGGCGAAAACCGGGAGCACGCCGTTAAGCGCGAGCTTGCGGACGAACAGGCTGTCCGGGTCGTCGGGGGCACCGTAGTCCGAGCCCAGCGACAGGTTCACCACATCGAGCCGGTCGGAGAAGTCGCCGTCGCCGTTGGGGTCCAGGGCCCAATCCATCGCCTTGGCGGCTAGCGACGTCGAGCCGTGGCAACCGAAGATCTTCAGCGCGTAGAGCAGCGCGCGCGGCGCGGTGCCGGGGCCGATCCGCATGGCGGTGAGCTGGGCGGGATCCAGGTGCTGGTAGTCGCCGCGGAAGGTGCTGCCGTCGCCGTTGACCCCGATGCCCGCCGCAGTCCCGGCGACGTGGTTGCCGTGTTCACCGCAGGACAGTGGGTTGGGGTCGGGCCTCGGGATGCTCGTCTCCGGGCCCGAGAGACCGCCGTCGTAGTCGTCACCGGCGAAGTCGTACCCGCCCGCCACCTTGCTGGTCGGGAAGTAGCTCGGCTTCACCACTGTGCGGTCGATCGCGGCGTAGGCGGCCCGGGTGCCGGGGCCACCGAAGTCCGCGTGGGTGTAGTCGATCCCGTCGTCGATGATCCCGATCCGCACCCCATCGCCGAACCGCCCAGTCTGCTGCCACGCACGCAACGTCCTGGTCAGCACCACGGCGCTGGAGTTCATCGCGGTCTTGGGCACGATCTTGCGCACCGAGCGGACGTCGGGCGAACCGGCGAGCCGGGCGACGCTGGCGGCGTCGGCGATCACCGCGAGCCCGGGCACCGCGTTAGCTGTGCGGTACAACTCGTGGGCTCCCCCGCCCTGGCGACCCAGCAGGCCCAGCACCCGGTCGGCCGCCTGCCCTACCTGGCTCCGGGCGGCGCTGGCCGCCTGCGCCGCGACCTTCGCGGGCCGGCCCGCGGACCGCTGCGCGGTGAAGACGTCCACGGCCGGGGTCAGGGTGAGCTCGATGAAAACCGTCACCGGCCCCTGCACCGCACCCAGCCGGGGGCTGATCTTGCCCTGCAGCGGCCCCGGCGGCAGGCCGGTTGCGGGCGGCAGCCCGATCGCAATCTCCGGCGCCGCGGGCTGACCACTGGCCGGGCCGCCGGCCACCACGGCGGTCATCACAGCCAGGGCCAGCACTGCCACCGCCCAGCGGCCGAGGTGAAGGGGCCTGCGCTGTGGGATGCGATGCACCGGCGGAAACTACCAGTGCAGCGGTGTTAACCTAACGTGACCGACCGCACGTTGCGGGCACCCACCGACGTTCCGATCGTGTCCAGCACATCCCCGGGTACCTTCCGGTCCACGCGCAGCATCATGATCGCGTCGCGGCCAGCGAGGGTCTGGCTGATCTGAGCCGCCTCGATGTTGATGCCCGCCTCGCCCAGCAGGGTGCCGACGGTACCCATCACTCCGGGACGGTCCGGGTACGCCATGAGGATCGCCTCGCCCTCGGCCCGCAGGTCGAAGTGCCGGCCGTTGACCTCGACCAGCTTTTCCACCTGCGCGGGCCCGGACAGCGTCCCGGAGACCGAGTAGGCCTTGCCATCGGCGAAGGTGCCCCGCACGCTCACCACGCTGCGGTGATTCGGGCTCTCCGGGGCCGTGACCACCGCGACGGCGACGCCGCGCTGCTGCGCCAGCCGTGGCGCGTTGACGAACGTGACCTGCTCGTCGACCACACCATCGAAGACCCCGCGCAGCGCCGCGAGCTGCAGCACGGAGACGTCCTCGGCGGCCAGTTCACCCCGGACATCGACGGTCACCGAGACGAACGGGTGCCCGGTCAGCACGGAGAGCACGGTGCCGAGTTTCTGGGTCAGCGGGAGCCAGGGCCGGACCTCCTCGCCCACCGTCCCACCGCTGATCACGTTCACCGCGTCGGCGACGAACTCACCACGCAGCGCTCGCTGCACGCTGCGCGCGACGTCGGTGCCCGCCCGGTCCTGAGCCTCGGCGGTGGAGGCGCCCAGGTGCGGCGTGACCACCACCTGCGGCAACTCGAACAGCGGGCCGGCGGTGCACGGCTCGGTGGCGAAGACGTCGATGCCGGCGCCACCGACCTGCCCGCCACGCACCGCATCTGCCAGCGCCTGCTCGTCCACCAGGCCGCCGCGGGCAGCGTTGACGATCAGCACGCCCGGCTTGGTCTTGGCGAGCTGGTCGGCACCGATCAGCCCGAGCGTCTCGGGGGTCTTGGGCAGGTGGATCGAGATGGCGTCGGAACGGGACAGCAACTCGTCCAGCTCGACGAGCTCGATGCCCAGCTGCGCGGCCCGTGCCGGGGACACGTAAGGGTCATAGGCGATCAGCTCGACACCGAAGGCCGCCAGCCGCTGCGCGACCAGCTGGCCGATCTTGCCCAGGCCGACCACGCCGACGGTCTTGCCGGACAGCTCGACGCCGCCGAATGAACTGCGTTTCCATTCCCCCCGGTGCAGGCTGGCATCGGCCGCCGGGATCCGCCGAGCCACCGCCAGCAGCAGCGCGACCGCGTGCTCGGCGGCCGAGACGATGTTGGAGGTCGGCGCATTGACCACCATCACCCCGCGCTCGGTGGCCGCGGGCACCTCGACGTTGTCCAGCCCGACACCGGCCCTGGCGACGACCTTGAGCCCGGGGGCGTGCCCCAACGCCTCGGCGTCCACCCGGGTGGACGAGCGCACCAGCAGCGCATCGGCACTGGCCAGGGCCTCGAACAGGGCCTGCCGGTCGGTGCCGTCGACGTGCCGGACGTCGAACTCGTCACCGAAGACGTCCAGCACCGACGGCGCCAGCTTCTCAGCGATCAGAACTACAGGCCGGTTCGGAGGTTGGCTCGGGTTGGTCACGGCCGCCCAGTCTAGTGAGCTGTGGTGCCGGCTGGTTCACCGGCGGCGGGCAGGACCTGCCGACGGTGACGCGTCGATTCGAGGAGCCTTAGAGCGCCGCAGCGAGCTAGCGCTGCACAGCCCAGGGCCGCCAGCGGCGATCCCAGCTCTGGACGTGCGGCGCAAGGACTGCGACATGGATGCTTGTCGCTGCCAGGAGGGCCTCTAGGACAGCGACATGGATGCTTGTGGCAGTTCGTGTTGTGTGCCGGTCACTACCAAGGGCTCGTCCGCAGTAATCGCCTGGCGTCATACAGGCCACCGCCGCAGCCGGACGGCTGACCACCGGCGGGTACCAGGTTGTCGAGACGGGGTGATGGGCCCACCCGCTCCCTCGCCGAAGCGCTTGCCACCGAACCGGTGGACCTCAAGGAGCTGGTGCGCTACATCCAGTTCGCGGCGGAGCATCCAGCTCACTTCCAGGTGATGTACCGGTCCGACCTCTACCACAACGACGATCCGGCGCTGGCCGCCGACGATCCAGATGAATCGCGGGAGCGCCGGAAAGACCGCCGGCGGCACGGCGCGGTCCTGGACAGGGCGATCTTCGAGGCGACCATGACCGAACTCGCCGAGGTCGGCTATTGCGACTTTTCTATCGAGCGGGTTGCTGGGCGCGCCGGTACCGGTAAGGCGACGGTGTACCGGTGCTGGGCCGGGCGCGCCGAGCTGGTCGCGGCTGCGGTCCGGGACAGCGTGGCCGCAATCGTCATAGCGGACAGCGTCGATCTTCGCGTCGATCTCCTGGCCTTGTTCAGCGCTGCCGCCGAGGTACTGAACGGGCCGGCGGGTGAGGCGGCGCGGGGCTTGGTCGCCGACACCCGCCGCACCCCGGCGCTCGCCCTTGCTCTCCGCTCCAGCGTGGCCCGGATCCGGGCACGAGGTGGTGATGGAGATCCTGCGTCGCGGCGCGGTCCGTGGAGAGGTCCGTCTGCAAGCGCTGACCCCCACCGAGGTGCTCACCGAGATCGTCGATGAGATCGTTCTTCCCTTGGTGAGGATTGACCGTGGACAACGGAGATGTTGATGTGCTGGTGGTGGGCGCTGGCCCGACCGGCCTCGCGATGGCCGCCGAGCTGCGCTACCACGGCGCCCGTGCCCGTCTCGTCGATGCCCGATCCGGCCGAGCCCACGAGTCACGGGCCTTCGGTGTCCAGGCCCGCACCCTGGAGCTACTGCAGTCTCGGGGGCTGGCGGACGAGCTGATCGCCCGCGGCCGCACCAACCTGCACATGGTGCGCCACAGCCCCGGCCGCAAGCCCGCCAGGCTGGTGCTTGCCGACATCGGTGTGCGCGGTACCCGGTTTCCGTTCATGCTGATGGTCTCCCAAGCCGACACCGAAGACGTCCTGCACGCCCACCTCGAATCCCTCGGCGGACGCACTGAGTTCGGCACCGAACTCGTCAGCTTCACACAGGACGACGGTGGGGTGAGCGCCACCCTGCGCCGTGCCGATGGCACTACCGAACAGGTGCACGCGGCATATCTCATTGGTGCCGATGGCGCGCACAGCACCGTACGCGAGCACGCTGGGATCGCGTTCGACGGCGGCACCTACGCGGTCTCGTGGGTGCTGGCCGACCTCGACGTGGACGGTCCCCTCGAACCGGGACCGGTGCACCTTTTCATCGGTCCAACCGGGCTCAACGCGTTCGTCACACTCAAGCGCCCGGCCCCATGGCGGATGATGGCCGTCGACCTCGACGCCACCAGCGAACAGCACAGTGGGGCGCCCGCACTGGAGGAGCTGCAGCAACTCGCGGACCACAAGACCGACCTGCCATTACGGTTGCACAGCGACATCTGGCGCAGCCGTTTCCGCGTCCACCACCGCATCGCCCGACGTTTCCGCGCCGGCTGGGTGTTCCTCGCGGGAGACGCCGGACACATCCACAGCCCATGGTCTCCGCGAAACCCTCAGCACGAATGTGGCGCCGCCTACTCGTGCCGGCCGGCAGCGCACTGGCCGCTCGGTCTCGCACCGCCCGACGGCTGATGTTCCGCACCTTGTCCCAACTGGAGATTGAATACCCCGACAGTCCCATCGTGACCCAGACCGCGCGGCGAATGCGTCCCCGCGCAGGTCAGCGGCTGCCGGACAGGGAGCTACCGAACGGGCAGGGTTGGGTGCACGAACAGCTCTCCGGCCCATCCCACACCCTGCTGAGCTGCGAGAAACCCGACAATGCGCCGCTTATTGAAGGTCTCGTGCAACGCTACTATCAGGGGACGATTGAGCTACGGTGGCTACCGGCTAGCACCTGGGGTGGTGGGATCCTGCTCGTCCGGCCCGACGGGCACATCGCCTACCGCGGTCCCGCCGACGACACCGAACTCCAGCGTTACCTGCAGCGCTATCTCACCGAACGGCTGGACACACCCGCCCAGCAGCAGCTGACGCCGAGGGACTGGATCACCGGGATCACGATTGAAGGGCAAAGGGATCATGGCGACCGATCTGACGCCGGAGCAAATGAAGTCATTCGTTCGTGACCACTTCGAGGACTTCGTCAACAACAGGAACGCCGAGGTCATTCACCGGAACATGACGCCGGACTTCCTCGACCACGACGGGCCCGGTGGACGGCCCACGGACGTGGAGGGCGACAAGAAGATGATGCTCGGTATGTACCAGGCTATGCCGGATCTGCACCTGACAATCGAGGAGATGGTCGCGGAGCGTGATCTGGTGGTGTGCCGCAACATCTGGCGGTGGACCGATACCGAGACCGGAAAGACGATGCAGTTCCACGGTTTCGTGCTCTGGCGCTTCGAGGGCGACAAGATCGCGGAACGATGGGCGTCGGTCAGTCCGCCAGCTGAGGCAGCGGCCAGGAACGGCGGCTGAATCTCGTCGGCCAGCAGTTCCCGCCGCACCAGCGCTTCCCCCCACAGAGAGACCCTTAAGCCGAGCCCGACGTTCGAGGAATGGCTCGACTCCACGTCCTGAGGCGCCGTAGCAGCCGGTTTCCAGTCCCGCAGGCGTACCCGGTCGGCGGGCAGGTCGTAGAGCCGCGGCCGCAGAGCCTGCGCCTGGCTCAGGCGGTGTCGGTGAGGGGGCGGTCCACCCAGGACATCAGGCCGCGCAGCTGGGCGCCGACCTGCTCGATGGGGTGCTGCTCGCCCTCGGCGCGCAGCTTGGTGAAGTTGGGCCGCCCGTTGTCGTCCTCGGCGACCCATTCTCGGGCGAAGGTGCCGTCCTGGATCTCGGTGAGGATCCGGCGCATCTCGTCCTTGACCTCAGGCGTGATCACTCGCGGCCCGCGGGTGAGGTCCCCGTACTCGGCGGTGTCGGAGATCGAGTACCGCATCCGGGCGATCCCCCCCTCATACATCAGGTCAACGATGAGCTTGACCTCATGCAGGCATTCGAAATACGCCACCTCGGGCGCGTAGCCGGCCTCGGTGAGCACCTCGAAGCCGGCTTGCACCAGCGAAGTGACCCCGCCGCAGAGCACCGTCTGCTCACCGAAGAGGTCGGTCTCGGTCTCCTCGGTGAAGGTCGTTTTGATCACTCCGGCGCGGGTGCCACCGATCGCCTTGGCATAGGACAACGCCAACGCCTGGGCACCACCAGTGGCGTCCTGCTCGACCGCGATCAGGCAGGGCACCCCCTTGCCGTCGACGAACTGCCGGCGCACCAGGTGCCCGGGCCCTTTGGGCGCCACCATCGCCACGTCCACGTCTGCGGGCGGTTGGATCAGGTCGTAACGGATGTTGAAGCCGTGCCCGAAGAACAGCGCGTCGCCCGAACTCAGGTTCGGCGCGATGTCCCGCGCGTAGATAGTGCGCTGCTTGGTGTCCGGCGCGAGGAGCATGATGACGTCGGCCTCGGCGGATGCCTGGGCGGGCGTCACGACTCGTAAGCCCTCGTCGGCCGCCTTCGGGCGCGACTTGGACGCCTCCGGCAGGCCCACACGCACGTCAACCCCGGAATCGCGCAAGCTCAGCGCATGCGCGTGCCCCTGGCTGCCATACCCGATCACCGCGACCTTCCGCCCAGCAATGAGCGACAGGTCAGCATCGTCGTCGTAGAAGATCTCTACACTCACGTTCGGTCCCTCCGTTCTCGGCGTTCTGGGGGACAGAACGCACTTACCTGGGCCTCATCACTGCGTTCCGGGAACAGACTGCGGTAAAGCGGGTTCTAGCGGAGCGGGCTGGCGGTGATGGCGCGGGGACCGCGGCCCACCGCGACCATGCCGGACTGCACCATCTCTCGGACACCGAAGGGTTCCAGCATCCGGAGTAGGGCATCGAGCTTGTCCGCGGTGCCGGTGGCCTCGATGGTGAGCGCCTCCGGGGAGACGTCGACCACC
>DATDHI010000215.1:0-9413 GCA_036521655.1 Pseudonocardiaceae bacterium | reverse complement strand
AATCGTCAGCAGAATCAGCGCGATCAGGCCGCACGAGCCGATGCGCACCGACACGTAGCCGCAGCTCAGCGGACCACAACGCCACTCACCGGCATGCGAACACACAGTCAATCAGCGTTCACACTCAAGAGGTCACTGGTTCGATCCCCGTCTGGCGGAGACCTTGATTATCCCGATGGCAGCATGATCGAGCCCCGGTAGCGCCGTACAGGCATCCCCGCGAACAGAACCACCGTGGTGCCGTGGGTGCTGCGTATCGGGTGGGTGAGGGTCGTCACCGCGCGCATGATGGCCATGCCGCGGCCGTGGTAGCCGGCATCTTGGGCGGGCGAGCGCCAGCGACCGCGGTCGGTGATGGTGATGTGCAGCAAAGGGAGACACACCTGGGCCTGGAGTCGCATCACCGGATGTGGGTGATCGGGTGGGTAGGCATGTTCGACCACGTTGGCCAACGCCTCATAGCCAGCCAACGTCAGGCCATCGGCGACTAAGGGAGCCACTCTGGCGGTGTGCAGCCACTGCCGTAAGGCGATCCGCAACTGCCGGGCGTGGTAGGCGCCGGCGCGCGCGGTGATGTCCAGCGGCGCTACCTGGGCATCGCATGCGCGAGTGCGGGCCGCTCGCGAGGGGGGAACTATGGTCGGGTTGGGGGACGGCATGTCTCACTCCCTCTCTCTTTTCGTCCTTTTTACTGTCGCGGTGAATAAGACCTACCCCGCTGCGCCACATTTCACACATGCCCGCCGCCTGCCTGGTCACCCCACCCGCTTGATGTTCAAACCGGTGGGTAGCAACAATTCAGCTTTTATTAGGGTGGCGTTAGTAAGCTGGCAGTCGAGATGTCAGGTTCGTGACAGCTGGCTACGTGGAGAGCGCCAGAAAATTGCGATTGTCAGTCTTGTGTCGTACTACTTCATTAGCTCATCCGCAGTCAGGGATCGAGTACTTCTTCACGTTCTCAGTAGGGACGATACATCCATTCGGTCCCCAGCCGTAAGCAACCTGCAAACTCGCCTCGTGGCCGCGATACCAGTAGCCCGTCCAGTGATCATAGGACGTGTAATGCCCGGTGGGATTACCCTTACCGGCGCAGGCCAAAAAATCGTAGTGATCACTCTTCCCAACCAGCACATCGACGTACTGAAGCGTCCCGCCACAAGTCACATACACAATACCGTGACCCCACCGATAACTCGCGTCATCATCGGGAGGTACCCAAGCTTGGATGGTACCGTGGACGGAGTCAACCACGGTGATATTGCCAACCCACCACCATTTTGTGGTCGTCACTGAGTGCCCATCTCCCGGAAAACCGTTCCAAACAGCTGGCTTACCGTATTGGTTGGTGCCCGAAATCGTGACTTTGCCTAGTGGGCCAGCGCCATGACACCAGCGCGTCGCGGTCTCGAAGAACACTTGATTGCCCGGACTGCTTGCATAGGAGTACATCGCGTTCACGGCGGACGATGCGAAAGTCACAACCATCAGCATCACAACTGACAGCGCGCGCCAGCGCCACATTGCCGCTGACGATCCCTCGGCGAGGTTACGCCGTATTTCAATGTCCGACACCTCGCCCGAATCGTGATTCATTTTTGTACCACACTCCCGCTCATTGCCGAGTTGATCGCTATCTCAACCACCATGCGTAGTCTCTTAACGAGAGCCGGGGAAGAAAGTTTCAACACCGCCAGACTGGCTGGCTGGGATCTCGATGCTCACCGCGGGTTGCAGGACTGTTTGGCCGTCCGTCTGGGTGAGGATTATTCGGAGCGAGTGACGAACTGAGTGGCGATCGGGTAGCACCTGGGCGGACGTTCCCGGACGTGCACGGACAGCACAGGTGCTACTACCAGCAATTTCGCCCAGATGATGGCAGTGACGACGTACGCTCGTAATGAGCAGGTCCGGGGTTCGATTCCCCGAGGCGGCTCCAACCCTGACCAGCGGTTACGCCACAAGCGGAGCCGCTGAGCAGGTGTGGATCATCGGTCCTGTGGTCGAAGTATGGGCGCCGCGCGCCGCGCGCTCGTTCGCCAGCCTCGGTGAAACGTGCCGACGACGCAGGTCGGCCCGATCAACGGCCGACCGACACCGCTCAATCTGTAATGCTGCTGTTGCCTTCTGCGGAGCCCCCAAGCACGACGTCGGTTGCAGGTGCGCGGCCTGGCTGTTCGTCGTCGGAGACGTAGTGCCGATCGGTGTTGGTGAACCACAGGCGTGTGTGATCGAGGACGTTCGCCACCATCCATGCAAGCTGTCGGACGTGACGGCCCGCAGCGCCGACGAAGTCGGCAAGCAGCAAGTCGCATTGGCCCCGGCGGCGTAGGGTCCTGGCCATGCGGACACCCTCGGGTGAGCGGCGTGCGATGCGGTCCAGGCCGACGATCCCAGTGCTTATGTCCGGGCTGGGGTCCACGCGGTGTCTGCTGGTGACAGGGTCGTGGAGGGCAGCGGGGTGACCGCTGTGGACTGGGGCGACCTGGCTGGCCACTGCGGATGAGCGGGCGGCCAGCGGCCACCGGACGTGGTGTCGAGCTGGGGTTGCTGGTATTCGCGGCTGGGCTGGTCACGTTGGCGTTGGTGCTGGTCGAAGCCGAGCAGAAACACCAGCTGTCCCGGTCGCTGCTGTATCTGGGCCTGGCCTATTTGGGGCTCTTCGTCGTGGCGCACACCGCGGTGCGCTGGTTGGCGCCCTTTGCCGATCCGCTGATCTTGCCGTGTGCCGCGGTGCTCAACGGCCTGGGCCTGGTGATGATCCATCGGCTGGACCTGGGTGCGGCGACCCAAGCCATCGACACGGGCCAAGGAGTGGCCGCGGATGCGCCCCGGCAGGTGGCGTGGACCGCGGTGGCGCTGGTGTTGTTCGTCGCAGTGCTGTGGCGGGTGCGCGATCACCGGCATCTGGCGTCCTATGGCTACACCTTGGGCCTGGTGGGGTTGGGGTTGCTGGTGCTGCCCGGGGTGCTGCCGGCGAGCATCTCCGAAATCAACGGGGCCAAGCTGTGGCTGCGGCTGGGTCCGCTGTCGATCCAGCCCGGCGAGTTCGCCAAGATCGGGATCATCGTGTTCGTCGCGGTGTTCCTGGTCAACAACCGGGAATTGTTCACCACCGCGGGCCGCCAGCTACTCGGAATGACCTTCCCTCGGCCTCGGGACCTGGCACCGCTGCTGGGCGCCTGGGGGCTCTCGATTGGGGTGTTGGCGCTGGAAAAGGAACTCGGCGCCTCACTGCTGATCTTCGGTGTGGTCCTGGCGATGGTCTACACCGCCACCGAGCGGCTGTCCTGGGTGCTGATCGGGCTGGTGTTCTTCGCCGCCGGGTGCGTGCTCGCCTACTACCTGTTCGCCCACGTCCGGGTCCGGGTGCACGTGTGGTCGGATCCCTTCGCCAGCTACTACGAGTCCGGCTATCAGATCGCTCAGTCGCTGTTCGGGCTGGGCACCGGCGGTCTGGTCGGTACCGGCCTGGGCGGGGGCCGACCCGAACTGGTTCCGGTGGCCAACGCCGATTTCATCATGGCCAGCATCGGCGAAGAACTCGGCCTGATCGGGCTCACCGCAGTTCTGATGATCTATCTACTGCTGGTCACCCGGGGTTTACGGGCCTCGTTGTCGGTCCGTGACACCTTCGGCAAGCTCCTCGCCGCCGGTTTGTCGATCACCATCGCGCTGCAGGTGTTCATCGTCACCGGCGGTGTCACCAACCTCATTCCCGAGACCGGGCTCACCACCCCCTTTCTGTCCTATGGCGGTTCCTCCCTGCTGGCCAACTACATGCTGATCGCGCTACTGATTCGCATCTCCCACGCCGCCAGGCAACCCTCATCCACCACCCCACCGCGCCCACCCCCGGTGCCTCTCGCGTCCGCCGCCACAGAACTCGTCACCCGGCCCCGCACCTAGCCACGGTGCCCTGGCCTTGAGTAACCGCGAGGCCACCCGCACGGTCGGCTGACCGCTGAGGTGTCGCGGTGGGGCGGTAGGAAAATCGCTGACCGAGCTCATCCGGCCGGGGTACCCCAGCGCCGAGCGTCAACTCCGCACGACCACGGATGGTTGGGGGAGCGTCCAGCGGCTGGGATGCGGAAATAAGACCAGATCCTGGATCGACCGTCAGGCGCTCACCGGTCACGGGCTGGCACCGTCAACTTGGCCAGATGGGGGTTGCCAGCACGCTGCTCGGGGTTGCGGTCCTGGGCTACCGAGACCAGCTAGTCGAGGTCGAGGCAATCGCCGCCCTCCGCTGAGCACCGACCCTTCGTCATGTCCGGGCCGATCCGCATACGAACTACCCAGCACAGCCTGTGTCAGCACCCACACGGTCAGCGGCATAAGAGTCCGCATTTTGGGCGTGCGCCTTCTGCGGGGGGTCGGTGAGAACCTCCATCAGCTCCGCGCGGCCCGACGGTCGCCCACGTCCTCCCACAGGTAGATGCCTTCGCCGTACAGGCATCCCTGCCGCTCAGTACCGGGCCCCCGGATCTCTGGTCCGCACCGGTGGCGACTACAGAGCGCCGCATGCCCGGTGTCGCGGCAGGGATGCGCCAGCAGCGGGCAACCGAGCCAGCTCGGGGGCTGTGGTGGGTCTGATCGGATCATGTGGCGTCTTCATGCGGCTTGGGTCGTCGTCTGAGATGGGCCTGGTGCGTCTGGATGGTGGAGACGATCTGCAGGGGCGGCATGGTCGCCTCGAGGGTCAGGCCGGTCTCGTCGGGTTCCAGGGGTTCGAGTGTGTCGAACTGGGAGTTCACCAGGGATGCGGGCATGAAGTGCGAGTCCCGGCTGGCCACGCGGGCGGCCGCGGCGCCCGGCTCGATCGTGAGGTGCACGAAGAGGGTCTGGGGGTTGGCGGCCCGAAGCACTTCGCGGTAGATCCGTTTGAGCGCCGAGCAGGTGATCACCAGCCCGTCATCGGGGTCGGTCACGGCGATGCGCCGTGCGATGCCGGCTAGCCAGGGGCTTCGGCTGCGGTCGTCAAGGGGGATGCCCTGCGCCATCTGTGTGAGGTTCTGCGGGGGGTGGAAGAGATCCCCCTCTTCGTAGGGGGTGCCCAGAGAGGCTGCCAGGAGCTTGCCGATGGTGGTCTTGCCACTGCCGGTGACGCCCATGACGACCACAGGGATGTGCCTGCGCTGGACGATCTCGTGTATCGCCTTCCGGAACGGGTCCCGGTCCTCGGCGCGCAACCCCTTGATGTTGAGCTGGCTCAGGCCCTCCCGCAGGCGGCTGCGCACCGCGGGATCCTTGAGCCGGCCGTGCTGCATCTCAGCGAGGATCGCCTCGGCAAAGGCTCCTGCCGCGGTAGACAGCCCTTGGTCCACGGCATGGGCCAGCCCGATGTGGAACCACATAGCGATCGGCTGTGGTCTCAATGGGTAGGGCTTGACGGTACCGAAGGCGGCGTCGGCAAAGGCCGGCATCACAGCCGACTCTGGGTGCAGCCCCGCCCAATCCCGGTCGATCCGGTGGTCCAGGGCCTTTTTTACTGGGTACGCCAGGGGCAGCAGCAACTCATTGCGCGACCCCAGGAGCAGGGTCTGATGGAACAGGGCGTCAACGTCGCGGAAGTCCTCCCGGATGTCGAACCCCCGCTCGGGCTCGTCGAAGTCCGGATCCAGGCTCAAGTCGCGCAGCCGGTGACTGAGACCGACCAGGTCTAGACAGATCTCCGCGGGCCGCCAGGTGGCCGCCGTCCTGGCCGCCCACGGTTCGATCATCTCCCGCAGCTGGGTGAGCGAACGCATCTGACTGTCCGGCGCCTCCTCAAGGCGCCACGTGATCACTTCCCGGTCCAGCAGGTCCCAGTCCCCCAGCGCCTGGACCGTGGCCCCGATCCTCGGCTGCAGATTGACCAACCCCTTCTGGTGCAGTATCTGCAACACCTCACGAGCCATGGGCCGGGTCACCCCGAACTCGTCCACCACCGCCTCCACCGTCAGGTGAAGACCCCGCCGCTTCCGGCCCCCCACGATCTCACAGCCGAGCCGCTCCACGACCTCCGCCGTGGAGCCCCTAGATGTATCCCCGGAACCGGGAGCCACCTCGCGGTCAGAATCAGCCATACCTGTGATGTTACATCACAGGTATGGCTCATGATTCATCAGTTGCGACTGACAAAGCATTGTAACTGCTGTCGTAGTCGCGCATACTGCTGGACATGTTGTCTCACCTGCGCAGTCCGTACCGAGCTCCCAAGCTGAAGGAGAACCCATGTCCCATCCGAGCCCGCCGCCGCCTACCCCCCGCCGGACCCGTTGCTACCGTTACGGTGGGCCGTGATCCTTACAGGGGCGCTGGTCGTCGGCGCGCTCGTGGGTGTGCTGACCTTCGCGCAGACGGGCCTGTGGCCTGCCGCACTGCTGGCTGCGCTGACCGCAGCCGGCGTAGCTGTCCCTGCCCTGCACGCCATGCTCGGCCGTTGAGCGACTTCCTGGACAGGACCCGCGAGGTGGCGCGACGACGCTCGCAGTGAGGGCGATCGCCCCGGTTTTGGAGGTACGCCTGTTCGTGTGTGACGACAAGGCAAAAAGGGTGACCACATTCTGGACGTGCGCTTACCCTGCCATTCCTCGGCCGGCTGGGAGGCTGGCGGCGGCGAGGAACCGCAGCTCGAGCTGCGCCAGCCCGAACGGATCACCCACCTCATACAACGCGACCTCGTCGCCTGTGCCTGGGCCACCGCGGCCGGACCGCGTACCGCGACGTTGCGCTTGTGGATTCGACCGCACCACCTGGCGGCAGTACCGCCGCGACGACCGACCCCGGCTCCGGCGAAACGGGTTTGACATTGGACCAGGCAAAGTATGGGCTCACCCAGCCCGCGGCGAGCAACCACTTGTTGGCTCTGACAGCCTGATTTGGCCCAGCAGGACAGACCCGGCCACCCAGCCCCGCTGCGCAGCTTCTCGATCGCCTTCCCCATCCCCCCGTCCGTCCCGGCCGGCGGGCGCCCGCTGATCGAGCCACCAGCTCCCTAACGCCCGTTTTCCACAAGATCGTTAGTCACGGGCCGCAAGTCAACCAGCGTGCTCCACAGCTGCGGCGATGACCACCGCTCGGACCGCCTCAGCGCGCAGGTTCAAGTCCGAGAGCCCTCCTGCGCCGTCATTAAAGACACTCACGTCGGCAGAAGAGTGCCTCACGTTGATCACGCGCGCCCGGAACGGGACCTGGACATGATCCGGCCGCGGTGGTCGATGAGGCATGCTTTCTCGCCACCGCGAACCGAGCCGACCAAGGACCTCGCCGCAGACTCAGCCCATGTCCACGGATCACCCGATAGGTGTGTCTCAAGCGGGGAGTCGTGTTCTTCAGCCGGTGCCACCGCTATCGTGGGCAGACACACTCGGCGCCGCGGCGGGACTGTCATCGCTCCTCTCTTCGGCGCCGTGGAAGTGGGACCCACCGCCGGTGTCTAACGGGACCTCACCGCCTCGACCAGCGATAAGTCAACGCCGACCATGACGTATCCGTTACCCCTCATGCCCGGCATTCACCACGCGCACAGCGGCCTTTCTAACTCCAGGTCGTCGGCGATATACAGGTCACCGGCGAGCATCCGCTCCCGCATGGAGCGGCCCTCTGAATCAGGCGTCATGCCGACGATCGTGCACACCGAAGCCGATCGCCACACTGAGGGCGCGCAGAAACGGCGCCGCCCCGACGACGACCGCAGCCAGGGTGACGGCGAATCCGGGCGTACGCCAGGCGAAGGCGGCCACGGCGGCGGGAACCTTCACCGGGCCGGGAGCGCGGAGCCGAACGGAGGGCCGTGTCCGCGTCCGCTAGGGGATCCCCAGCCGGACACCCGGGCCGCTTAGCGCCGCTGCCGGCCGATGGGTTGCTACCTGTCGCTCGCTTGTCAAGCTGTCTGCACTCGCCCCCGGCGGCGGTGTAGGCCCTGGGCGCCCGCCCCGGGTCGTGGTGTCGAGTGTCGATGCTGTTGCGCCTGCAACTACCGGCCGCGCCGTTCACGGTGGCTAACCGCATCCGCGACCTTGAAGCCGAGCTGCGTCGCATCGCGCGCCGCCGCCAGGAACACCACGACGGAACGAGCTGCTGGCCCGCGGCGTGTCCCCGGAGCTCATCGCGGCGTGCGCGCTGACCCCGCAGCAGTGCACCCGGCTCGACGAGCAGCAGACCCATCTCAGCGAGCAACTCACCCACTGGAACGCGGTACGCCAGGCCCAGATCCGTGACGGGCTGACCCCGAACTACACCCGCGCCGACCTCGCCCCCGGTGACCTCATTTGCTACCGGAGGCAGTGGCTGCCGGTCGTGCGCTCCAACCCCAAGAGCGTCACGGTGCCCTCGATCGTCGGGGGCGACTGGACCGACACCGTGCGCTACGAGCGCATCAGCGACCGGGCCCGCCCCGGCGAGGCTCGGTGGCCGCAGCTGACCCGTCGCGGCGCTCGCTCACGCCCACCACTGGAGCCAGGGACGGACGCTGCACCCCGCCTGGCAGCAGCTGACCAGCCAGTAACCTCGTCCGTCTTGCTTGGTCACCGCGCCTCTTCCCGTTGCTGCTACTGAGCGCCTGTGATCACTGTGCGCCGGGCTGGAGCATCGGCGGACCGCCCGAAGGTCAGCACACCGAGTGGGGCACGCGGCAAGGAACCCGGCCCATCCACCCGGGTGAGACAGGCCGCCTGCGGCGGTCACTGACGTGATTCCACCCGGCTGGACGACCTGGAACCCTTGCCGGCCTTCGGACCCCCACCCGGCGCGCTGAGGCAGAGCCGCGTCCCACCGACACCCCAGCCCCAGGAGACCCCCGATGCCCACCCACAATTCCCTCGTCCAACGACTGGCGCCCTGCGATGACCACGCCGCCCTCCAGGCGCTCATAGCCGAGAACCTCGCCACCGACACCACCGACGACTCCGCCGACTGGTGAGCCCCCGCTTACCTCAGCGCGGGGACGACCTCGGGGAAGGACACCCGGACATGGATCTGCTGCAGCGCACCACCGCGACCCGCTACCCCGCTTCCGTTCGGCTCGGTCCCCGGATCTGCCGCACCTGTCACCTGCAACGCACCCGCCAGGAACGCCAGTGCGACGACCTGCTGGGCGGGCAGTGCCGCGACTGCAACGACCCCAGCCTCTGACCCGGGGTGAGGTCCATGACCACCCCACCCGATCGCGATGGGTCCCGCTCGCCGCGCGTCGAACCCGCGCCCGGCGTGGTCCTGGTCTGCGAGAGCTGTGATCACATCTGGGAACCCAGCCCGGACGAGCTCGGCGCCGGGCCGGTCCCGTGCACCCAGTGCGAGGGCTGGACCACGATCGCCGAACTCGCCACCACCGCCGAGGACACCGGCACTGTTGGTGATTCCCCTGCATCGACGGGGAAGTTGCGTAGACCGTGATCCGGTTCGCGCCCGTGGCTGAGCGCGCCAGCCGGTCC
>DATDHI010000214.1:0-5522 GCA_036521655.1 Pseudonocardiaceae bacterium | reverse complement strand
GGTTGGCCGTTGCGCCCCGTTGCGCCCATTGCCACGCCTCAATGAAGGGCGGTTCCCGAGGGAACCGCGATGGGGTTCCTGCAGGGAGCTGAGTTCCCTTGATATGAGCCTCAATGAAGGGCGGTTCCCGAGGGAACCGCGATAGGGTTGCCATCCTACATACTCTGACCAGCGAGAACATCGGCTTCCGCGAAGGCTAATGGCCGACGGCCCCGGACGACGCAACACGATGATCTCCAGCGACCTTGAAATGGGGCCTGACCTGGTTGTTCAGGGCAGCGAACTCTGTCGGCGTGTCGCGGTGCGCTGGAGGGTTCGCGGTGCTGCTCAGAAGATCAGCGGACCGTCGTCGGTGAGGGGTCTGCGCCGACCTACCATGAGGAAGCGCTTGTCATCGAGAGCGGCGACCAGCCCTAGATCGCACAGCAATACTGAGTCGTCCTCGCGGTTGATGATCTGTTCCAATGCCTCCATGAGGCGCACGATGCGGGCGGGGCGGACGTCGACCACGAAGACGCTGTACTGGATGCGGTCACCGTAGGACTCCAGCTTCTTGGCCACGCGCAGCCGCCGTGCGTCGTTCACCACGTCATAGGCGACGAGGTAGCGACGGCGGGAATCGCTGCTCACCGGGTACGGACACCGACATAGCTGTCCTGCGTGCCGTCGATCACGCCCAGGACGAGCCGGGCCTGCACTTCCATCGCCCGTCGCCAGGTCAGCGAGTAGCCGAACAGCGGATGCCGGAAGGTAGTCTCGACCCTCCGCTCAAAGGCGCTGATGAGCGTTCGCCGTCCCGTCTCACGGAGGTTGACGACTCCGAGCACGTCGCTGAAACTGCTCGTCTTGAGCTCACCATTGTTGAATGCCCCCAGCACGACCGAGTCGGCGACCGGGGCTCGGAACTCCTCGCAGAGGTCGAGCACCAGTGCTGGTTTGTTGCGCTCACTGCTGTGTAGGAATCCTGCATGCGGATCAAGACCGCAGGCAACTACCGCGCGCAACACATCGCCGACCAGCAATCCGTAGCTGAAATTCAGAGCCGCATTCACTGGATCACGGGCCGGTCGGCGGGTTCGCGTCGCGAAGTCGATCGTGTCCCGCACCTTTCGGGTGAACATCGTCGCGAACGATCGGAAGTAAATCGCCGCCGCATCGCCTTCGATGCCGAAGAGTGCAGCCACCGAACTCCCAGAGCGAGCTTGGCGCTGGAGCGCGCGAAGGCGCGGGATGGCGTCGGGTGCGTCACCGTGTCGCCGCAGCATTGTGGCCTGGTTCGCGATCTTCGAGCTGACAAACTCTCGCGCCAGTTCAAGCTGGCAGACCGCCGATGCGAGACGCTGCCGTGGTCGAGCAGCGCCGTTGGGCCCGGCTGCCGCCGCTGCCCAGCCGACGACGCGGCCGTTGCTGGAGCACCACACCACGGTGAGCCGCCGCCACAGGAGTTCTCTGATCAAGGCGCCGGACACGTCGACGTTCCCGTGGACGACGAGCGCCTGCACCCGTTCCAGCGGCACCGAAGCCAGGCTCTCCCCCTGTCTTGCGACCTCGACACGGCCGCGCCGGGTGGACGCACGCGACCCGGGCGTGGACAAGTGCAGCACCTGGGTGTCCGGATCTGCCACGACGATCCGACGCGTCACCGACGTCAACGATCGTTCATCAGGGAGGCACACACCGATGTGGGAACAGCCACTACAGCGAGGATCGTCCTCCAGCGGCTCAGGAGCGGTCGCCGAGGACAACGTTGCCCTGGTATCGAGCACGGCTTTGTGCGCTGCGGCCGTGTCGTCGGCTGTCAGTTCGACCGGTACGCGTTCGCGCGAGGTAGTGAAGTAGACGGCCTGCCCGGCCACACGAAAGCCCATCTCGCGCAGCGCATGGACCTGGAGGGTGAGCTGCACGCGCATGGGGTCGGTGACGTCGGCTCGGCGACGGCGTGGTGCGGACTTGTACTCCACCACGGTTAGGGCGCCGTCGTCGTCGACCTCAAGGGTGTCGCAACGCCCGATCGTGCCCCACTCGCCACTCGTGATCTCGACGCCCCGCAACCGGCGAAGCCGTGACGTTGCCGTGTCATCGGTCGGCACGTGTGCGGCGACGCCAACCGCAACCTGCTGGGTATCGGTGCTCTCGCCAGCCGCCTCCAACCACGCACGGCGCGGGCAAAATACCTGGTGCGCCACCAGGCTGATCGGCAGCGGCTCGGTGGCGGTCACGAGACGGCCAGCCGGCAGATCTCGGCGAGGCCAGCTCGGCGCTCGGGTGCGCTGTCACTGCCGTACCGGCTCACCGGGAAGCACAGCACCGCCGTCACACCACGAGCCGCCAGCCACCGTCGTGCCGACTCGTCGCTGACTACACCGGCAATCCCGCGACTATCGACGCGGTCAGCGACTGGCGACTGCGCCACCTCGCGCGCCTGCCGGCTGGCCAGCATGCTGCGCAGTCGCGCCATCCGCCAGCCGCCGTTCCAGGTGAGCGTGTGGAACCGGCCCGCAGTGGGCTTCCCGACGTGGCCGCTGGTGATCGCCGCATCGTGAGCGCGTAGCGCGAGCGGGAGCTGCGACAAGCCCCAAAGCGCGCACCACGCCAGCGCATTGTCCGTCGGTCCGGGGGCCGCCAAACCGGTGGGCGTCCGGCTATCGGCCTTGCCATGGCCGACCTCATCGATCGGCGCGGCACCGGTCAGTCCGTCGAGCACCTGGACATCGGACCGATCTGCCACTGCACGGGCCAGCGGGGACAACCTGGTACCGACGAACTCCGAGCCCTGATTACGGGGCTGCATCTCCCACCGGCTCGCGCCATCGTCCTGGCGCCGCTGGCGCTGGTACATCCGCCAGTAAGCAGGCCGACCCAGGGCGCCGAGCATGCGCAGGTCCAGCTCTGCCCGCCGCGCGGTGACCTCGTCGATTGTGTCATTGCGTCGTTCTTCCAGGTCACGCCACCCTTCAGGGATCGCGAGCGTCGTCAGCCGTGGGCTCATCAGGCCCCTGAGCTTGCTTTTGTCCGGCAGTGTGCGGTTGACCCAGGCGTCGGGCTCGGCGCGGTAGGCGGCATGGGCGCGCACCGCGACCGCCACGTCTGCTGGAGCGCATCCTGCACCATGTATCACCGGACGGGGGTCCATGCCCCTAGTCCACCCGAGGTAGGGGTTCGCTTCGGCCTCCTCGAGGATCGCGCCCAGCCCGAAGAGCGCGAGGTGCGAGAGCAGCACCCGAGAATCACTTCCCGCCAGCACGAATCGCTTCACGAGCCCTCCCCCGAGACCTGTCCGTCGGCGGCACGCAGCAACGCTTCCAGGTACGCGGTGCCCCACACGCCGAATCGGCGGTTAGTACGCTCTACGATCTCGTCCCACAGCCCGTCATCGAAGAGCTCCACCGCCGCCGGCTCGACACACAGCTCGGCACCGGTATGCGGGTACGCTGCTCGACCGTGCCCGTGACTGGTGCCCACTAGCCGTGTCACCAAGTCGCGTTCGGCATCCGCGTCGAGCGTTGCCCAGCACAGAGCCGCAGAGAGCTGTTCATGACGCCAACCGGACGGCAGCCCTGATCGCGCGCGCTCGACCCGATACTGCGCGGGGCTCAGCCCCCAACTCTTCGCTAACACGGCATCGTCTGGCGCTTTCAAAGACACCTGAAACCGGCGATCTTCCTTGCCGTCGTCATGGTGCAGCCCAGCGAGCCGCAGCACTTCCACCAATTCTGCGCTGAGACCCAGCCCGTCCCCAACTGCAGCGGCCCGCTCAGCCACGGCGTCCTGATGGTGGTCGAGCGTCACAGGGTGCTCTGCCGTTGTCCAGGTCTGCCGTACCTCGTCATCGCGACGAGCCCGGCGCTGATCGGCGATCAGAACGCGGTGCTGCTCGTCCGAGCCGACCGATTCCTGCCACACCACATCGGCGTCGGCGATTCGACCACGGAGCAGCGTCGCCACCTGCTTGAGCCACTCCTGGCGCCGCCCGGTGGCGCCCTGCGTCAACCCCTCGACAACGGCGGCCAGGCTGGCGCGCGCGGCCCGCGTGGGCTCGGCAATCGGGCTCTCCGCGCCCTCCGGCAGCCCGTGCAGCACCAGCGCTAGGTATCCCGGCCGCGGATCGGCCTGCTCCAGCACATCCGTTGCTACTTCCGTTCCCACCTCATCGACCACTCCGGCACGAAACACAGCACAGCTGCTGTCGATCACGACCTGATCACCCGGCCGCAAATCGTCGGAATCGTCCAGCACGTCGACGTCCCCGGCCCGCACCCGCAGCACCACGCGGCCAGCCTCAATCAGTTCCTTGAGCACCGTGCGAGCAGGCGTTATCCGTGCCGGGAACACCTCGTGTCGGCGCGGTGGAAGCACACGAAGCATCGCAACCGCCGCCGCTACGTCGGCATCGAGCCCGGCGCGCACCAACAGGCCGACGTCCCGGTCCAGACTCAGATCGTCGGACAGCCACAGCTCCAGGTCCGGCTCGGCCGCCAACTCATCACTGGTCCGGGCCAGCTGGTAGGTATCCCACAGCTCCAGGCGCAAGAACTGCCAGGTGTCCACGGCAGGCACCCGCGCGTCAGGAACCCGGCGTACCGACGGTGCAGGCGGCACTGCGTCGCGCAGCGCCCATGGGGCCAGCCCCAGCTCATCCACCTCGCGGTGGCGCAGCCAGGCCAGCGCGTCTTGGAGATCCTCCACCTCGTAGGGGCCCGTCTTCCCCTCTTTGAGGGTTCCGAGGTCGGTGGGCAGCGCCACCTCGACAGCTGTGGAACGCAGCCCTAGGCGGTTTACCCGTCCAGCGCGTTGAGCCAGCGCCGTCCCCGGGGCCAGTTCGGTGACCATCGCGTGCAGGTCGAGGTCCACCCCGACCTCTAGGGTTGACGTGCCGACCAGCACGTCGACGGCGGGGTCGCCCGCCAGAGCGAGCAGGTTGGGTCGCCTGCGACGGAGTTCAGCGATGTCGTGCGGACGAAGGCGCCCACAAAGTAGCTCCACGGTCAAACCCGCAGACTCCAGCTCCTTCGCGACGTCAACGGCAACCGCGACGGTGTTCACCAGACAGCCCACGGTGGGGCCGAACTCCGCCCGCAACCGCTGTGCGGCCCCGGCAAGCTCGCGGACCCCTGCTCGGCGCGCGGATCCTTTATCGGGCAATGGCCAGGTCGGCAGCGGGAGGGTCCGTACCGGCTTGGCTTTGCATAGTCGACGCGCCAGCTCTGGATCGGTGGCGAAGTCGGCTTCCTCCACACCGAGCGTGGCGCCGCCCGCCGTACTCGGAGTGGCCGTAGTCTCCACCACTTGGAGTGGGGGCGGCGCCAGTTCATCCTCGGCGCAACCCTGCAGCTCGGTGACGCGCCGCGCGGTGCGCAGCAGTTGCCGGGCCAAGTGGGCCTCGTCGACGATCACCACCGAATCGCGGGCCAGCAGCCCGGCTTCCCTGGGCCGGGCTTGCCGGGACGCCCCGTAACCGCGCAGGAGTAGCCGACTACCCCACATATCGGGCGTCGCGTTGAGTACCACGCAGGCAACCGGAT
>DATDHI010000213.1:0-1666 GCA_036521655.1 Pseudonocardiaceae bacterium | reverse complement strand
GTCCGCAATACGCCACCTTCCGCGACAACGACCAGCACCGGTACGCCGAGGCGGCGTTGAAACGGGCCGGGATCCTCTACAGCGACCACGGTCCACACCACGCCGAGGTCAGCGACGATGTCCTCTACAGCCTGCGCTACCGCGACGACACCCACATCGCCCACGAGCGAGTGTTGAGCGCAGATTTGTTGGGCTCTGTCGCACTTTTCGTGAAGACCATGGTTGATCTTGTTCTGCTCAGCCGGGTGGTCAGGTCGCTGCTTGGACAACGTTGGGATGTCCGCAGCATTTTTTGTATTTGCGGCCGGTGCCGCACCAGCAGGGCGCGTTGCGTGCTGGTGGCCAGTTGATGAGTTCGGGCGCGGCGATGCGGGCGCGCTCGGCGGCGTAGCTGGCGCGTGCGCTGGCGGTGGCCGGGTCATGGCCGGTGCTGTGGCACCAGCGTTGAAACGCGTCGATCTGGATTGGGGTGATCCAGAGGGCGGCGGGGCCGGCAGTGGTCATGTTGTGGAGGTGGCGTTCGAGGCGGTGGGTGTAGTCGCGGTAGTCGGTGCTGTTCCAGTCTTGGGACAGGTCGGACCAGGTGCGCAGGGCCTGGTCGAACTGATCGGCTGGAAACCAGCTGACCGCCAGCGTGAGCCGAGGCGGTGCACCGGTCGGTGATCGATCGGCGGATGGCACAGTGGCGGTCGGGGCCAGCGCCGAGCTGTCGCCCGTGTCGAGGGTGTCCAGCGCGGCAGGTAGTCCGGGCAGTGAGTGGCCTGGGGGCTGGCTGCGACGCTCGGTGAGGAACGTTTCGGCGCGGGCATCGAGCTCGTCGAGCTGGTGACCTAAATCGTTGAGCTGCTCACGGCGCAGCGCCTGGAGCTGGGCGACCAGGTTTTCGGGGTCGCCAGTGTCCAGGGCTAGCTGCAGACCTTCGGTGAACCAGTCCAGCGCTTGCTGGGGATCACCAGCGGCGGCGTACTCCAGCCCGGCGCTGTTATAGAGCCACACATCATCCGGGGTGTCGGCTTTGACCTGGGCGTACACCTCAGCGGCGGGTTCGGTGCGTCCGGCGCGCAGCATGATTTCCGCTAGCCGGCACCGCGGGTCGGGGCTACCGGCATAGCCAGCATCGATCGCCGCTTGCATGGCGGCCAGCGCATCCTCGACCCGACCCAGCTGCTGATAGACCTCGGCGAGCTCATCGAGCAATCCGGGCGGATCGAACGAAGCCCTCGCCTCGGGATCGGCCCGGCAGGCGGCCACCGCCCGTTCGAGTACCCCAGCATCTGCGACGGCATCACGCGGGGAGGCTGACAGCACCCGCGCGAGCTCATCTTCTAGCTCAGCGACATCCACCATCGCGGACCCCTTTGTTGCTTACCGTGGGCACCCGGCTCCACGGTGCGGAGTGCCCACGGTAACGATCGTGGCCAAACGCCCCACTTGCGCTGGGACAGTTGCTCGACTTAGCGGGCCAGGACCCGTTTGCGCAGCAGATCGAACTTCGCGCGACCGAACATCTGTCGTTTGATCATCTTGATCCGGTTGACGTTGCCTTCGACCTGCCCGGAGCTGTAGTCCAGGCTCAGCCCGTTGGTGACCGCGTCTAGGTCACGGCGCAGACCCGCCACGAGAGAATGCAGAGCGGGTAGGTCGTCGGCGGTGACCGCGTCCAGCC
>DATDHI010000212.1:0-2229 GCA_036521655.1 Pseudonocardiaceae bacterium | reverse complement strand
TGGTGTCGCCGAGGTGGGTGCCGGCGACCTTCGAGGTCGGCACGCCGGCACCTGCGGCGAGCTGCGCCCACACGTGACGGCGGACCTTGGCGCGGGCCTTCTCGACCCGCTTCATCGCCGCGGGGGTCAGCCCGTCGAGGGTCCGCCACACCGTCGGTGCCGACGCGACCGGGCCGAGGACCTGGCGTTGGTGGCGCAGGACGTCGATGTCGGCGATGGCCTCACCACCGTCGGCCAGCAGCACCGCCAGGTCGACCAGCACCCGGCCCCGGTCATGGACCGGCCGGAACGACCGCCGCGCCAACACCGTCGACAGGCCACCGGTCAGCCCGACCCGGTCCGCGAGCAACCTCAGTGCCACGGACCCGGCGTGCGCCACCACCCCGGTCCCGTCCGCGGTGACTGACAACCCGGACGACCACGACATATGCTTCACCTGCGAAGTGCCTTCCGCTCGAGCATGCTGAACCGTAGAGAAGTCCAGTATCTCGTTGCGTGACAGGCGCTTTCGCGCATTCACCGCCCGCGTCAGATCACGACACGTGAACGATCCGGGCTAGACGGTATGGAGGCGCCCGGTTCTTGGGCCGGGACCTCACTCGCAAGTTGTCGTGGGTTGCCGCCCCGGGGTTGAGTCCGGGGTGGTAGAGCCAACAATTGCGGGAGGTCCCGGTGGAGATTGAGCGTACTTTCGTCGGCCTGGATGTGCACGCACGCTCGGTGGTGGCGTGCGCGCTGAACGACAGGACGGGTGAGCTGAGCAAGGCCCGGCTGGTGCCGGACAACGAGACGGTCCTGGCCTGGCTGCAGGCCTTGGCCGGGCCGGTGGCGGTGGTCTACGAGGCGGGCCCGACGGGGTACGGGCTGGCCCGGTTCCTGACCGGTCGGGGGATCCGGTGCGTGGTCGCGGCGCCGTCGAAGATGCACCGCCCCTCGGGAGACCGGGTCAAGACCGACGCCCGGGATGCCCTGCTGCTGGCCCGGCTGCTGCGCCTAGGTGAGATCACGGCGGTGACGGTCCCGTCGGTGGCGCAGGAGGCCGCCCGCGACCTGGTGCGGGTCCGGGAGGACGTGCGCGCCGACCTGATGCGGGCCCGGCACCGGACGTCCAAGCTCCTGCTGCGGCAGGGGGTCGTATGGTCGGGAGGGACGGCCTGGACCGGCGCTCACGAGCAGTGGCTGGGCCAGCAGTCTTTCGAGACGCCCGGGTTGCAGGCGGCCTACGACACGACGCTGGAGACGGTGCTGCTGGCGACCTCCCGGCGGGCCCGGCTCGACAAGGCGATCATCGAGATGGCCCACGAGCCGCAGTGGTGGCCGACGGTGGCACGGCTGCAGTGCCTGCGGGGGGTGTCGACGCTGACCGCGTTCGGGCTCGCTGTCGAGGTCGGCGACTGGAGCCGGTTCAGCGGCTCCACGATCGGGGCCTACCTCGGGCTCGTGCCGACCGAGAGCTCCAGCGGCGAGGGCCGCCATCAGGGCTCGATCACCAAGACCGGCAACACCCACGCCCGCCGGCTGCTGGTCGAGGCCGCCTGGCACCACCGGCGGCCCTACCGGCCGACCAAGACCATGCGCGACCGGTGGGACCTGGCCCCGGCGGCCGCGCGAGCCCGCGGGCATGCCGGCAACCAGCGCCTGCACGAGCGGTGGCTGCGTTTCAACGAGCGTAAGAAGCGCACCGTCATCGCGAACGTCGCTGTCGCGCGTGAGCTCGCCGGCTGGTGCTGGTCGCTCGCGATGATCGAGGACCCTGCGGCTCCGGCGGCGCGCCGGTAGCCCACCCCTGGCGCGATTCCCCTCCTACGCAGAGGAATCGGCCCCGAAGAACGGTCGGTCGGCACCGACGTTGACGGCAGCGCGTGGATCGACCCGCGATCTAGCTATGAGCAGTCCCGGACCTCGGTTCCTAGGCCACGCTCGACCTCTAGACCAGCGGACGCTCCAGCCGAACAGCCCGTCCAGCGGTACCCAACCCGCGCATATCAGTCTGACCGCGCGTCGCCCTGACACGCACGTCGACCTCGTGCCGGCCGACCCCCTTGACCCACCACGTCGATGAGGCAAGATCATCCGACGAATTCAGCGCTGCCCCTTGACAAACAGCACCTCCATATCAGTTAGGGGGTGTGCCGCTGCTCGTGATCGCTGACATGACCGGTTCCGGGCCCAGTTGTGGGGCTTGCTCGACGTATCTGGTCGCGAGGTCGCCCAGCGCTGTGCTGAGCT
>DATDHI010000211.1:0-9285 GCA_036521655.1 Pseudonocardiaceae bacterium | reverse complement strand
TTCAAAGGGAAGCAATGCACGTTGGATTCCCATCCGTTCACCAACGACATGCACGACGCCGGCCGCTCGGCCAGCCGCGGCGACACCCAGGCGCGGATTGTCGTGAACGACGGCGGCACACTGGTCCCGAAGAAGGCTGAGCGGCAGGTCCCCGGTGATCGGGAGCTGCTCGCGGTGGTGGACGCGGCGACGGCCATCCGGTACGGCCTGCCGACCGCGAGCCTGCGCAACGTCGCTGGCCAGTTCGTCGCCCCCACCAGCGCCAGCCTGCTGGCCGGTGAAGCGGCTATGAAACCCAGCCCGGTGGCCGATGTGCTGGCCTCCGACGTGACCGGCGCCAGCGACCCGGCGCTCTACCCGCTTACCGCGCTAAGCTACGCGGCTACCGCGCCATCGGCACTGGACACCGCGGCCGGCAAGGACTACGCGGCGTTCCTGCGCTACGCCGTCGGCCCCGGCCAGCAGCCGGGCCTCTCAGCTGGTCAGCTCCCACTGGGCCTGGCCCCGCTGCCCGACGCGCTCAAGGCACAGACCACCGCCGCGGCGGCGACCATCGAGGCACAGGCGGGCAAGACCACCCCCAGCAGCACACCGCCACCGGCGCCGCCCAGCGCCGCCCCCGTTCCCCCGCCCGCAGCCGCGAACTCAACTGACTCGAACGGCCATCCCAACGCGGCCCCGAACGTAATCTCGCCGGATCTGGGCGGAACCTCGACGGCCCCGGGCGCCGCCTCGACCAGCCCGGACGCAACGTCGGCAAGTCCGGGCGGGAACTCGACGAACTCGAGCGCAATCACGACGAGCCCGGGCGCCGCCACGGCCGTCCCGGGCCGAACCGCGACGAGCCCAGGCGGTGCTACTGCGCCACGCCCAGCCGTCCCGGCCAAGCCGGCTACGCCCACCGCCAAGACGCCGAGCACATCCCAGAAGCCGGTCGCCAAAGTGCGGCCCGCGGTGTCGCTGCCCACGCCGTCGGTGCCCGCGCCTGTCTGGGTGGGCGCCGTGCTCGTCACGACCCTGGTCGGCGGCGTGCTGGCGGCGACGTCCTCGCCGGTGATGAACGTGCTCGCCGCACGCCGTCGTGCTCGGGAGGGGGTGATGCCCCCGCAGCAGTGACCGGGAGTGTCCGCTCCCGGCCACCGGCTTGGGCCAACTTCTGCAAGCAAGACGTCAGTGACGGAGTGATTGGCATGCCACTGACATATGTGCCCGGACAGCGGTCCGCGCACCCCTGCGTTGCAAAGGATAGCAACACATGCGAAAGAGGAAGTACCTCTTGGTTGCTGGCGCCTGCCTGGCGACCCTCTCACTCGCCGTCGGTACGGCCATGGCCGACCCCGATCCCCCGACCGAGACCCGGCAGCTAGCCGGCACCGGCTCAGACACCACTCAAGGTGTCATGGACGCCCTAGCTGGCGACGTACCCACATCCGGGTTCGCCGGTATCAAGGACGGAGCCGGCAACAAGATCATCGCGTCCTGGGACGCCAGCGGCTCCGCGACGATCACCACTAAGCCGGCCCCAGCCAACTGCACGTTCCCGCGCCCTTCGGGCTCCGGTGCCGGGGTCAACGCGCTGATCGCCCACCGGCCCGATGGAGGCGACGGGTGCTTGGACTTCGCCCGGTCTTCGGCTAACGACTCCGCTGCTCGGCCCGGGACGCACCTCGCCTACATCCCGTTCGCGGTCGACGCGGTCACCTACGCCACCCGCGAAACCAGCCAAATAAGCCGGAATCTGCCCAAGGCCGTCCTGGTCCAGATGTATAACTGCCAGCTCCCGGCCGGGAGCTTCAAGCCGATGCTGCCGCAGTTCAACTCGGGGACCCGGAAGTTCTTCCTCTCCTCACTCGGCTTCACCGACGCGGCGGACTTTACCTCGCAACCCGGGCATACCTGCATCGGGCAGACCGACGCGAGCGGGAACCCTTTGTTGGAGAACACCGGCAACCTACTTACCAGCGATATCCAGGTCGAGCCGTATTCGGTGGCGGTCTGGCTCTCGCAGGTCAGCACCGTGGTAGATGACTTCCACGGCACCACCCTGCTCGGAAATATTGACGGCGTCAACTCGCTCCAGCTGAACACCTCAGCGCCGCTGAGCCGGGACGTCTACAACGTCGTTCCCATTCCCAAGCTCGGAGTCGCGCCGACCAGCACGACATTCGTCGGACCGACATCTGCGGTCTGCTCCAACACCGCGACGATCAAGAAGTTGGGTTTCGCTCCTAACCAGAACTGTGGCTCCACGGCGATCCAGACCCCGGGCGGGTAGTCAAGGCCCTTGCCCGAACAATTCCTTTTACCTAACAGGAAGAGTCATATCGTGCGTATGAAAAGGCTCTTGACTCGGTTTACGGCGGGGACCCTAGTGGTCGCTGTCGCGGCCGGGGGAGCGTTGCTCGCCGCTGGGGTCGCCAACGCCGCACCTCAGCCCGGCACCCTCGGTACCCTTACCTTCACCCCGGCGACCGGTTCCGACCTGACTATCCCGACGGCGCGCACCTCTGGCCCGTGCCCCACCACCGCCAGCGCTGCCAACATGGAGGTCACAGGCCCGGTCGGGGCCGCGACGCAGACTTTCCCACCCAACAACCCGTTCCCTATCAGAACGACGGAAACCACGTCCTTCTCCACCACGGCGGCGTTCAATATCGCCGCCGGCCGGGATTTGAAGAACGCCGCTGATTCCCGGGGAACCCAGCTAGCGGCAGGTGAGTACGACTTCACCGTGCACTGTGTCGACCAGTTCATCCTGACCGACTTCGGCACCTTCACTGGTGCGATCTACTTCACCAGCCCGACCGCGTGGCAGACCAACAACCCCAATGCGATTCCGACGGCCACGACGTTGACGACGTCGCCGGTGGGTTCGGCTAACCAGGGTGACCCGGTGACGCTGAACGCGGCGGTGAGCCCGAACACCGCGGCGGGCAGTGTGCAGTTCAAGGATGGGGCCAACAACATCGGTGCTGCGGTGCCGGTCGCCAATGGTGCCGCGTCGACGACGACGTCGACGTTGAGCCCGGGGGCGCATCAGTTGACCGCGGTGTTCACCCCGACCGATCCGGCGGCGTTCAACGGGTCGACCTCGTCGGCGGTGACCTTCACGGTCAATACTCCAGCGCAGAACACCACCACCGCGCTGGGTGTGACTCCGGCGTCGCCGGCGCCCTCGGGTGCTACGGAGACATTGACGGCGACGGTGACTCCGTCGGCGGCGGTGGGCAGTGTGCAGTTCAAGGATGGGACCACCAACATCGGTGCTGCGGTGCCGGTCTCGGGTGGTACCGCGGTGGGTACGACGGTGTTGCCGGACGGGTCGCATTCGCTGACTGCGGTGTTCACGCCGACGAACCCGGCGAACTTCACCGGGTCGACGTCACCGGCGGTGACCTATGTGGTCAACGGCGCGGCGGTCACGACCAGCACGGTGCTGGGTGTGACGCCGGCGTCGCCGGCGCCTGCGGGCACGGTGGAGACGCTCAAGGCGACGGTGACCCCGTCGGCGGCGGTGGGCAGTGTGCAGTTTGTTGATGGGACCACCAACATCGGTGCTGCGGTGCCGGTGGCTGGTGGGACGGCGCAGACGACCACGACACTGGCGTCGGGGTCGCATTCGCTGACCGCGGTGTTCACGCCGACGAACCCGGCGAACTTCACCGGGTCGACCTCACCGGCGGTGACCTATGTGGTCAACGCTACCGGGGCGAAGGTCACGACCACCACGCTCACGGTGTTCCCGGACAGCCTGTTCCCGAACATCACGTTCTCCCAGAACATCCCGAGGCTGCTCCTGGCGGACGTGTCGCCCCACGACGCGACCGGAACCGTCCAGTTCATGGACGGGACCAAGAAGCTGGGTAGCCCCATGCCAGTGCGTAACGGCTTCGCGTTCCTCGTCACGAGGGACTTGAAGCAGGGCACGCACTCGCTGACCGCGGTGTTCACCCCGACGGACCCGAAGGCATTCCAGCCCTCGACATCCCAAGCGGTGATCATCAAGGTGGGGCCACCAAGGGATGACGATCGGGCACGCGAGCAGGCCATGACCCAGGCGGAGCAGCTCATTCAGACCGTCCATGACGGGATGAACCCGTAACCGCCATCTGAGAACCACCCGTGAGCGGGAACCGGTGCCTTTCACACCGGTTCCCGCTCACGGCTACCAACGGAGATCCATGAACCGACTTACCCGCGTTGCAACGCTTGGCGAGCGGTCTGCCCCGGTGGCTGACAACCGAACCGAGTCGTGGTGCCGTGCGACCGGCTGTAGTGCTTGCGCAGGCGATGAAAGCGGTTGACTTCGAAAAGCGTCGGCCATAGTCCCGCTACGGGCGGGGACAGTCCAGACCCCTAATTCGCCATCTTTCGCTGAAAAGAGAGTGAGCTCAATCGTGGGTGCTAATAGATCCTTCCGTCGCCTTACGGCGGCCGCCCTGGTGGTCGCCATCGCGGCCGGGGGGGCGTTGCTCTTCGGTCGGGTGGCCAACGCCGCACCGGCGGCGGGCACCCTCGGCACCCTTACCTTAACCGCGCCGGGCGGCGGCAGTACCGGTTCCGACCTGACTATCCCGACGGCGCTCACCTCTGGCCCGTGCCCCACCACCGCTAGCGCTGCCAACATGGTGGTCACGGGACCGGTCGGTGCCGCGACGCAGACTTTTCCACCCGACAACCCGTTCCCCATCAGAACGACGCAAGCCACGTCCTTCTCCACCGCGAGGGCGTTCAATATCGCCGCCGGCCGGGATTTGAAGAACGCCGCTGATTCCCGGGGAACCCAGCTGGCGGCTGGTGAGTACGACTTCACCGTGCACTGCGTTGACCTGAATATCCTGACTGACTTCGGCACCTTTACGGGTGCGATCTTCTTCACTAGCCCGACCGCGTGGCAGACCAACGACCCCAACGGGGGTTCCACGACTACGACCACCACGTTGACCCCATCTCCTGCGGGACCGGTTGACCCGGGTACTGCGGTGACGCTGAACGCGGCGGTCTCCCCGGCGGCGGCCGGCAGCGTGCAGTTCAAGGACGGGGCCAGCAATATCGGTACCCCGGTGACCGTGTCCAGCGGTGCCGCATCGACGTCCACATCGGCATTGGCGTCGGGGTCGCATTCGCTGACTGCGGTGTTCACTCCGACTGATCCGACGGCGTTCACCGGGTCCACCTCACCAGCGGTGACCTATGTGGTCAATGCTGGGGGTGGTGGTGCGACGGCGACGAGCACTGTGTTGGGGGTGACTCCGGTGTCGCCGGCTGCGGCGGGGGCCACGGAGACGTTGACGGCGACGGTGACGCCGTCGGCGGCGGTGGGCAGTGTGCAGTTCGTTGACGGGACCACCAACGTCGGTGATCCGGTGGCAGTGAGTGGGGGTACGGCGTCGGCGACTGCGACGTTGGCGTCGGGGTCGCATTCGCTGACTGCGGTGTTCACGCCGACCGACGCGACGGCTTTTGCTGCGTCGACGTCGTCGGCGGTGTCGTATGTGGTCAATGCTGGGGGTGGTGCGACGGCGACGAGCACTGTGCTGGGGGCGACTCCGGCGTCGCCGGCTGCGGCGGGGGCCACGGAGACGTTGACGGTGACGGTGACCCCGTCGGCGGCGGTGGGCAGTGTGCAGTTCGTTGATGGGACCACCAATATCGGTGATCCGGTGGATGTGAGTGGTGGGACGGCGACTTCGACTGCGACGTTGGCGTCGGGGACGCATTCGCTGACTGCGGTGTTCACGCCGACCGATGCGACGGCTTTTGCTGGGTCGACGTCGTCGGCGGTGACCTATGTGGTCAATGGTGGTGGCGGTGGCGCGACGGCGACGAGCACTGTGCTGGGGGTGACTCCGGCCTCCCCGGTCGCTGCGAACACCGTGGAGACCCTGAAGGCGACGGTCACCCCGTCGTCGGCCGTGGGCACTGTGCAGTTCAAGGACCAGAACACCAACATCGGCACCCCGGTGCCCGTCGCCAACGGCACCGCATCGGCGACGACCACGTTGGGATCGGGGACGCATAGGCTGACCGCGGTGTTCACCCCGACCGACCCGGCGACGTTCAAGCCCTCGAGGTCCCGAGCGGTGTCGCTCAGAGTGAACGGGTCAGGCGGAGCGCAGTCGCTGGAGCGGGTCATCGCCGCGGTGGTGGCCAACCTGCAGAGCGCCATTCAACACCAGCCATCCCTGCGGCCATTCCTACTACCATTCATCCAATTCCTGCAGTTCTTTATCCAGTTCTTCCATAACGGATAGAAACTTCAGGGTTCCACGCGAACCGTCGAGCGGATGTCCCCAGGACCGTGCGTCGGTCCTGTGGGGCGCCTGCGCTCGAGGTCAGGCACCCGGGCAGCCTTGACGGCGAAGCCGCGATCTTGCGCCGAGGGAGCCACCTGGACGGCGGCTGCCCTTGGTAGAGGGCCGTCGGGACCACGGCATCGCCCGCGGCGCACACGATGCGTAGCCGAGCAGCACTGAGAGGTGAGGGCGAACGGGCAGATGGGTGGGCAATTCAGAGAGCTCGGGGGCGCACCGCGCTGCATCCGGTGCTGTCAACCCCAGTGGGCACTCGCGTTCGGAGCATAGGGACACGAACTGGAGGCAAACATTGGGTGAAGCAGGTGGAAAGGTGAGCTAAACGTTAGCCCATTCGAATGACTATCCGCTTGCCGGTTCTATCGTCGGTTTCTATCGCGATTAACATGGAACTCACACGACCCGATCGAGGTAACCACTTTAGGGTGATCCACGATCTAAGTGTGACAGGCACGTTACGGCTAGTCGTGATCACGGAGGTTTTCGTGGCATCAGCACCACGCGGCCGCTTGCGGTCTTGGCTGCGACAACTGTACGCCTCTGTCCTCTCGCCACCGGAAGCGCCGCGCGTGACCCCGAGACGTTCGGCCCCCTCGCAGGTGAGCGACCAGATGGCCGCCGCCGCAACCGAGCCACCGTCGCCCTCGGGCGGATCAGAGTCGGCCCGGCGAGTGAAATCTGCCGCTGGTGGTGCGGATCAGGCGTTCCAGCTCTCGCTGCGCGCTGCCGGCCTGGCAGTGCTGATCATCATGGGCGGGATCGGGCTGTTCCTGTTCTTCAGGGCCTCGCCTGCGCTCGCCGTCGCCGGCTTCAAGTTCCTCACCACGCAAGCGTGGGAGCCCGACGCGCACAACTTCGGGGTCGCGGCGTTGATCCCGCTCACGGTGCTCATTGCCGGGGTAGCGGTCACCTTCGCGGTACCGCTGGCCACGGGGGTGGCGCTCTACATCTCCGAGTACGCGCCCCGCAGACTGCGCCGGGGACTGATCAACATCGTGGACCTGATGGCCGCGGTGCCGGGTGTGGTCTTCGGGTTGTGGGGCCTTTATTTCCTCAACCCGCATATCATCCCGCTGGCCAGGTGGATCTCGTCGACCTTCGGCTGGCTGCCATTGCTGGGCGTCCACGACGCGGACACCGATAACCCGTTTGAGAATCTGACGATTTACGAGTCCTCGACGTTCGCCGCGGGGATCGTGGTGTCGCTGGTCATCATGCCGACCATCTGCTCGGTGATGCGGGAGTCCTTCGCCCAGGCCCCGGTCGGAGAACGCGAGGGCGCCTACGCGCTGGGCGCCACCCGGTGGGGGATGATCCGCAGCGTCGTGTTGCCGTTCGGCCGCGGCGGGATGATCGGCGGCACGATGCTCGGGCTCGGCCGGGCACTTGGCGAGGCGATCGCCGTGTACATGGTCATCACCCAGGTGTTCCGGTTCCAGCCGGAGATCCTGCGTAGCGGCACGAACTCGGTGGGGGCTCTGCTCGCGAATCGGGCCGGGGGCTCAGGCCCGTTCGCGGTCTCGGCCTTGTTTGCTGCCGCGCTGGCGCTGTTCGGCCTGACGCTGGTGGTCAACTTCGGCGCCGCTCAGATCGTCGCGCGCACCCGCTCCGGTCAGACGAGCTGAGCGGGGCCTCCATGACGACGACGATTCCGCCGCAGGCACCCGCTCGCACCGCGTTCGGCGGGACGGGCGGCCCAGAGATCCGCCGCGTGACCTCGGCCCGCACCCGCGCCGACGTCGTGGTGCTCCTCGGCGCGGGTGCCGCCGGGCTGAGCCTGGCGGCCTTACTGGCTACCCGGGTGATCCCCGCGGTCAACCTGGGCGGTTTCGTGGTGATCGCCTACGTGCTGTTCCTGGTGCTGTACGGGGTGCTGGTGTCACTCGATCAGGACGGTCGCGCGGTCCGGGACCGGCTCGCTACCGTCACCGTGCACAGCATCGCCGTGCTCGCACTGTGCGCGCTGCTGTTCGTCGTCGGCTTCACGTTCTGGCGCGGGCGGGAGGCGCTGGGCCACCTGAACTTCTTCACCTCCGACATGCGGCTGGCCGGCCCGCTGGACCCGCTGACGGTGGGCGGCATCGTGCACGCCATGGTCGGAACCCTCATCGAGATCACGATCGCGCTGCTCATCACCGTGCCGTTGGGGCTGGGCTGCGCCATGTACCTCAACGAGGCCAAAGGTGCGTTGCCGAAATTCGTGCGCACCGTCGTCGAGGCGATGACCGCGCTGCCCTCCATCGTCGCCGGGCTGTTCATTTACGCGTCGGTCATCCTCACCTTCGGGCTGACCAGGTCTGGTCTGGCCGCCGGCTTGGCGATCGGCGTGATGATACTGCCGATCATCAGCCGGGCCTCCGACGTGGTGATCCGGCTGGTGCCCGGCTCGCTGCGGGAGGCCTCGCTCGCGATGGGCGCCTCGCAGTGGCGGACGGCATTGCACGTCGTGCTGCCGACCGCGCGCTCCGGCCTGACCACCGCAGTGCTGCTCGGGACCGCGCGGGGAGTCGGCGAGGTGTCGCCGGTACTGACTACCGCGGGCTTCGCCTCCGCCGTCAATCTCAACCCAACGGCAGGCCCGATGCCGTCGCTGCCGCTGGTCACCTTCGTCTTCGCCAGCTCCCCGGAGCACACGATGATCGCCCGCGCGTTCGGTGCCGCCGTCGCGCTGCTGGCGCTGGTGTTTGTGCTGTTCGCGCTGGCCAGGGTGCTCGGGGGCCGGCCTGCCGGTGAGCTGTCGCCTCGGGCGATGCGCAACAGGGCGCGGGAGTCCCAGCGGGATCTGGCCCGGTTCAACGCCCGGCAGCAGGCCGCAGCGCAGATGGGTGCAGGTCATGAGGGCTGACGGCAGGCGTGTCGCGGGGTTGTTGGGTGTGGTTGGGGTGTTGTTGGCGGTGGTGGGCCCGCTGGCACCACCGACCCCGCCGCTGGACCAGGCCATCGCCAAGGTGGTGACCGACCTGAAGGGCGC
>DATDHI010000210.1:0-1535 GCA_036521655.1 Pseudonocardiaceae bacterium | reverse complement strand
TTGTAGATCGCCTGGCCCTCGTCGTCGCCGGCCCGCAGGTTCACGAGGAAGGTGGCGTTGGAGCTCCAGGGCATGCGCCCCTCGACCTCGACCTCGCCGTCGCGCAGGAGGCGCACGGCGTCCGCCCGGTCCACTAGTGGATCACCGCGTAAATGACACTGATGTGATTTGATGGGTTGATGCGTCTACCTCCATTGAAGTTGCGTCGCGGTGATCGGGCGATCCTGGAGGCGTGGACACGCGCCGGCACCGTCGAAGCGAGGGTGGCCAAACGGGCTCGGATCGTGTTGCTGGCCGCTGACGGGTGCTCCAATCGTGACATCGGTGTGCTAGCCGACTTGCACTACAACCAAGTCGGCGTGTGGCGTCAGCGTTACTGCCAGTTCGGTCTGGCCGGTCTCGACGACGCCGAACGCCCGGGGCGGCCACCGGTCTATGACCACGACGACGTGCTGTTGTTGGTGAAGCTGATCACTGAGCCGCCCCCTGACAGCGCCACGCGTTGGACGATGGAGGCGTTGGCGGAGGCGATGGCCGGCCACGGGGTGCCGATCTCGGCGTCGCAGGCGTGGCGGATCTGTCGGGCGTTGGATCTCAAGCCGTGGCAGGTGGAGTCGTGGATGACGAGCCACGATCCCGACTTCTGGGCCAAAGCCGGTGACGTGTGCGGCCTGTACCTGAACCCACCGGAGAACGCCGTGGTGTGGAGCGTGGACGAGAAGTCCGGCATGCAAGCCAAATCCCGGATCAACCCGACCCGCCCGGCGGTGCCCGGCATCGCCGCTCGTCGCGAGTTCGAGTACCGCCGCCACGGCACCGCCGTGCTGTTCGCCGGCCTCGACGTCCACGACGGCACCGTTGCCGGGTGGGTCACCGATTCGACCCGGTCGGACAACTTCGTCGACTTCCTCGGCGACCTCGTCGCCCAGACGCCCGCCGGCTTGGACCTGCACTGCATCGTGGACAACCTCTCGGCCCACAGCACCGCCACCGTCGCCGACTTCCTCGCTGCCCATCCCCATGTGCACCTGCACTTCACACCGACGCATGCTTCCTGGCTGAACCAGGTCGAGCTGTTCTTCTCCATCCTGGAACGGCGACTGCTTCGCCGCGGCGAGTTCGACTCCGTCGAACACCTGGCCGACCGGATCATCGCCTTCATCAAGGACTACAACCGTCGGGCCTCACCGTTCCGCTGGACCTACGACGGCCGACCCCTCATGGCCGCGTAAGTCACAATGACTTCCGCGCGAGAGCACTAGTCGAGCGCGGCGCTGGGCGGGTGCGGCGCTGCGATCGCGTGATGGAGCGGGCGCACCGCCAGACCACCGGTTGCGGTTGGCTCGCAACGGGCGGAGACGGTCGATGGCGCTCGCATCACGTCCCTGTTGTCGTGCGCGCAGCAGCGGGGGGACCAAGACGAGCGTCCACACCGCAGCAAGAATGGCCACGACCCACGGCCTCACGATGCAGCCTGACCTTTCGACCCGCGGCGGCACGTCGTCGCCGGATTCGGCACAGTGGCTCGCCGGACG
>DATDHI010000209.1:0-61475 GCA_036521655.1 Pseudonocardiaceae bacterium | reverse complement strand
AGGGGTACGCGAGGTCAGCGGGTGAGGGTGGTGAGGAAGGCTTGCCAGGCGGTGGTGGGGATGGTGAGGGCGGGGCCGGTGCGGTCCTTGGAGTCGCGGACCAGCACGGCGTCCGGCGCGGGCGCGACCTCGACGCAGGCGTCGCCGCCGTTGCTGTAGCTGCTGGTGCGCCAGCCGATCTCGACGCAGGCGTTGGCGCCGTTGCTGTAGCTGCTCGTGTGCCAGACAATCCTGTCCGGCTCAGGCGCGGGCATCATAGTCCTCTCGATCCGCGGAGAGCTCGGTTGCCCGGGTGGCAATCAGCTCTCTCGATTCTCCCTCGCCCAGCGCGGTCTGCGCCAGCGATTCGAGGATGTCCTGGTAGGCGGCGATCTCCACGGGCTTCTCCAGGAACAGGCTGGACGTCTCGCTCTCCAGGTACACCACCGGTTTGAACTCGGCGAACTCCATGAGAATGAACTCTCCCGCAGTCGCGGCGTGCGCGCCGAGCGCGGCCGGCACCACCCGCAGTGTGAGATACGGCCGCCGGGACATCCGCTCCAGCAGCTGCAACTGATCGATCATCACCGCCGGGCCACCGACCGGTAGCCGCAGCACGAACTCGTGCAGGTAGAAGGTGAACCTGGCGGGACGGTCCCGGCTGAACAGGCCCTGGCGGGCCAGCCGGGCGGCCACCCGGTCGTCGATCTCGCCGGCCGGCACCCGCCCGGCCTGATTGAATAGGGCACGGGCGTAGTCGCCGGTCTGCAGCAGGCCGGGCACCAGCGTCGAGACGAAGCAGCTGATCGCCACCGCGATGTTCTCGTGGTCGATCAAGGTCACGAGCTGCAGGGGCAGCCGGGAGCCGTGCTGCTGAAACCAGCCCGGGGTGTGCTGCTCGTCGCAGAGCTCCAGCAGCCGCTCACGCTCGGCACTCGGCGCCCGGCAGACGGCCAGGAATGCCGACGCCTGCACCGCGGTAACGTTGCGCTTGCCGGAGATCAGCCGGGACACCCAGCTCGGTGACAGGTCGAGCAGCTTCGCGACCTGCTGGCCGGTCAGCCCGGCGTGCTGCATCGCCCGGCGAAGTCCCTCGCCCAGCTCGCGGCTGCGGATCGTCGGTTCACGGTCTTGCATGGTGACCTCCCTCGTCGTCAAGATTTTGCACTAACGGCGAGGGACTTGCAGGATTGGGTGTTGCATGCCCCAGGGTCAAGCGGTTGTCTCATGGTTGGCGGGCTAGCGGATCTCGCCGAACCGCGAGGAGGTAGCCGATGGACGGGAACTCACCCGTGGTGGCCGAGGCATTCCGGCTCCTGCACAGCGACCTCTACGGTCATCTGGACGAGGCGGAGTTCCTGGCGGGCAAGTGTTGCGGCTGGTCCCAGCAGGACTCAGACGCCGCCCGCGAGCTGATCCCCGACCTGGTGATGGTGATCCGGGGAGTGCTGATCGAGCACGAGGCCGAGCCCGGTGGTGAGTGCCGGACCTGTCTCTCGGCGTGGCCGTGCCCGGTGGTCACGACGATCTACGGGCTGGTGAAGGATCCGGAGCGCGAGTTCGTGGCGCTCGTCCGCCGGGCGCACGAGGACGGGTGATTCAGTCGAACTGCCAGGAGCGCTTGGACAGGCCGTACCAGTACCCGTCGATGACTGACCGTTCGCCGGACAGGCTGTCGATGCTCGCGCCGAGCGCGACGAACAGCGGCGCGAAGTGCTCGGTGCGGGGGTGTGCCAGCCGGGCTGCCGGGGCGGTGCGCTCGAAGTCCAGCAGGGCATCGACGTCCCGGGCTGCGGTGGCGCGGTTGACCCAGTCGTCGAACTCGACCGACCAGCTCGGTGGCTGGTGATCGGCGGGCCGTCTCATGTCCAGCTCGTGCAGGTTGTGCGTAGTGAACCCGCTGCCGATCAGCAGCACCTCCTCGTCCCGCAAGGGGGCGAGCCGGCGGCCGAGGTCCAGCAGCTGGGTCGGGTCGAGGGTCGGCATCGAGATCTGCAGCACAGGCACGTCGGCCTGCGGGTACATCTCGACCAATGGCACGTAGGCACCGTGGTCCAGCCCGCGGCCGGGGAAATCTTGCGCGCCGCCGATCAGGGTGCGGACCTGGGCGGCGAGCTGCGGCGCGCCCGGCGCGGGGTAGCGGACCTCGTAGTAGTGCGCCGGGAAGCCCCAGAAGTCGTAAGTCAAGGGGACCGGACTGGTGGCGCCGATCGCCAGCGGCGCTTCCTCCCAGTGCGCGGAGACCACCAGGATGGCCTGTGGCCGGGGGAGCTGGGCGGCCCAGCGTGCGAGCTCCGCGGTCCAGCGGGCGTCGTCGGCCAGGGGCGGGGCTCCGTGGCTGAGATACAGCGCCGGCATCCGGCCGTTGCTGGGCTCGGGTTGGTCCGTCATAGGTCACCTCATGCTGTGCAGATCGTGTACCTCTCAACAAACTTCCCCGGGAACGGGTCTATTCCGTGGCCATCCGGGCGGCGTAGTTGGCTTTTGAGTGGTTCTACAGAGCGCGCGCGGCATCCGGCCGGAGCTGCGGACGTGGCTGCAGGAATCTCAGGCTGCGGAGGCCGGGTGGTAGGTGTTGACGTATTCCTGGCCGGACAGTGCACCGATCGCAGAGACGATCTCGTCGGTGACCGCGCGCAGCACCGGCACCTTTCCGTGCTTGCCCGCGTACCGGGAAAAGTCCAGCGGAGCGCCGAACTGCGCGGTCACCTGATGCGGGCGGGGCACCCGGCTGCCGACCGGTTGTACCCGCTGGGTGCCGGTCAGCGCGACCGGTACTACCGGGGCGCCGGTGAGCAGGGCTAGCCGCGCGACCCCGGTGCGTCCTCGGTAGAGCCGGCCGTCCAGCGATCGGGTGCCCTCCGGGTAGATGCCCAGCGCGCCACCGGCGGCCAGCACGTCCTGCGCGACCCGCACCGACTCCCACGCGGCGCGTCCGTGGCCGCGATGCACCGGCACGTGCCCCATCCCCACGAAGAACTGGCGGCTGAGCCAACCACACACGCCGTGGCCCTCGAAGTACTCCGCTTTGGCCAGGAAGGTCACCGGGCGGGGGAGCACCAGCGGGATCACCACACTGTCCACGAAGGACAGGTGGTTACTTGCGAGGATGACCGGTCCGCTGTACGGAACGTGGTGCGCACCACGGACGGACGGGCGCAGCGCCAGCTGGGCTAGCGGTCGCACGCTGTGGTCAAGGATCGCGTGTATCATTTCGCCTCCGCGGGGGGTGGCCCCGCGGGTGGTGGCTCCGCCGGTGCTGGCGGCGCCCGTGCTGGTTAGTGCACTGCGGCGGGCACAGGGGATGTCTTGAGCATGCCCGACCGTAGGCCCAGATGGCCATACTCCTACCGTGCGGGTCATGTGGCGCTGCGCTCACTCGCGTCGCGCAGGGCGCGCTCGGCTAGCCGGCGCTGCCCGGCTGTCGCCACTGTCACACCGTCAGCCAACGACCCGGTGCGCAGCAGCGCTCGCCACTGCTCGGCATTCCAGGTCGACGGCGCCGAGTTCGCGAGGAAGCCTTCGAGGACAGCGACAAAGCGCTCCGGATCGGTGTGGAATGGGAAGTGTCCAGCTCTTTCGAACACCTCCAGCTGGCTGCCCGGCATAGCTAGATGCGCGGTCCACGCGTGGTGCAGCGGGAGGATGACGTCACGTGCACCCCAGACCAGCAGGGTTGGCATGCCGCGGGTGAGGTAGCAGCGGTCGAGCATCGTCGCAGCCTGGCCGCGGCGGTCCACCACGGCACGCAGCGTGCGCAGGAACGCGCGGCGGGCAGTGGGGTCTGGCAGTGAGTCGAACACCTTCATCACATCCGCGGCGTCGATTCCGAGGCCGGTATCCAGCCATCGCAACAGGGCGACCACCAGCTGGCCTTGCAGGCGCATACCGGGTAGCTGCAGCAAGGACAGCAGCAGGTCGGCTCCGGGCAGCGAGGCCAGCACCAGCAGCGGGCTGACCTCCGGGCCGAGACCGCCGGTGGACACCAGCACCAGCCGTTCGGTGCGGTCCGGGAACTGGTAGGCGAACTGCATGGCCACGCCACCGCCCAGTGAATGCCCGACCAGCGTGACCCGATCCACTCCGAGCACGCTGAGCAGGTCGCGCATGCCGTTGGCGTAGCCGGCCACCGAGTAATCTGCCCGCGGCTTGTCCGATGCACCATGCCCGAGCAGGTCCGGAGCGATCACCCGATGCCGGCGGGCCAGCGCGGGGATCACCTGGCGCCAGGTGTCCGAGGAGTCCCCGATGCCGTGGATGAGCAGCAGTGCCGGGCCCTCGCCCGCCATCCGGAAGGCTCGGCGGTAACCGTGCACGGTGCGGAAACGCAACCCGGTGTCCACCATCGGGACCGAACTCAGCGATGCGGCAGCTCGGTCATCCGGCGGGGTTGTCACGGACCGCAGGACTCTCCCGCCAGGATGCGGCGGCCGCGCGCTCTGGGCCACCGGCCCTCCTCAGTACCTCCGAGCTCTTCGGCGATGCTAGGAAACCTGATGGTGGCCAGAGGTTACCGGCGGGTTGCGACGGTGAAACAGCTCAGCTCCCGGCGGAGCCGTCCTGCTGCTCGGTGAGGAATCGCTCGATCTCCGCGGCGATCTCGTCGCCGGTGGGCAACGACGCGGCGTCGGTGGCCAGCGGGCGCCCATCGGCCTCGGTCGTGACCGCGTCGAACTGCGCCTCCAGGCCGGCTACCACGGACATGCTCCCCTGGGAGCGGGCGACGCGCTCGTTCACCTCCTCCAGCACCCGCAGCGCGGCGGGCCGCAGTGTCTCGAAAGGCAGGTCCAGTCCGGTACAGCGGGCCAGGTGCTCCAGCAGCCCCAGGGCGGATTCCGGGTACTCGATGCGGGCCAGGTAGTGCGGCACGTGCACGGCAAATCCCATCGCGTCGTGCCCGGCCTGGCCCAGCCGCAGCTCCACGAGGGCACCGGCATGGCCGGGTAGCTCCATGGTGCCGAACCACCGCTGGTAGCTGGAGATCAGTTCGGGACGGGTTGCGTGTGCCGTGAGCATCACCGGCCGGGTGTGCGGCACCGCCATCGGCACCGCGCCCAAGCCCACCGTCAGGCCTACCCCGAAGTGCTCGACCAACTCGTGCACCGCGTCGGCGAACCGCTCCCATTGCAGATCCGGCTCCGGACCGGCGAGCAGCAAGAACGTGGTGCCAGCCTCGTCGCGCACCTCGTGCAGCACGAGCTCGGGCGCATGGTAGGCGGCCCAATGGTCCCCATCGAAGACCATCGCCGGTCGGCGGGACCGGTAGTCCAGCAGCTGGTCGACGTCGAATGTGGCGATCACTCGGTGCTCCAGGTTCGCTAGCAGGTGGTCCACCGCCAGCGCTGCGGCCTGCCCGGCGTCGACGAATCCGGTCAGTGCGTGCACCAGTACCCGGGTCGTCGAGGCCGACGGCTCGGCTTCGATTCGGTACAACTCGGCAGTCACCGACTGCCACCTCGCTTCGGCTCGGTCGGCCCCGTTACGTGGGCCGCGTACCTGGATAACGTCCCACCCTGCCGCATCCATCCCGTTCGCTGCCGCGTGCCCCCGTTTGCCAAGATCGATTTCACACTTTTCATCCGGACGGGCAGGCTTCCGCGCATGCCGCTGGGACCGCGACACCTCGCCCCATTCCTCGCCGCCGCGTTGCGCAGCCCGGCCACCGTGGGAGCTGTGGCGCCGAGTTCCTCGCACCTCGCGGCCCGGCTGGCGGCCATCGTGCCCCGGGTCGGTGAGCCCGTGGTAGTCGAACTCGGCCCAGGCACCGGCTCGGTCACCACCGCTATCGAGCATCGGCTGGCCGGTCGCGGGCGGCACGTGGCCCTGGAGATCGACCCCGTGCTGGCTGAGCACCTGCGCGCGGAGTTCCCCGACGTCGAGGTTGTGGTAGGCGACGCCGCCGAGCTGGCCCGGCTGCTCGCCGAGCACGACGTGCCCGAGGTCGACGCGGTGGTCAGTGGGCTGCCCTGGTCACTGATCGGCGCGCATGCGCAGCGCGCCATCGTCGAGGCGACAGCGCGCACGCTGCGTCCGGGGGGTTCGTTCACGACCCTTGCCTACGTGCACGCGCTGCCCATGCCGCGGGCACGGCGGTTCCGAGCGCTGCTCGGCGAGGTGTTCGACGAGGTGCTCACCACCCGGACGGTCTGTTGGAATCTGCCTCCCGCGGTGACCTACGTCTGCCGCCGGCCGCATCAGATCGAAGCTGAGCCGCCACCACTTGCCAGGGGCCCGGGAGGATAGCCTGCAGATCTGACATTCCGGCGGTCTGCTGCGCCCTTGGCCAGGCAGTAGTCCACAGCTGCCCCTCTTATCCACAGCTGGCCAGCACGTGACTTTTCCCGCGGGCGCTGCGGGAGGATCTTCGACGGCATGAGCGCACCCGCCGCCGGCCGCATCCGGCTTTCCGACCCGGCCGAGCTGATCGCCGCAGTTCCGCACCTGCTCGGCTTCCACCCGCATGACTCGGTGGTCTTGCTGGCGCTGCACGGCACCAAGCTGGGCCTGACCGTGCGGGCTGACCTGGTCCACGCCGACCAGGCGCCGCTGCTGGCCGAGCAACTGCTGCTGCCGATCGCCAGGCAGCGACCCACTGGTGTCGCCCTGGTGGTGATCGGGGGTGATCCCAGCCCGGAGGGCGACCCCCCGCACCGAGCGTTGGTGAACGCGTTGGACGACGTGCTGACTCGTGCCGGGCTCCCGGTGGTACACGCGGCCTGGACAGCGCAGACGGCGGGCGGTGCCCAGTGGCGCTGTTATGACGATCCGCTGTGTGCCGGCACGGTCGCTGATCCTGCGGCAAGCCCGCTGGCCGCCGCCACGGTGGCGGCGGGTGCGGTGACCTTTGGTAGCCGGGAGGAGATGGCCGAGCTGCTCGCCGGCGAGGATGTCGCGGCGTTGCAGCGGCGGGCGGCACTGCTGGACGCCGCCGACGCCGAACACCCCATGAGTTCTGCGCTGGCGGCCCGACGGCTTACGCAGTTGGAGACACTGCGCCGGGCGGCCGCCGCTGGCAAAGTGACGCTGAGCGACAACCTCGTGGCTGAGGTCGCCTCCGCGCTGTGCGACCACCGGGTGCGCGACGCCTGCCTACCCTGGTGCACCGGTCCCGACGCGGCCGCAGCCGAGCGACTCTGGCTGGCTCTCGTCCGAGCAACCCCGGCGCCGGAGCGGGCCGAACCCGCGGCGCTACTGGCCCTGGCCGCATACATTCGCGGGGACGGCGCGATGGCCGGTGTCGCCTTGGACGCCGCACTGCACGCTTGCCCGGACCACTCGCTGTCCGGGTTACTGCGTGCCGCTCTGGATGGCGGCCTGCCACCGGAGGTGCTGCGCACTGTTGCGGAGGACGCTGCGGCCGCGCTTCCCCACCGCACACGCCGGACCCGCAAGCGACGTCCGCGATGAAGCCGGTGACCTGCCCCGCGGACGACGCCCGCAGATCAGGCCCCGCGGGCGAAGTCCCAGGCGTCCGTCACGATCGAGGACAGCTGGGCCCGCTCCGGCATCCAGCCCAGCTCGCAGCGCGCACGCTCGCTGGAGGCGATGAGCGCGGCCGGGTCGCCCGGCCGCCGCGGCGCGGACTGGGTCGGGATCGGGTGACCGGTGACCTGCCGGCAGGCGTCCACCACCTGGTGGACCGAGAACCCAGTGCCGTTGCCCAGGTTGTAGATCCGATGCTCGCCGGGCACAGCCCGCTCCAGGGCCAGCTCGTGGGCGTCGGCGAGATCGGCCACGTGGATGTAGTCGCGGATGCAGGTGCCATCCGGGGTAGGCCAGTCCTCCCCAAACACCGCGATCTTCTCGCGGTGACCGAGGGCGACCTGCAGCAGCAGCGGGATGAGGTGGGTCTCGACGGTGTGCCGCTCGCCGTACCGGCCGTAGGCCCCGGCGACGTTGAAGTACCGCAAGCTCACCGCGGCGATGCCGTGCGCGGCGGCGTAAGAGCTGATGGCGTGGTCGATCGCGAGCTTCGTCGCGCCATAGGGGTTGGTCGGCAGGGCGGCTGCGTCCTCGGTGATCGGCACCGACGCCGGCTCCCCGTAAGTGGCTGCGGTGGAGGAGAACACCAGCCGGGGAGTTCCGTGCTCGCGCATCGCCTCGAGCAGCCGCACCGAGGCCACCACGTTGCCCAGCCAGTAGTGCTGCGGCTGCGCCATCGACTCGGCGACCAGCGAGCGGGCCGCGAAATGCAGCACACCGTCGAAACCCTCGGCCAGCACAGTCCCGGCGTCCTCGACGGCCCTCTCGACGAACTGGCAGCCGGCCGGCACCGCGTCGAGGTGTCCGGTGGACAGGTCGTCGAGAACCACGACGTCGTGGCCCGCTTCCACCAGCCGCGCAGCGCAGACACTGCCGATGTAGCCTGCACCCCCGGTGACCAGCAGTCGCATCCGGTCGGGCCCAGTCACCGCCGACGGCCCAGCACCGCGTGCGCGAGCGCGTTATCCACCTCGACCGTGGATCCTCCGCTGGAGAGCTCCACCAGGTGGCCTGCCCGCGCCAAGGCGGCCACCTGCACCACGTTGCCAGGTACCGCATCGACCTTGTGCAGGTCCGCCATCATGGCCGGGTCCAGCTGCACGTGCTCGGCGATCCGTCGCACCTCTACCGTGCCGCCGCCGCGTCGGGCCACCTCGTCCAGACGGACCAGGTCAGGTTCGATCGGGGCGGCAGCGTCCCCGACCCCGAGCTCGTCCAGCCCCGGGATCGGGTTGCCGTACGGGGATGTGGTCGGGTGGCCCAGCAGCGCGAACAGCTTGCGCTCCACGGCCTCGCTCATCACGTGCTCCCAGCGGCAGGCCTCGGTGTGCACCTGCTCCCACTCCAGGCCGATGACATCCACCAGCAGGCGCTCAGCCAGCCGGTGCTTGCGCATCACCGAAATCGCCCTGCTGCGGCCCGCTACGGTCAGCTCTAGATGCCGGTCGTCGGCCACGGTCAGTAGGCCGTCTCGCTCCATCCGAGCCACCGTCTGGCTTACCGTAGGCCCGCTCTGGCTGAGGCGCTCGGCGATCCGCGCCCGCAGCGGGACCACACCTTCCTCCTCGAGCTCGAAGATGGTGCGCAGATACATCTCGGTGGTGTCGATGAGATCGTTCACACCAGTCTCCTTCAGTTACTGCCATGGTAATGCTCCGAACGGGGGCCTGCGGGCGGTGCAGGCGGGATGGCGCAGGATGGGTGACATGCATCCGGTGGTCACGCCTCACCAGTTGGCGTCCCTCCTGGCCGGCCCCGAGCCGCCCACCGTCGCAGATGTGCGCTGGTCGCTCACCGGCCCATCCGGGCGGGTCGACTACCAGGTCGGCCACCTGCCCGGGGCGATCTTCCTCGACGTGGACACCGATCTGGCGGGACGTCCGGGCCGGGGCGGCCGGCACCCCCTCCCGTACCCGGCGGCGCTGCAGACGACCCTGCGTGCCGCCGGTGTCCACCCGAACACACCGGTGATCGCCTACGACGCGGCAGACGGGTCGGTGGCGGCCCGGCTGTGGTGGCTCCTGCGCTGGGCGGGGCACCCTGCGGTCGCGGTGCTCGACGGGGGGATTGCGGCGTGGCGAGCGGCTGGGCTGCCGGTGACCGTCGAGGTGCCGCAACCCCGCCCGGGCACGATCACGGTGCGGCCCGGGTGCATGCCGGTGCTGGAGGCGGACCAAGCCGCTGAGCTGGCCCGCACTGGTGTGTTGCTCGACGCGCGGGCGGCGCCCCGCTACCGCGGGGTGACCGAGCCGGTGGACTCGCGGGCCGGCCATGTGCCCGGCGCGTCGAACGCGCCGTTCAGCGAGCTGACCGATGCGCAGGGGCGCTGGCTACCGCCAATCCGGCTGCGTGAGCTCGCGCGGCGGTGGGGGGTCACCGGTGCGCAGGCTGGGAAGCAGGTGGGTGTCTATTGCGGTTCCGGGATCAACGCATCTGCTCTGCTGCTCGGCCTCGAACTTGCCGGGGTAACCGCCCCCGAGCGCCCTGCGGCGCTATACGCTGGGTCGTGGTCGCACTGGTGCACCGACTCGGACCGGCCGGTCGCCACCGGCCCACACCCCGGATAGAGATCGAACCCGGCGGCGCAGCTTGGTAGCGTCCGGAGGCATGAATCCAGCCCGCACGGTGGTCGTCTGGGACGAGGCGTTCCTTGGCTACGACCTCGGTGGGCGGCACCCGCTGAATCCCGTCCGGCTGGACCTCACCATCCGGTTGGCGCGGTCGCTGGGCGTCCTGGACGGCGCGCAGCTGCTGGCTCCGGTGCAGGCCACCGACGAACAGCTGTGCACAGTGCACTCCGCGGACTACCTCGCCGCGGTCAAGCAGGCGCCGCGCGGATACGTCGGGCACGGTCTGGGCACCCCGGACAACCCGATCTTCGACCGAATGCACGAAGCTTCCGCGCTGGTCGCCGGCGGCTCGCTGCTCGCCGCTGACGAGATCCTCGCTGGCCGCGCAACGCGGGCGGTGAACATCGCCGGCGGGCTGCACCACGCGATGCGCGACCACGCCTCGGGCTTCTGCGTCTACAACGACTGTGCGCTGGCGATCCGCCGGCTGCTCGAGGGTGGGATATCCCGGGTGGCCTACGTCGACATCGACGTACATCACGGCGACGGTGTGCAGGAGGCCTTCGTCGACGACCCCAGGGTGCTGACCATCTCGCTGCACCAGCACCCGGCCACGCTCTGGCCTGGCACCGGGGACTCCACCGAGATCGGCGGCCCCGGCGCCGAGGGCTCTGCTGTCAACGTGCCGCTTCCACCGGGCACCCATGACGACGGGTGGTTACGGGCTTTCCATGCTGTGGTGCCCGCCCTGCTCCGAGCATTTGAGCCCGAGGTGTTGGTGACCCAGCACGGCGCGGACACCCATGTCGAGGATCCGCTCGCCGACCTCGCATTGTCGGTCGACGGTCAGCGTGCCGCCCACCGGGCGTTGGCCGAGCTGGCCGACGCGACGGCCGGCGGGCGCTGGCTGGCGCTGGGCGGGGGCGGGTACTCCCTGTTCCGGGTGGTGCCGCGCTCCTGGGCGCATCTGCTGGCCACCGTGCTGGATCGCGATGTGGACCCGCACACCGCGGTGCCCGCCGACTGGGTAGCGCATGCCGCCACGGTGGCGCGCGGCGAGCAGTTGCCGGCGTCGATGACCGACGGTATCGAGCCTCGCTGGTCGCCTTGGGACGGGGCTTGTGACACCCCGCTGGACCGGGCGATCGACCAGACCCGGCGCGCGGTCTATCCCCTCCACGGCCTCTGAGGGGTTCAGGGCAACCTATGGGGCTGGTTCATCCGTCTAGTGGGACATGAGACGGATGGCATCCGCAGTGGCTGGCTTCGCCGTGCTCGGTACGCTCGGGGCGTGCGCCTACGGGCCCGACCAGGCCGGGTTCGAAGGACACCCGCACCCAGCGCCGGTAGCCGGCACCGTGGCACCGATCGCTGGGCCCGACTGGCCTACCCCGCCCGCAGGGGCACCCGCGTTGCCCTCCGACCAGATCGATGCCTCGGCGCTGCCCTCGGGTTACCCACGGCTGGTGTGGACCCAGGGCGACGGCCGCGCACTCGGACTCTACGGCCAGGAGGGCGGCTGCACCTACGTGCATTCCGATCTACGGGAGCAGACCCCGCGGCTCGTCCGCATCGCGCTGGTGGAAGTCACCACGAGGTCCGGCCCGTGCACCAAGGAACTGCGTTTCCTGGCGTTGGCCACTCAGCTCGACGCCCCGTTGGGCGGCCGCACCGTCGTCCTTGAGCGCCAGACCGTCGGCCCGCCGCCGGGCCGCTGATCCGTGCCCGCCACAGTCGGAAGGCCGGGCCCGCCCCCGACGAGCCCGACCTTCCGTCGCCTGCGACACGCTGCGGGTTGACCGCCCAGGTCGCGTGGTCAAAGTCACATGTCTGGGGTTGACAGTGCCTGCCAGGCAACCATGCGTCAATGCCGCCGTTCGAGCGGTAATTTCGTTAACCAGGTTGTGATAGGTCAGCTGGCATAGGCACGGAGCCGTTCCGCACGATCCCCGTTCCGCAGCTTGGCCATGACCTCACGCTCGATCTGACGCACTCTTTCGCGGGAGAGCCCGAAGCGCTTGCCGATCTGGTCCAACGTATGCGGCTGGCCGTCGTCGAGGCCGTAGCGCAGCCGGATGACGTTCTGCTCCCGGTCTTCGAGCGTGGCCAGCACCCGGCGCAGGTCATCCTGCAGCAATCCCGAGATCACGGCTGACTCGGCATCGGTTGCCTCGGCGTCCTCGATGAAGTCGCCCAGCGGGGCTTCCTCCTCGGCGCCGACCGGCATGTCCAGGCTCACCGGGTCCCGCGAGTGGTCCAGCAGGTCACCCACCTTTTCCACCGGGATGCCGGACTCGTCGGCCAGCTCCTGGTGGGTGGCCTCCCGGCCGAGCTGCTGGTGCAGGTCCCGCTTGATCCGGGCCAACTTGTTCACCTGCTCCACCAGGTGCACCGGAAGCCGGATGGTGCGTCCCTGATCGGCCATGCCACGGGTGATGGCCTGACGGATCCACCAGGTGGCATAGGTGGAGAACTTGAAACCCTTGGTGTAGTCGAACTTCTCCACCGCCCGGATCAGCCCCAGGTTTCCCTCCTGGATCAGGTCCAGCAGGGGCATGCCGCGGCCGGTGTAGCGCTTGGCCAGCGACACCACCAGCCGCAGGTTGGCCTCGAGCAGGTGGTTCTTGGCCTTGTGGCCGTCGCGCACCAGCCGCGTCAGGTCGGCGCGCCGGGTCGGTGACAGCCGCGGCACGGTGTCCAGCATGTGCCGCGCGAACACACCGGCCTCAATACGCTTGGCCAGTTCGACCTCTTCTTGGGCGCTCAGCAGCGCTCTGCGCCCGATACCGTTGAGGTAGACCCGGACCAGGTCGGCCGCAGGGCTCTGCGCGTCCAGGTCCGCCTCGGCACTGGCATCCGCTTCAATGGTGATTTGCGCGGCAGTCATCGGTTCCTCCCTGCGACGGATCCTCGGGCCGAACCCGGTGCGCTTCCGAGTCGGCGCGCGACGCTGCACGGGCTAGCCAACGGGTCTCCGCGGCGATAACCGTGACAACGTCGGGAGCCCGGATTTCGTTCCCGGGCCCTCGTACAGCACGACGAACCACGGCCCGGCGGAGTGCCGGATCTGCGTGAACCTCAGGCACTTCTCAGGTTGGTAGTCGTTTGAGGCCGGTTTCGCCCGGGTTGGTAGCTCTTGAAGGGCGTCACACGTCGAGGAGCAGGGTGAAGGGGCCGTCTGCGACGCTGCGCACGGTCATTGTGGCGCCGAAGCGGCCGGTGGCCACTGTGGCGCCGCGGGCGCGGAGCCGGGTGACTACCTCATCGACCAACGGTTGCGCCTGCTCCGGGCGGGCGGCTGCGGTGAACGAGGGCCGCCGACCCTTGCGGGTGGCACCGTAGAGGGTGAACTGGCTGACCACCAGGATCCCGGCGCCGGTGTCGGAGATCGACTGCTCGTCGCGCAGGATTCGCAGCTCATGCAGTTTGCGGGCCATCGTGTCGGCCTGTGCGGGCCCGTCGTCGTGGGTGACGCCGAGCAGGACGAGCAGCCCCGGCCCGTCCAGCGCGCCGACCACCAGGCCGTCGACGAGTACCGCAGCTTCGGTGACCCGGCTCACCACCGCTCTCATGGGCGACAAGTGTGGCGAGCCCGTGGGTGGGGTGCCCCTCGGGTGGGGCGCGGATCTCACCCGGAGTCGTCGCGGCCAAGCCCGTGGTGACGCACCGATGTCGTTTGGGGGCTGTTTGGGGGACCGGCCACCGGCAAACCCGCGGGATCCTCGTCAGGCACCGCCGGCGGCTCATACGATGGTCCCAGCTCACCGCCGCGCACCTCCTCCGGACATACCGTGCACGAGAGCACGACACGCCGACGGGGGAGCGGAGTGAGCGCGGGTGAGGAGGTCCGATGACGTCCACCGGGCTGCTGAGTGGTTCCGCCGACCGGGCGCAGCGGCTATCCGAGCTACTCAAGGATGCCGGGGCCGACCCTATGGTCATCACCAACCCCGCGGCGCTGCCTGGCAGACCTGGTCCCGACGGGCTCGACTTCTACATTCAGCTGCCGGTCACCATCCACCCCGATGGCCAGACCGCCGTCGCGCGCGTCGGCTCGTTCCTGTCCGCGGGCCTGCTGGCCCGCTTCAGTGCAGTGGAACGGGTCATCCCGGTGCTGGCGCGCGGTGCCATCGTGGTGCTGGTGTCCGGCAACACCCCGGACGAGGTGTCGCTGCCCGACGACCAGCGCTCCCGGCTGGCGCTGCTGCATCTGCTGGCACACGCCACCAGGGCCGAGCTCGCCAGCAGGCAGGTGCAGGTCAAGGTGGTCAGCAGCCGGCGCAGCGACTCCGAGATCGTGCGGTACGCGCTGGGCGACGACGAGGAGACCCAGCGGGAATCCCAGGAGCGGGTCAGCGCGACCGCCTACCAGGACTGGCGCACCGAGGTGATGGGCCTGGTCGGCGTCGACATCTGAGGCCAACCGCTGGGATCGACCCGGGACTGGCGGCCAACAGGCTCAGCCTGCGGGTGGAAGTCCAGGCTGCGGTCGGCCGTCAGAATTGCCTGCTGCAGCCGGCGCAGTGCTCGCCCGGGCTCTACGCCGAGCTCGCGGTTGAGCAAGTCGCGGGTACGCCGGTAGGCCTGTAGCGCCTCGGCCTGCCGCTCGGAGCGGTAGAGCGCGAGCATGAGCTGCCGGCAGAAGGCTTCCTGCAGCGGGTGCTCCGCGACCACCGTGAACAGCTCGCTGACGACATCGCGATGCCGGCCCAGGTGCAGGTCCGACTCGAGACACATCTCGCGGGCGGCCAGCCTCATCTCGTCCAGCCGGGTGGCGAATATGCCCAACAGGGGGCCGGATACGACACCGTGCAGGGCCGGGCCGCGCCACAGCCCCAGCGCAGCTGAAAGCACCACGGACGCCTCTGTGTACCTGCCATTGTGCAGATGGTTACGACCAAATCCGCTCAGCTGCTCGAACCGGTACAGGTCGAATTCCTCCGCACCGACCTGCACCAGGTAGCCGTCCTCTTCGGTGCGGATCGCACCAGCCTGGCCGGGGGCGTCCAGCTCCTGCCTCAGCTGCGCAACATAGACCTGCAATGCGGCTTTGGCAGTGCGGGGTTTCGCGGGACCCCAGATCTCCTCGATCAGTTGCCCGGTCGGTACGACCTGGTTCGCCCTGGCCAGTAGCGTGGCCAGCAGCACCTTCTTCTTCGCAGCGCTGGGCAAGCATGATCGTGGCCCGGCGACGGAGTCTTCGTTGACGGCCATCAATGGTCCCAAAACGCCGTACTGCACGGTGACCCCCACCCCAGAGGCCCCGAATCTTCACCACTAGTTATCGGGGCCCAACTGTCCGCTCACGCCAGATGGTTACGATTCCATGTCGTGCCCTAGAGCTCATCGCGGCGACGCGTCCTCCCACCCAGGCTTGCCGAAGAGTATCGCGACCTGCCGCACGCTGCACGTCTGGTGTAGCTCTCCTCGCGCGATCATCGGGCGCCACGAGCCGGTCGCTCGATTCTTCCTAAGCGCAGCATAAGCCGTGCTTTGGCGCGTTTCTCAATCGGCTTTAGACGCCCGGCCGATGCTGGGCTAGTGCTGGTCTATGGACAGGCGGGAGGTCACATGGAACCGCAGCGTGACTTCGTCGAGATCGTCCAGCAGTGGGCCGTGAGGCAGGGCGACAAGACGGCGTTGATCCACCTGCGGGAGCCCAGGCCGGAGGTGGGCCGGTCCTCCCTGATCTACCGGGAACTGAGTCTCCGCGCCGGCCGGGTCGGGGCCCGGTTGCAACGCGACGCCGCCGCCGGAGACCGGGTGCTGCTGCTGCACCCTCCAGGGCTGGAGTTCACGGTCGGGCTCTTGGGCTGCCTGTACGCGGGCATGGTCGCCGTGCCCGCACCCTTACCGGAGGCCGATGGGCGCGGGGTGGGCAGGCTTGCCGGGATCGTCGCGGACGCTGCACCGAGCCTGGTGCTGACCGAGGGGAGATGCCTTTCGGTGTCGAGGTGGGCCCGGACGGCCGGACTGCTGCGCTGCCAGAGCACCGATGACCCGGAACTACCCGAGAGCCCGGGCTGGTCGCCGCCAGTCCGGCACTCACCGGATGACGTGGCGCTGCTGCAGTACACCTCCGGGTCGACCAGCGAACCCAAAGGGGTGGTGATCACCTGGGGCAACCTGCTGCACAACGAGCGGTTGATCAGCCGGGCGCTGGCCACCGGCCCGGACTCGGTGATCGTCAGTTGGCTACCGCACTACCACGACATGGGGCTGATCGGAGGGCTGCAAGCCCTGTTCGCCGGTTGCACCATGGGGATCCTGTCGCCGGTCGACTTCTTGAAGCGACCATATCGCTGGCTGCAGGCGATCAGTGAGTTACGAGCCACCGCGACGATGGCACCCAACTTCGCCTTCGACCTGGCGATCCGCCGGATTACCGACGAGCAGCTCGCGGGCCTGGACCTATCCTGCATGACCACGATGCTCAATGGCGCGGAGCCATTGCACGCAGACACTCTGGATGCGTTCCTGGCTCGGTTCGGGCCGGCTGGGCTGCGCCCCACAGCGCTGGTGCCCTGCTACGGGCTCGCCGAGGCGACGCTGTACGTGACCGGTCGGGCTGGGCAAGGGGTCGTCAGCAGGGGCGTCGATGCAGCGGCGCTGCACCGCGACCGGCTCGTGGAGCCGCCGTCGGGGACATCTGGATGCCGGTTGGTCAGCAGCGGACCGGTCAGCGGGGATCCCGAGGTCCAGATTGTCGACCCGGCCAGCCACAAGGTGCTTCCCGACGGTGCCGTCGGGGAGATCTGGCTGCGGGGTAGCAGTGTCGCGGCGGGCTACTGGCGCCAGCCCGAGCTGACGGCGGCGACCTTCCGGGCGGCCACCGTGGACGGCCGGACCGGCTTCCTGCGCACCGGCGATCTCGGCGCGGTGCTCGAGGGCCAGCTGTACGTCACCGGTCGCATCAAGGAGATGCTCATCGTCAACGGCCGCAACCTGTACCCGCAGGACCTCGAGCGCGCCGTAGCCGGCCTGCACCCGGCACTGCTCATGGCGTCGGCCTTCACGATCGAGGCGACCGGCGGGCCGGTCGTGCTCGTGCAGGAGGTGCGGAGCAGTCAACTTGGCGGCATCCTGCTGCCCGAGCTGGCCGCAGCGGTCAGGGCGCGCATCCGCGCCGAGTTCGACCTGTATCTGTCCCGGGTGGTGTTCGTCAGGCCCGGCACGGTGTCCCGGACTACGAGCGGCAAGGTGCAGCGCCGCACCATGTGCCAGCGGTTTATCGACGGGGGCCTGTCCGAGCTGACGGACGAGCGGGTCCCGGCCACCGGAACGGTGGGCTGAGCCATGCCCTATCCTGCGCTGGCCGAGGTGCATCGGCTGGAACATCACCTCGGTGATCCCAGCGACCCGCAGACGGTCTTCAGCTACCGGCGCTGCCTCGCTCTGGACGATGACGAACAGTTCCCGGCCGAGATCTGCCGCCAGCTGGAGGACTTCGGCCTGCAGCATTACTACGTGCCGGCCCGCCACGGCGGTCGGCTGGCCGACTACGACACCTCGATACAACTGGTGCGCGCGCTGGCCCGCCGCGACCTCACCGTGGCGATCGGGCACAGCGCGAGCTACCTCGGTGCGGTGTGTGTCTGGGTCGCCGGCAACGCCGCGCAGGGGCTCCGGCTGGCGTCGATCATCGGCGCGGGCGAGCCGGTCGCGTGGGCGCTGACCGAGCGGGAGCACGGCAGCGACCTGCTGGCGGGCGAGGTGAGGGCCATCCGGACCGGCATTGGGTACCGGTTGACCGGCGAGAAGTGGCTGATCAACAACGCCATCCGCAGCAGCACACTGTGCGTGCTGGCCAGGACCCGTGACGAGGGCGGTCCCCGGGGCTTCAGCCTGTTCCTCGTCGAGAAGGCCCGGGTACCGGCTGGCGGCGTGCGCTGGCTGCCCAAGGTGCCCACCCACGGCATCCGGGGAGTGGACGTCAGCGGGTTCCGGCTGGAACGCGTGAAGGTGACCAGTGCCAACATGATCGGGCCGGAGGGCAGCGGCCTGGAGACCGTGCTCAAGGCCTTGCAGCTGACCCGGACGCTGTGCGCCGCGCTGTCGGTGGGCGGCACCGACCACGCACTGCGGCTGGCGATGCGGGTCGCCGATCGCCGGGAGGTCTCCGGGTGCTGCCTGCTCGAGGCGCCTTGGATGGCCACGACGCTGGCCGAGTGCTACGCCGACCACCTGCTGGCCGAGGCATTCTGCGTCGTCGCGGGCCGCGCGATCCAGACCCTCACCCCGGAGCTAAGCGTGATCGCGGCGGCGATCAAGTACGTCCTCCCGGTCCGCGCGGAGGCCATGATCGCGCGGCTGCGACGGTTGCTGGGCCCCCGCGTCCTGCTGGCCGGCGGCCCCGAGGGGGGCATGTTCGGCAAGGTAGAGCGGGACCACCGGATCGTGTCTCTGTTCGACGGCAACACTCTGGTCAACCTGACCACTCTGATCGGCCAGTTCCCGCTGCTGGTCCGTGCCCGGGAGGCTGGCCGGCCGCCGGCGGCCGGGTTGCGCACCTGTTGCGAGCTGTCGCAAAATCTTCCCGACGGTGACCTCGGCCGGCTCTCGCTGGTGGCCACGCGCGGCTGCAGCCTGCTGCTGGCGCTCCCCGCGGCCGTTGAGGAGCTCACCGCGCTGCGCCGTAGTGAACCCGAGCTGGACAGCGTGGCCGACGCCGCGCGCCGCCTAGATGCCGCGGTCGGCACCCTGCACCGGTTGATGGACCAGCTTCCGCCGGCCCGCCTCGACATGCCGCCGGTCGCCTTCGATCTCGCTGGCAGGCTCGCCACTGCCATGGCGGGCGCGGCCGCGCTGCTGTTGTGGCTGCGCAACCGGGACGCAGCCGCCCGGCGCGGGAGTGTGACCGCTGCACTGTGGTGCCACGGCGGATGGCTGCACGCGTGCCTGTCCCGGGTGCTCGTCGCGCTGGGCGATTCCTCGCATATCCAGCGGGTGCCCCACGACGTGCTGCTGCATGTGCTGGGACGGCAGGTGGCCAGCGGAGTGGCGCCGTCGCTGTTCTCCAGCCCGCAACCGGATGGGGAGCTGCGGTGATGGCCGTGCAATCATCGCCTTGCCTGGAGACGTTGTTCGGCGACCCGTACCAGCCGGACAACCCCGTCGGCCATGCCGCGATCATGGCCGACGACGAGCGGCGCCAGCTCTTCGCGGCCGGCGAGCGGTTGCTGGACGGCTGGAACGCCAACGCCGAATTCGTGCCTCGCGAGCTGGGCGGCCGCCTCGAGTCGACCGACGCACTGGTGCGCCGGCTCCGCCCGGTGTTCCGCCGGGACGCTGCGCTGGGGGTCGGCTACGGCGTCGACTCTTTCATGGCGGCCAGCGCCGTGTGGTTGAGCGACTCTGAGGTCGCTCGCAAGCGCCTGGCTGAGCTGTTACTGGCCGGGGGACCGGGCGGGGGCAAGGTGTCTGGTGCACACCACGAGCTCACCATCGGCCCGGACTTGAGACAGCCCGCGCTGCGCGCCGCGCGCCACGGGCCGCAAATCCGGCTCACCGGCCGCCAGGAGGTGATCAACAACGCGGGCCGGGCTCAGGCCGCTGTCGTGGTCGCCGGCATCGGGGACAGTAGGTCCGGTGGCAGCCACTCCCTGCTCCTGGTCCAGCTGGCCGAGCTGCCGGCCGGGTGCCTGAGCCGGCTGCCCCGTTGGCGGACCGACGGGATCCGGGGCTGCCAGATCGGCGGGCTCTCCTTCGACAGCTGCCCGGTGCCCGAGCAGGCCATGATCGGCATGGTCGGTGAGGGCATGCCGGTCGCACGACCATCCTTGCCGGTCAGCCGCTGCGTGGCGGCAGGCATCGGGCTGGGCATGGTGGATGGCGCGCTGTTCACCGTGCTCCGGTTCGCGGTAGCCCGCCGGCTGTACGGGCGCTGCGTGGGTGACTTCTCGCACGCCCGCGCCGTGCTCGCCAGCGCGTTCACCGACCTGCTGATCGCCGACTGCCTGGTCACGGCCGCGGCCCGAGCAGTGCACCTGCTACCGGTGAACGCCGACGTGTACTCGGCCGCCACCAAGTATCTGGTGCCGCTGATGCTGGAGGAAGCGGTCAACAACCTGGCGGTCGTGCTCGGCGCCAGGTGCTACCTGCGCGAGGGTGAGCACGCCGTGTTCGGTAAGCACATGCGCGACTTGCCCGCGCTCGGCATCGTGCTCGGCGGCGGGTTGCCCTCCCAGCTGACCGTGTTGCGGCAGCTGCCAGGGCTGATGCGGGCGCTGCCGGAGTCTGCCGAGGCCCCACCGGAGCTGTTCGACCCCAGCGGACCGGTGCCGCCGTGGGAACCCGACCAGCTCGGGCCGACCAGCCCCATGGGCAACCCCCAGCCCGACCCGCTGCTGGCCGCCCTGCCTGCGGCGGTGGACACCATGCGGTCCGAGCACGGTGGGGAAGCCGGGCTGGGGGCCCTCGCTGCGGAGTTGGTGGTGGCGATGCGCGAGCTGAGCCGCGACGCGGCCGGCATCCCGCCCGGCGAGCGCGGTGTGCTCGCCGGCCCGGCCAGCCTGGCGCTGACCGACCGCTACGCGACGCTGCTCGCGGCTGCGGCCTGCATTGGAGTGTGGACGCACCACCCCGGGCAGCTCGGTCCAGCCGGGACAGCCTGGCTGCAGGCCGCGTTGAGCCGGCTGCTGCACCGCATCGGCAGGCACCCGGCGCCAGTGCCCACCGAACTCGACGACGCTCTGTACGCCGAGCTGCTGCGCCGGGCCGGCGAGCGCCGCGGCTTCGGGCTGAGCGACGAGCTCGTGTCCCGGACGTTGCCCGGCGCGGCCTGATCCGGCGGCCGAGCCCGACACCAGGAGGACGATGATCATGACAGCGGTTCCCAGCCCAACCAGCGTCGGGCGATGGCTGACCGGGAAAGTGGCTTCATACCTCAAGGTCGACCCTGCCGAGATCGACCCCTCGCGCCCACTGGCCGAGTACGGCCTGGACTCGGTGTACGCGCTGACCCTGTGCGCTGAGATCGAGGACGACCTGGGCCTGGTCGTCGAGCCCACCCTGGCCTGGGACTACCCGACCGTCACGGCGCTGGCCGGTCACCTGCACGGGAAGCTCTCCGACGACGAGCAGGCAGCCTCTTGACCCCGATAGCGGTCGTCGGGATGGACTGCCGGTTTCCGGGTGCTGCGGATCCCGACGCGTTCTTCGACATGCTGATCCGCGGTGGCGACGGGATCGGGCCGGTGCCGCAGCAGCGCTGGCGTGCCGAGGACTTCTACGCCGCTGACGGACGGGCCGGGACCACCAATACCCGCTTCGGTGGCTTCCTGGCCGACCAGGATGCATTCGACCACGAGTTCTTCGGAATCTCGCCGCGTGAGGCGGCCGCGATGGACCCGCAGCATCGGCTGGTGCTGCAGACCGCGTGGCGGGCGCTGGAGGACGCCGGGCTCCCGCCGACCTCGCTGGCGGGCAGCCGCACCAGTGTGCACGTCGGGATCATGTCCGGTGAGTGGGCAGCTCTGCAGTTGTCGGACTTCCGCAAGATGACCGCGCAGGGCGGCTCAGGCAATGGGTACTACATGGCGGCCAACCGCATCTCCTACCACCTGGATCTGCGGGGGCCCAGCGTCGCGGTGGACACCGCGTGCTCGTCATCACTGGTGGCGGTGCACCTGGCTGCCATGGCGCTGCGCAGCGGTGAATGCGACCTGGCGATCGCCGGTGGGGTGAACCTCGTCCTGACCCCGGCATTGTCGATCTTCTACACGCAGTCCGGGCTGTCCGCGCCCGACGGCCGGTGCAAGCCGTTCAGCGCAGACGCTGACGGGATCGGGCGATGTGAGGGCGTCGGGCTCGTCGTGCTTCGCCGGTTGGACGAGGCGCTGGCTGACAACCAGATGATCTACGCGCTGATCGAGGGTAGCGCAGTCAACTCCAACGGGCGCAGCAACGGCATCACCGCGCCGAACCGGTGGGCCCAGCGGGACGTGCTGGCACAGGCATACCACCGCGCCGGCGTGGATCCCGCTGACATCACCTTCGTCGAGGCCCATGGCACCGGAACCCGGCTCGGCGACATGATCGAGGTACGGGCGCTGGGAGAGCTGCACGGCGCGGACCGGGCCAGGCCGTGCGCATTGGGCTCGGTCAAGGGCAACCTCAGCCACGCCGAGGGCGCCGCCGGGATCGCCGGCCTGATCAAGGCTTGCCTCGCCCTGGACCGGCGGGTGCTGCCGTCGAGCCTGCTCAGCGCGCCCGAGAACCCGGAACTGCGGCTGGCCGATGCTGGGCTGGAGTTGGCCCGATCAGCGATCCGGCTGCCTCGGGGGACGGTGCGGGCGGGGGTGAGCAGTTTCGGACTGGGTGGCGCCAACGCGCACGTTGCGCTGTGCTGCGCGCCTGCGGTGCGGCGCCCGGCCCGGCGCAGCGGTACCGGTGTGCTGACGGTCTCGGCGAACAACCGTGCTGGGTTGCGGCGCAACGTCGCCCTGATATCCGAGGCTCTCGGCCGGGCGCCCGAAGAGCGGCTCACGCAATTCTGCCACGCCACCAACCAGGTCAAGTCGACGTTGCGATACCGGTTGGCCGTCGCGGTGGACAGCCGGGATCAGTTGCTGAACTACCTGCGGGAGATGCTGGCCAACGACGCAGCGCTGGACCGTGCTGCTCGGCGCGACGCCGGTCCACCGCAGGTGGCGCTGCTGTTCACCGGCCAGGGCGCGCAGTACCCGGGGATGACCCAGGCACTGCAGGCAGCGTGCCTGCCCTACCGCCGCAGGCTCGACGAAGTGGATACGGCGATGCGGCCGCACCTGGGCCGCTCGATCCGGTCGGTGCTGTGTGACGGTGGCGAGGAGCTGCACCGGACCGAGCTGACCCAGCCAGCGCTCTTCGCGGTGGAGTACGCACTCGGCGCGACACTGCTGGACCTGGGCGTGGCACCGATCGCGATGGTGGGCCACAGCGTCGGCGAGTTCGCCGCGGCCTGCCTGGCCGGCGTGCTCACCCTGGAGGACGCCTGCCGGCTGGTGGTCGGTCGCGGTGGCCTCCTGCAGGCGCTGCCCGAGCGTGGCGGCATGCTCGCGGTGCATGCCGGTGCTCGGGACATCGAGGCGCTGCTTGAGCCAGAGCGCCGGGTCGGCATCGCCGCGGTGAACGGCCCCCGCAGCGTCGTGATCTCCGGCGAGGACAGCGCGGTGCACCGGATCGCCGCCGGGCTCGCCGAGGCAGGCGTGCACAGCACACCGCTGACGGTCTCGCACGCATTCCACTCACCGCTGGTGGTGTCCGTGGCCGAGCCGTTACGGGCGCTCGCCGCGGGGGTGGCCGCCCGCGCGCCCGCTATCCCGATCGCCTCGACGGTGCGCGGACGGTTCATCCACGGCGCGGAGATGGATGCCGGGTACTGGGCCGAGCAGGTCTGCCAGCCCGTGCTGTTCTCCGCCGCGCTGGAAGCGGTGATCAGCCGCGGGCCCACCCACCTGGTGGAGGTCGGCCCGCGGTCGGTGCTGCTGTCGCTGGCCCGCCAGATACCGGCAGCGCTGAGGCTGGAGCTGCTGGCACCGTGCCCAGGCCCGGCCGCCACGGGTCGCGAGCTTGCCGAGGTCCTTGCGGTGCTGCATCGGGACGGGCTGGTGCCCCGCTGGGCCGAGTTGTACGGACCGCAGGAGCGCGAGCCGCTGCGGCTGCCCGGGTACGCGTTCGACCCGGGGCCGCGCTTCTGGACCTCGGCCCACCCCAGCACCGCGGCCACCTCCGCCCTCGCCCCGGAAAATGCCGCCGGAGCCGCCACTAGGGAGGCTGCTGCGGAGCTGGCTGGGGCAGGCCGGGGCAACGGATCCGCATTCGCCCGGCAAGTGTTGGCCACGGTGGCCGCCGTCGGCGGCTACCACGTCGGCGACCTGCATCCCACGGCCAAACTGCAAGAGGATCTCGGCTACGACTCGATCATGGTCGTGCAGCTCACCGACCGGCTGCGGGACCTCCTCGGCCTGGAGCAACCGCTGCTGGCGGCCGATCTGCTGGAGAACATCGCCACCGTCGAAGACCTCCTGAGCTTCATCCTCGATCGGTACCAGCCCACCCCCGGGAAGGGAGCGACATGACCACGTACCTCGCTGCGACCGGGACAGCGCTGCCCAACGACCCTATCGGCAACGACACGATGGCCGAGCACTTCGGCACCAGCGCCGCCTGGATCGAGGCGTTCATCGGCACCAGGCAGCGTTACCTCGCCGTCGAGCTGGCCACCGGCCGGGTCACCCACACCTTGGCCGACCTCGGCGCCCAGGCCGGGGGCCAGGCGCTGGCCAGGGCCGGCCTGGAACCGCACGATGTGGACTTCGTGGTGCTGTCCACCGCCACTCCCGATCACCTGATGCCGGCCACGGTCAACCTGGTCGCCGAGGCACTCGGTATCCACGAGGTCCCCACCTACCAGCTGCAGTCTGGTTGCGCTGGCGCGGTGGCAGCGCTCCAGGTCGCGGCCGCGATCGTCGAGTCCACCGGCCGGACCGGGCTGGTCATCGGCGCCGACAGTTGCTCCAAGCACCTGGTGGCGCGCGATTTCGCGGCACTGTCCGCCCCCGAGCTGGTCAATTATGTGATCTTCGGAGACGGCGCGGGCGCTGTTGTGATCACCCCCGATGAGGTGCGGCCCTGCATGGTGCTGCGGCTGGTGGTCAACGACTTCGTCGGCCTCGGTTGCCCGCCCGGCCAGGTCGTCAACTGGTTCAACGTCGCCGGCGCCGGCACCGGCGAGCAGGCCGTGCACGAAGACTACAAAGCGATCGAGCGGCGCGTCCCACCGATGGCCAAGGACGTCCTGCGCCTGCTGCTCGAGGGCACCGGATGGTCCATGGCGGATCTGGCCTACCTGCTTCCGCCGCAGCTGTCCGGCCGGATGACCGCGAGCATCGTCAAGGCGCTCGGGGTGGACGCCGCCGAGGAAGTCAGCTGTGTCGCCGATACCGGCAACAACGCCAACGCACTGCCCTTCGTGCAGCTGGACCTGCTCGCCCAGCGGATCAGGCCGGGACAGCGGGCGTTGGGCATCGCCATCGAGTCGAGCAAATGGATCCGGACCGGGTTCGCGGTGGAAGGGGTGTGAGTGGTCATGACCGCTCTGCCTGCAGAAACCATAGAGACTACAGCCGTCCAGCTGCGAACCTGGCTGGCAACCGGGATGCTGGCACAGGCCTACCCGCAGGTCCGCGGGCTGCTCGCCGGCCTCGACGACGCCGGGCTGCACCGCGCCGGGGCGGTGCTGGCCCGGCTGGACGCCGGGGAGGTACTCGCCGCCCACCCCAGCACCCCGGTGGTGACCATCGCGGTCACTGGCAGCTGCACGGTCGAGCCGATCCTGGCCCCGCTCGCAGCACACCTGGCCCGGCACGGTTTCCTGCTGCGCACCCAGGTCGGTGCCTTCGGCCAGTACGCGGTGGAGCTGGCCGACCCGCACAGCGAACTGTCCCGGTGCGCGCCGGACATCACCCTCTGCCTGCTCGACGCCCACATCGTGTTCGACCAGCTCCCCACGCCGTGGACGGTCCCCGAGGTGATCGCGGTACTGGAGGAGACGTCGGCACTGGTGGCGCAGATCGCTCAGGCCCAGCACCGGCCAGGAACGCTGGTGTGCACCACCGTCCCGCTGCCGGCGCACTGGGCCGCCCAGCTGGTCGACTACCGCTCCCGGGCAGCGCTGGGCGCGGCCTGGCGCCGGTTCAACGCCGACCTGCTGGATCTGGGCGAGCGGCCCGGCATGGTGATACTCGACCTGGAGCCGCTGATCTGCGACACCCCGCGGGCTTACGACCCCCGCGTCGCCACCTACGCCAGGGTGTGCTTCTCGGACCCGCTGCTCCACCGCCTCGCCCGGGAGGTCGGCCACCTGGTGTGCAGCGTGCGTGGTCGGACCCGTAAGTGCCTAGTGCTGGACCTGGACGGCACGCTGTGGGGTGGGGTCCTCGCCGAGGACGGGGTGGACGGCCTGGAGGCCTCCGGGGGTTACCGCGGTGCGGCCTTCCAGGCCTTCCAGCGGGTGGTCAAGCAGCTCGGTTCCCAGGGAGCCCTGCTGGCGGTCTGCTCCAAGAACGACGACGCCGCGGTCCGCGAGGCGCTGCACGCCATGCCCGGGCTGGCGCTGGCAGAGGACGACTTCGTCGCGATCGTCGCCAACTGGGAGCACAAACCCGTCAACATCTCCCGCCTCGCCGAGAGGCTCGGAATCGGCGTCGACAGCATGGTCTTCGTCGACGACAACCCCGTCGAACGCGACATGGTGCGCGCCGAGCTGCCCGAGGTGGCGGTGATCGACATCGAAAGGGCCGAGCCGGCCCTGCACTCCGAGCGTCTGCTGCTCGATGGGTGGTTCGCCACCCAGGAGGTCACCGAGGAGGATCTGGCTCGCACGGCGAGATACCGCGCTGAGGGCCGCCGTCGGCACTGCCGGGCCGGGGCGGGCACGGGTACGGATTACCTGGCGCAGCTGCACACGACCGTGGAGCTGTTCCGGCCGTCGCCGGCCGACGTGGCGCGGCTCGCGCAGCTCACTCAACGCACCAACCGGTTCAACCTGACCACCCAGCGGCTGGACGGCCCCGCGGTGCGGCGGATGCTGGGCGAGGCGGGCACGCTGGTGCTGGCGGTCCGCTGCGCGGACCGGTTCGGCGCCCACGGCACCACCGGCGCGGTGTTCGCGCGCTGGCAGGGCGACGTGCTCGATATCGAGAACTTCCTGCTCTCCTGCCGGGTGCTGGCACGCGGGATTGAATCGGCCTGCCTGAACGCGATCCTGAGCGGCGCGCAGCGGGTGGGAGCCGTTGCGGTGCGCGGACGCTACCGCCCGGGCGCCCGCAACCAGAAAGTCCGTGAGCTGTACCGGCAGCACGGGTTCGCTGACCGCGGCATGGACGCCTCGGGGACCGAGTGTTACGAGCACGACCTGTCCAGGCTGCCCGCACCGGTGAGCCACATCAGCCTCACGTCCGATTGGCCGGGATTATGAGCATCGACGACTTCCTCACCCTCGTGCAGGCAGAGGTGGGTCTGCCGCTGGGAGCAGCAGACCTCGACACCGACTTCGACGACCTGGTGGCGTGGGACTCCGTGCACCTGCTCAAGCTGCTGACCGCGCTGGAGGGCAGCGTCGGGGCCCGGCTGCCGGTACCGCAGCTACTGGAGTCCCGCAGCCTGCGCCAGGTGCACGGCGTCCTGGTGACCCGATGAACCGCCCCACAGGCAACGAGGCGGGCCGGGTGCCGGCGCAACGCAGGCACACCCTGCACTTCCTGCGGTTCGTGCACGCCGCCAGCCCCGTCTACCTGGACACCGAGGTGGACATGACCCGCCTGCTGGCGCACCGCGGCGCTGCCCTCGGCGGTGCCGCTGGGTGCCGGCGGTACTCGGTGGTCAGCTACGTGCTCGCCGCGGTCGGTCGGGTGCTGCTCCGCCATCCTGACGCCAACGCCGCCTATGGCGGCCGGCTGGTGCCGCGCATCGTCAGGTACGCCTCGGTGGACGCGAAGCTGACCCTGGACAAGATCAGCGAGGGTCAGCGCGCCGTGCTGGCGGTGGTGCTGCCCGCGGTGCACGCCTCGAGCCTGGCGGAGATCCAGCGCACCGTGGACCGGCTGCGCGACTCTGCGGTGGCGGAGATCCCCGAGCTACGCCGGGTCCGGTTGCTGCAGCGATTGCCGTGGCCAGTGGGCCGGCTCGCGTTCGGGCTGGGCTGCCGGCTGGGCCGGCGGCAGGCCAGCATGGGCACCGTCGCGGTCAGCTCACTGGGCCACCGCCCCGTCGGCCGGTTCTTCTCCTCGGGCGGTACCGCTGTCACCGTCGGTCTCGGCCAGATCTGGGACGCCGCGGTGGTGCGGGACGGGCAGGTGTGCGTCGCCCCGCTGCTGCCGCTGTCGCTGACCTTCGACCACCGGGTGCTGGACGGGGCACTGGCCGCCGACGTGCTCGCCGACCTCAAGCAGACCTTGGAGGAGCTCGATGACCTCGTCGATGACCCCGCACGTGCTTCGTCTGCCGCACCGGCCAAGCGGGCTGACCAACCCTCCGTCCGGTGAGGCCTTCGCCGCTCGCCCGCACGGCCCGCTGCGCCCGCAGGCTGCCACGCGGTGGGCCCGGGTAGCGCGGGAATTGCACCGGCGCGGCCACGTGGTGGTCTACGCGTTCGTCGCCGCATGGGCCGACCAGCCACCGGCTGCCGGTGCACTGCGCGTGCTGCTGGACGACAGCTACCGGCGGTACCAGCGGTCGGACAGCGTGGAGTTCCGCCGCCGCCTGGTGGCCTCCCGGCGGTTGATGAAGGCGGTGCTGGCGATGGCGCCCGGTGTCAATGCACCCCGTGTCCGCCCGTCGGCCGTGCGGTTGGGCGCCGACCGGACCGGCCGGCCTTACGTGGCGCGAGGCCCCGATGCCGAGGTCAGCCTGAGCCACACCGGTGACCTGCTGGTGGTCGGGGTCAGCCGGCGCGGCCGGATCGGGGTGGACGTCGAGGAGGCCGACCGGCCGTTGCTCGCGACCGGGATCGATCGCCTCGCCTGCGGCGACTCCGAACGCCGCTGGCTGGAGGGGCTGCCCGAGGTCGACCGTCATCGCGCTCTGGTCCGGTTGTGGACGCTGAAGGAGGCCCACGCCAAGGCGCTGGGCGAGGGACTGCGGGTGGACCTGCACGCGCTGCCCTTCCGGGTCGAGGAAACCCGTGTGGTCAGCGCCCCGCCCGCTGGCGCTGGCTGGCACTACGCCACCGCCACCGTGCGCCGCCGCTGGTGCGTCGGCGTCGCTGCGCACCGGACCGCGGCGAGGGTGTGATGGCGTTGTCCCGTGTCGAGGAGAGTTACCTGGATGAGTTGTCCGATCTGGTGTTGTTGCACGCGCGCGCTCAGGGCATCACGCCGGCGCGCTGCCGGGAGGTGCTGGCGCGTATCCACCGCCCTGATGGCGAGGGCCCCGGATGCTGGCCCACCGAGTGGAGTGCCGAGGCGGCTGGGCATGCCGAGCGAGGCCAGTATCTGACCGCCTGCCGCTACTACAACCTGGCCCGGTTCCCGTACCCCGACGGCCCCGCTCGGGTGCGCGCCGCCAGTGCCTGCGTGCAGTCCTTCCAGCAGTGGTGCGCGGGGCAGGCCGGGATCCACCGGTGGGAGCTACCCGTGGCCGGTGGCCGGGTGGTGTGCCTGGTGGCGGGCCTGAGCCGGGAACCTCGCCCGCTGTTGCTGGTCAGCGGCGGGATCGTCAGCATCAAGGAGCAGTGGACCCCGTTCCTGCTGGCGGCGCGGCGGCTCGGGATGGCGGTCGTGGTCGCCGAGATGCCGTCGGTGGGGGAGAACACGCTGCGCTATGGCGCCAGCAGCTGGCGGATGCTGCCCGCGCTGCTCGATGGCCTGGCCCCGCGGGTCGCGGTGGAGGAGGTGTACGCGGTCGCGATCAGCTTCAGCGGGCACCTGGCGATCCGCGCTGCGCTGGAGGACCCGCGGCTGCGCGGGGTGGTGACCCTCGGCGCCCCGGTGCGGTCGTTGTTCACCGACCGCAGCTGGTGGCAGCGGCTCCCGCAGACCACCACCCGCACCCTGGCGCACCTGACCGGGGTGCCGCGTACGGGACTGTTCGAGCACCTGGAGGAGCTTGCGCTGCGGGACGGGCAACTGGCCGGCCTCGATATCCCGGTGGCGTACCTGGCCAGTGCTCGTGACGAGATCATCCCGCGGCAGGAGTGGGAGCTGCTGTCGCGAAGCGTCCGCAGGCTGGACCTGATGGAGTTCGACGACGTGCACGGCTCGCCTGGGCATCTACCTGACATCCGGCTGTGGATCGCGCGGTCGTTGTTGCGGATGCGGCAGTGCCGGGCACCGGTGCGTGCCGGGCTCAGTGCGCTGCTCGGCGTGCGCGCGGCCAGCCGGCGGGCGCTGCGGTGGGCCTCGTGACCCCCGAGCCTGCCACGCTGGTCTGCTTCCATCATGCTGGCGGCGGTGCATCAGCGTTCCGCGACTGGCCGGGATCGCTGCGGTCGTTGTGTCCGGGGCCGCCAGTGCAGGTGCGCGCCGTGCAGTTGCCCGGCCGGGAGAGCCGGATCCGGGAGCCTCGCCAGCGCGACCTGGGGGAGCTGACCCGGTTGCTGGCCGGTGAGCTGGCCGAGCTTCTGGAGCAGCCGCACATCCTGTTCGGGCACAGCATGGGCGCCCTGGTCGCCTACAGCGTCGCGGTACACCGGCTGGCCGCCGGCTGCCGCCCACCTCAGGCGCTGCTGGCCACCGCGTGTGCCGCGCCGCACGTACAGTGCTCCGCGCTGGTGCCCGAAGCCGTCGATGACGATGAGCTGGCACAGCGCCTGCATGAGATCGGCGGCCTGCCGGCACTGCTGCTGCAGCGGTCGGAGTGGCTCATCCCGCTGATGGCGCGGCTGCGCGACGACCTGAGCGTATGCCGCAGCGGGGTGCCGGCTCATGGCAGGCCGTTGCCATGCCCGATCTATGCGTTCGGTGGGATGCGGGACCCGCTCGTGAGCCACGAGCATCTCGCGGCCTGGCGCGGGTACACCGCGAACCGGTTCGAGCTGCGGATGCTCGACGGTGGGCACTTCCTCGTGCAAGAACTCCGCTCGGGCCTGCTCACCGCGGTGAGCGAGGTAGTGGGAGCGGCCCGGGGCTTCGGCCGACTAAGTCTCCCGCTGGCCAGCGGGGAAGAAGAGAGGTGCCAGCGATGAATGTGACCAGCGTGGATGTGTGCATCGTCGGCGGCGGACCTGCCGGGCTCACTCTCGCATTGGCCCTGGCCCGCCGCGGCCGGCGGGTCGTGGTGCTGGAGAAGGCCCCACATTTCCAGCGGTCCTTCCGTGGAGAGTCGATCTCACCGGATGGGGTGTGGTTGCTGGACCGGTTGGGGTTGCTAGAGGAGATCACGGCCATCGGTGCGCTGGTCACCCGGCGGCTGGAGATGACCGAGGGTGGCCGGACCGCGATGCGGGTGGACTTCGATGTCTTTCCCTACGCCTGCCCGTACCCGATGGAGATACCGCAGCCCACCCTGCTGCGGGTGCTCGCCGGCGCGGCGGCTCAGCACGGCGGGTTCGAGCTGCGCCAGCCCGCCAACGTCACCAGGTTGGTCGAGGAGGGCGGTGTGGTGCGCGGTGTGTGCTACCTCGGGCCCGAAGGTCCCCAGGAGGTCCGCGCTGAGCTCACGGTCGGTGCGGACGGCCGCTTCAGCAAGGTGCTCGCCATGTCGGGGCTGCAGCACCGGATGCTGCCCCTGGCGCGTGATGTGGTGTGGTTGAGGCTGCCGTGCCCGGTGGAATGGGCCGGCAGCTACCGGATCGCGTTGAACGGGAGCCGGCATGCGGTGTTCGTCCCTACCTACCCGGACTCGGTGCGGGTCGGCTTCAACATCCCCAAGGGCGGGCTCAAGGACCTGCGCCGGCAGGGAATCGGTGCGCTGCACGCGCGGCTTGACGAGCTTGCGCCCGAGCTGAGCGCTCCGCTCCGGACGCATATCAGCGGGTGGAAGGACACCTCGATGCTGGACATCTTCACCACGGTCGTGCCGCAGTGGTCCCGGCCGGGCCTGGTCCTCGTGGGTGATGCGGCGCATACGCTGACGCCGATCCTCGGCCAGGGCGTCAACCACGCGCTCATCGACGGCGTGACCCTGGCGAAACTGGTCGACGGCGCGCTGGGGACCTCCCAGCCGATGGCTGCGGCGCTGCGGGAATTCCAGCGCATCCGGCAGGGCGACGTGGCGAAGGCCCGCCGCCTTCAGCTGCGCCAGGAGTGGATGTTCACCTTCGACGCCCCGCCCGCGGTCCTGCTGCGCACCTCCATTTACCGGGCCATGCATCGCAGCCGCCTGCTGCAGCGCCGGATCCTCGGTGATGCCTACTTCCGGCTCCAGCCACCGCTGGGGCGGGCGGCCAGCACCGTGCCGGCGGCCTGAACGGTAAGCTCGAGCAGTGAGCATGATGCTGAGCCAGGATGCACCCGCGGATGCGTTGCTGGAGCGTGACCCGCTCGCGCTGCTGCTCGGGATGCTTCTCGATCAGCAGGTGCCGATCGAGCGGGCCTTCGCCGCACCCTACGAGCTGCAGCGGCGGCTGGGTCACGACCTCGACGCGCACGAGCTGGCCGGCTACGACTCCGATGCTCTGGCGGAGCTGTTCGCCACCCCGCCGGCGTTGCACCGGTACCCCAAGTCGATGGCCAGGCGAGTGCAGGAAATCTGTCAGGCGCTGGTCGAGGGCTACGGCGGCGAGGTGACAGGCCTGTGGCGGGATGTCTCCGATGCGCAGGAGCTGCTCGATCGGTTGGTCGCGCTGCCGGGCTACGGGATGCAGAAGGCACAGATATTCGTGGCGCTGCTGGGCAAGCAGCGCAGCGTGCAGCCGGCGGGTTGGCGCGAGGTGGCAGGTGCCTTCGGCGAGGAGGGCATCTACCGATCGGCCGCCGACGTGACCGATGCCGAGTCGCTGGCCAAGGTGCGAGAGTACAAGCAGCAGATGAAGGCGGCTGCCAAGAAGTAGCAGGAGATGACAGTGTGAGAGATCCGAATGAGCACGGCCGCTCAGGCGATGTCCCTACGCTCATCACGGAGGCTGAACCTTCCTACGCGGAGCAATACGCCCTGCGCCGGCGCAAGTACGCGATCCTGATGGGTGCCCGCATCCCCTGCCTCGCCCTGGCCGGCGTGTTCTACCAGACCTGGTGGCTCGCAGTGGGCTTTCTCGTGCTCTCCGTGCCGCTGCCCTGGATGGCGGTCCTCATCGCCAACGACCGTGCCCCCCGCAAGTCCGAGCCGGTCAACAAGCTCCGCCACGCCCGCCACACGCGCGAGCTAGAGACCCGCCCCCACCCCATCATCGAAGGCTGACCCCCGCAAGGGCGACATGGATGCTTGTCGTTGTGGGAGCCGCCCGCTGAGCAGCCACATGGATGCGTGTCGTAGTTGCGGTGGCATCATGGGTGGGTGAGCACGCTGACTTTGCCTGATGTCGACACCCGCCCAGAGGGGACCGACACCACCGGCGACGACACCCCCAAGATGTTCCACTACGTGCGCAAGAACAAGATCGCCGAGAGCGCGGTGATGGGAACGCATGTGGTGGCCCTGTGCGGCGAGGTGTTCCCGGTGACGCGCTCGCCCAAGCCCGGGTCTCCGGTGTGCCCGGAGTGCAAGGAGATCTACGAGTCCATGCCCAAGGGCGGCAGCTAATTGCCAGCCGGTGGGTCAGCTGTCATTGGCGGGTGGGCGGCTGGCTTCCCAGATCCGGCGCCACGGAGCCATGTCGCGGCCCTCAGCAGGCTGGCCCGCCACGGTGGTCGGCAGCACGCCGCTCACGCCCGAGGGTAACGCCAGCGAGTCGTCGGCAGCCGCCCTCAGGGCGCCGTACCAGCCGAGATCGTCCTCCGCCCAGAGGGTCGCTACGGCGCGCACCAGCCTGGTGCGGAAATCAGGCACCCCCTCGTCCGGTCTGATGCACAGCGGTCGCCCGATCCGGACGGTGACCCGGGGCCGACCGGGAAGAGGCCAGCGCCGGCCGCGGGGCATCGCGGCGAACGTGCCGCGCAGCGCGATCGGCACCGCGGGCACCCGCTTCTTCGCGCACAGTTGCGCGGCACCCAGCTTGAAACCGGTCAGCAAGCCCTCCACCGAGCGGCCGCCCTCCGGGTAGAGCAGCAGGCTCCAGCCTTCGTCGACGAGGTCGGCGGCCAGACTGCGACTTCGCCGCGGTGCCCGCCGGTCCACCGGGAAGGTGTTGAACAACAGCGTGGTGACCGCAGCCAGCGCCCGGGAGTCGTAGAAATAGTCGGCGGCCGCCCCGACCGCGAGGTTCTCGGTGATCCGCGGTGGCAGCGCACCCAGGATCAGCGGCGTGTCCAGATGGCTGGAGTGGTTGGCGATGAAGATCGCCGGCCCGCGGACGCTCTCCAGGTACTCCCGGCCGTGCACCACCGGCCGGGTCTGGCTCCAGGTCACCGGCTTGAGCACGCCTCGCTGCAGGGCGCTGCGCAGCACTCCGGCCGCAGCGGTGCGGGCCCACTCAGTGGGGAACCCGTCCCCGTCATCCGGGAGCGCCCAACGCCGCGCCGAGCGCGGCACCCGGGCCCGGCCCCGCCAGTCCCGGCCGTGCCGCAGCAGCCGCAACTCCTCGCGCAGGCTGCTCATCGCACGTCTGCCAGCACCATCGGCGGGGCGTGCAGGTAGCTGATCTGCGGGTCGCGGCCCACGGTGCCGGAAGCCAGCTCCAGCGCGTCGGCCAGGCTGGACGCGGCGCGGAAGCCGAGCCGGGCAGTGGTCGACCGGTCGCCCCCGACGAAGATGACGTCGCCCAGGTGCTGCATCGCGTGCGCCCCCCAGTACCACATGTAGAACGGGTGCACACCGTGGTAGGCGTAGCTGGTCCGGTACAGGTGGATGTACCACGGATCGGTCGCGAACTGCTTCTCGTACTTGGTCTCCAGCATCACCGGGTCGGTGGTCTCGGCCAGCAGCTCGTAGAAATCGATATAGCTCGGGTGGTGCACCGGGTGGAACTCGGGTGGCATCGGGTGGTAGAAGATCGCCACCCCGCCCTGGCGGACGATGGGCTTGCCCCGGTAGAGGTTGAAGAAGTAACCGAGCCCCAGGGACATCACCAGGATCGGGTTCATGATCGAGTTGACGTTGTAGGGGCAGATGTAGGGCAACCCGAAGACCGCCACGTCGGCCTGCCCGTCGACCTCGGTGAGCTGCTGGCGGTGCACCGCGGCCAGGGTGTGTGGGTGCACCTCGCTCGGCGCGCCGGCGTGTACCCCGGTCACGCCGTAGGGCGCCTCGGTGGACTGCCAGATCCGGTGCCGCAGCTTCGAGGTGGCCAGGTCGTTGCTCCGCTTGACGGCCAGGTAGCCGGCCTGGTCGGTGAGGTTCCACTCCCACTCGCGGCGGGTGAGGAAGCGCAACGCGGTGGGGAAGGTGCTGTTGTTCAGCGTGGTCTCGATGGTGAACACCGGCACATGCCCACCGATCAGATCGGCCATCCGGTCGTAGGACTGGTGCATCGCGGAGTTCGGCGGATCGTTGAACGAGCGCGAGTGCCGCAGCGTGTGCACGTTGTGGTGGTGGCGCAGGCTGGCGTAGCTGGCCAGCCCCACCGCCACCGACTTCGAGCCGCCGTTCATCGCGGTGAGCGTGATGTTGACGTAGACCACCAGGTCGCTCTCGGCGGCCCGGCGGTTGATCTCCACGTCCTCGCCGTGCGGCGTGGTGCCCAGGTGGGCGAGGTTGTCGGGGTCTTCGGCGTCGTGGTTGCGCAGGGCGCCGGGGTGGAAGGCGCGGAACACCCGCTCACCGACGGTGCGCTTGAGCTCGGCGGGGGTCATCCGCCGGTGCAGCGAGTTGGCGGCGATCAGCTCGACGTCGTCGACGCCGGCTGCGGCAGCCATCTCCAGCACCTGCTCGATCACTCGCTGCCGGACGTCCGGGGTGCGCATCGGTGGCAGCGGCAGGGACAGATCATCGAACACGATGGTCAGCCGCATCCCGCGGCGCAGCAGCTGCTGCAGCGGGTCGCTGCCGTGCGGGTGCACCAGCGCGTGCCGGATGGCGGCCTCGAGGTTGACGATGCCCGGCAGCGAGTCCGGTGGGTAGATAACCCGGCTGCCCATGGGCAGGCGCTCCAGCCGGAACCCCTCCCCCTCGTGCATCAGCAGCGGCGGGGTCCGCTCGTCGACGTCCAGCACGAAACCTGGTCTGCCCACACTCTCTCCTGCTCTTTACCCTCGGCCCGGGGCGAAGACGACCTTGATGCTGCCCAGCCGCCCGGCCGCGGCAGCGTGATCGAGTGCCTCACGCCAGCGTTGCAGCGGGTATTTCGTGTCAACGTAACCGTCCAGGGGCGCCGATCCCGCCAGTGCGATGGCCGCGGGGAAATCGCCGAGGCTGGGTTCGTCCCCCACCGCCGAGGCGTAGGCCCCCACCAGGTGCAGTTCCCGGTACCACAGGGGGGTGAGGTCCACCCCGCCCGAGGGCATCCCCGAGGCGATCACGGTGCCCCCGGCGCGCAGTGCTCGCAGCGCGGTGTCCAGCCCGCTCGCCCCCCCGGTGCACTCGAAGGCGAGGTCCATCCCGCCGAGCAGGTAGCCGGCGCCGAGCTCGGGCTCGACCAGCAGGGCTCCGGTGCTGCGGCGTAACGCCCTGGCGGTCCCGTCGGCGCTGATCACCTGGGTGGCTCCCAGCTCACGTGCCCGGTCGGCCTGGTGGGCGTGCTTGGCTACCACACAGATCTCACCGGCCGGGGTGAGCCTGCGCAGCGCGAGCACAGTGAGCAGTCCCACCGTGCCGGCCCCGATCACGAGCACCGATGCACCTGGCGGCACCGGGACCCGGCGTGCCGCGTGCACCGCGCAGGCCAGCGGCTCCACCAGCACCGCGACCTCATCGGGCATCGGGTCGGGCACCGGGTGCAGCTGGCTGGCATGGGCGATCATCCGGCGGCTCCAGCCACCCCCGGTGTCGGCGCAGAACCCGGTCTGCAGCCCGGCGGCCAGCCTGCCGGTGATGATGTGGTCGCAGCGGCTGGTGTCCCCGGCGATGCAGGCCGGGCAGGGCGGCACGCCGCGCGTGGCGCACCTCAGCACCGGGTCGATCACCACCCGGCTGCCCTGGGGCAGGCCGGGCAGGTCGTCGAGGGTGCGCCCGACGACCTCGTGGCCGGGCACGAACGGCATCGACGTCAAGGGTCCGAGGTAGGGCGAGCTACGGCCGGTGAGCAGGCCGAGGTCGGAGCCGCAGATCCCGGACAGCACCGGCTCGACCCGGCTCCACGACTCCCCGGCCGGACTCGGGTCGACCTGCTCCACCAGCCGCAGCGGCGCCACGTTGCCGGCCAGCGCGCCCACCAGCGGACGTCCGGCGCTGGTGCTGCTGACCGCGCGGGCAGCGAAGTAGCGCCCAACGCAGCGGTGGTACTGCAGGGCCAGACTCACGTCCACTCACCCCTGGCCCGGCCACGGACACGGCCGCGACTGGCATTGCCACGAACAGTGCCACTAACGTCGTCGCGGGCCACCTCGAGCATCACGTCGAGCAGCCCGCCGGTGTGCGCACCCCAGCGGTGCACCACCCAGCGGTGTCGCCGGGCGTGCCGGAACAGCTGGCCGTCCGGGTTGACCACATGCGGGTGCCCGACGGCCTCCAGCAGCGGGCGGTCGGAGTAGCTGTCGGCGTAGGCGTAGGAGCGGTCCAGATGCAGGCCGTTGCGCTGGGCGTACTGCCGCAGCCACGCCGCGCGCGCCTCGTCGACCAAGGGCGGCGCGGCCAGGAATCCGGTGAGCACGCCGTCGGCTTCGTGCATCCGGCTGGCCACCACCTCGTCGAACAGCACGGACAGCGGCTCCACATGCATGTCGACCGCGCCGGTGATCAGCACGGTGCGGTGCCCGGCAGCCCGATGACGGCGGATCTGGCGGGTGGCCTCGGGCATCACCCGGTGCAGCAGCGCGTCGCCAAGCACCTCGGTGGCCAGCACCCGCAGATCGTCGGCCCGTACCCCCGCGTAGCGGCGCAGGAAGTCGCGCAGCAGCTCACCGCGGTCGCGGCGCTCGGCGTAGAGGTAGCGGGGGGCGCAGCGGGCCAGATCGGCGAACTCGTGCAGCCAGCCGGAGCGGGGCAGCGTGGCCAGCCGGGTCCACAGATACGACTCGACGACGTTGGAGGCCACGATGGTGCCTTCCAGGTCGAACACCGCGGCCACGTCGGTGCGCTCGGGCAGCTCCAACGGCGGTGCGCCGCGACGGCCGGCGCTGGAGCGGACCCGCCGCTGGCCCGCCCGGCGGACCGTGGCGGTGATCGCCGGGCAGTGCACGTCGAGCAGGTAGGTCCGCCAGTCGATGACGGTGGGGTCGAAGCCATGGTCTAGGGCCCGGTCGGTGGGCAGCGTGGCCTGCAGCTCCCGCAGCCGGCTGTCGTCATAGATCACCTCGGCGCGGGTGTACACGCCGTAGAGGTCGGCGTACTCCCGAAGCTGGGCCAGGTCCTGCTGCTGGCGGCTCAGGCTGGTCAGCCAGTCCTGGGATCGCTTCGACGGCGGCAACGCCAGCAGCACCTTCTCCGCCAGCGCAGCGGCCCGCTCCCCGGCGCGCAGCGTCAGCTCCACCTGCTGGCTGCCGGGGAACCGCCAGGTCGGCGGCTCGATGTGGCCGCGGTCGCCATCGGGCATGGGGTGGTTGCCGAAGTACTCCCGGCACAGCACGTACATGGTCCGGAAGGTCAGCGGGTTACTCGCCCCGGAGCTGACGTGCAGGTAGGCCGGCCCGGTGGAGGGTGGCCGGGCGGCGGCCGCAAGCGTCGCGTTGACCACCAGGTCCACCGGGATGACGTCGAGCACGGAGTCGGGCAGCCCGGGAAACTCACGCAGGACCCCCCGGCCGTAGGCGATGATCAGCGGGTCGGCCATCTTGAAGCCGTCGATCCACCCCGGGTACGGGTGCGCCAGGGCGCTCTCCACGATCGCCGGGCGGACCACCGACAATGGGCGGCCGCCGTGCGCCCACAGTTGCTCGGCGACCCGCTCGCCCAGTGCCTTGGTCAGGGTGTACACGTCCGGCCAGCCCAGGCAGCGCGCCCGGTTACGCCCGTAGTCCACCAGCCGCCGGGTGACCCACTCGGTGCGGAGCCGCTCTGCGTCGGCGGCGGTGGACTGCGGGCCCGCCTTGGCGTGCTGCTCGCCCGCTTGGGCCAGCGCCCGCGCCAGCACCTCCGGGCGCCGGGAGTCCCGCTCCACGTCCCCGCGGGCCGCCAGGGCCATCTCCAGCTCCAGGCGCCAGTCCACGTCGTGGTCCAAGGCAGCCTCGGTGACCACCCCCTTGCGGGTGCCTGCCACGTAGGCGGTGGAGACGTGCACCACGTGCGGCGAGCCACCGGCGCCCGCCAGGGCCTGGTAGAGGGTCGCCACGCCCGCGACGTTGGTCTGGAAGGCCTCGTCGACCGGCGGGTCGAACGACACCGTGGACGCACCGTGGATCACCACGTCGAGGTCGCCTGGCAGCATAATCGAGCCGAGGTCGCCCTCGATGACGGTGACCCGTTCGCGCACCAGCCGGGCCAGCCCACCCTCGCCGAGGCGCTCACCCAGCGGGCGGAACACGTTCTTGCGTAGCAGCACTCGCAGGCGGTCGGCGGCACTGCGCCCGCCGCGGGGCCGGATCAGCACCGAGACGCGGGTATCCGGGTAGCTGGACAGCAGCCGCTCCAGGGTCGCCTGGCCCAGGAACCCGGTGGCCCCGGTGAGCAGCACATGACGCCCGGCGAGCTCGTCGCAGGTCATGTCCTCCCTCTCGGGCTGCCGGTGAGGCTAGTCATTCGCGCCATCGGGGTGGTCCCGGTGGTAGGCCGACAGCGCCACCTCGTACACCCGGCGCAGTGGCCAGCCAAGCGCCTGGGCGACCCGCTCGGCGTCAGCGAGCTCAGGCTTTGCCGTCCGCTGCCCTCCCGGGCGGGCGGCAACCTTGATGGCGATCTCCTGCTCGGCCCCGGGCGGGCCGACCGGCACGGGCACTGCCGTTCGCGGCAGCGTGCTGCGCTGCCAATGCGCCCACCGTACGCCCAGCGTGGTGCTGTGCCGGAACAGCGCATCCACCACAGCCGGCCGGACCGCGTCAGCGCACACCGCGGTGAGCACCTGCCCGGGCCTGCCGTGGCGGCCGATCGTCGCCGTGGTCCAGCAGTCCCACGCCCCGGCTGCGCGCACGGCGACCAGCACCTGCGGCCACAGCTGCGGGTCGAGATCGTCGACGGTGGTCTCCACCACGGTGACCGGCTCGGCAGGACCCGGCCCTGCCCCCTGCGCCAGCGGCCTGCCGATCACCAACCGGGTGATGTTGGGCTGCTCCGCGGGGTCCTGGCGCCCCGCGCCACAGCCGACCGCCTCGACGGCCATCGGCGGCAGCGGGCCGGGCGTGGCCAGGGTCGCGACCAGGGCCGCTCCGGTGGGCGTGGTGCGCTCCCCGGCCAGGTGCCCGCCAGTCAGCGACAGACCCCGCTCGGCCACGATCTGCAGCACGGCAGGCGCGGGGACCGGGATCGTCCCATGCGCGCTGCGCGCCGTGCCACTGCCGGCGGCGAGTGCCGAGCAGGTCAGCACGGTGCCGTCGGCGAGCAGACCCAGTTGCTGCGCGGCGACCGCGGTGCCGACGACGTCGGCGAGCGCGTCGGCGGCCCCCACCTCGTGGAAGTGCACCCGCTCGGCGGGGACGCCGTGCACCGCAGCCTCAGCGCCGGCGAGCAGCCGGAAGGTGCCCGCCGCCAGCTGGGCAGCGGGCGGACTCAGCCGCGCGGCGCCGATCGCAGCCAGCACCTCGGACAGCGCCCGGGTCGGCTGGTCCCCGGGTGGTGTCGTGACCACTGCCCGGGCGCAGCGCAACCCGCAGCGCCGGGTTCGCTCGAGGTCGACGTCCAGACCGGGCACTCCCAGCGAGCCGACCGCACGGCGTACCGCGGTGAGGTCGGCACCGGCGTCGAGCAGCGCACCGAGGAGCATGTCGCCTGCCACGCCCGCTGTGCAGTCCAGGTACGCCGCTCGGGGCTCAGTCATCGCACGCACCTGGGTCATCGCACGCACCTGGGCCATCGCACGCACCTGGGTCACTGCGCACCGGGTTCACCGTGCACCCGGGCGACGATCTTGACGGCGTGTGCCGCCGCGCCGAACCCGTTGTCGATATTGACCACCGTCACCCCCGGTGCGCAGGTGGCGAGCATCGCCGCCGCGGCGACGTGGCCGCCGGCGCTCACCCCGTAGCCCACGCTGGTGGGCACGGCGACCACAGGTGCCCGGATCAGCCCGGCCACCACGCCGGGCAGCGTGCCCTCCATACCGGCGATGGCGATCACGCAGTCGGCCGCGGACAGCTCGTCGAGGTGCGCCAGTAACCGCGCCAGGCCCGCCACCCCGACGTCGGCGATCAACCGGTGCCCGGCGCCGAGCGCCTGCAGGGTAGCGACGGCCTCGCGAGCCACCGGCAGGTCCGAGGTGCCCCCGGTGAGCACGGCGACGAGCCCGCGGTCCAGGGGTAGTGGCCCGACGATGAGGGTGCGCCCGACCGGGTCTGCCAGCACCGGCTCCGCCGGGAACCAGGCTGGCGCCCGCTGCAGCACCGCGTCAGGGCACCGGGTGGCCAGTGCCGGGAATCCGGGTTCACCGCGCCGCTGCGCGGTCAGCAGCTGCCGGGTCTGCTCCTCGGTCTTGCCTTGTGCGAAGACGGCCTCCGGCACGGCGGTTCGTCGCCTGCGGTCCAGATCCAGGTGGGCGATGCCGCCAACCTCGCTGATCCGGTCGCGCAGTGGTGCTGGGGCGGGTTCCGGGGCTGGGGTGACCACGGTGCCGACTATGTCACGCCCTCCGGTGCTGCTCGGGTCATGCGAGGATCGTTGACGATGCACACCCCGGATACCCCTGCCGACGCGGCAGCACTCCTCGAGCTGCTGCGCCAGCTCGGCCGGCCGGGTGGGCTGGTGGTGGCCTTCTCCGGAGGGGTTGACTCCGCTGTGGTGCTGGCTGCGGCCGTGCGGGCATTGGGCGCAGGAGCAGTGCTGGCCGCCATCGCTGACTCGCCCAGCCTGGCGCGCGCCGAGTTGGCGAATGCCCGCCGCGTGGCCGGGCAGATCGGGGCGGAGCTGGTGGTGCTGCGCACCGACGAACTCGCGGACCCGGGCTACCGGGCCAATGCCGGCGATCGTTGCTACTTCTGCAAGCAGACCGTGCTCGCCGCGGTGCGCGGTCTGGCGCAGCAGCGCGGGTTCGTCCAGGTGGCCACCGGCACCCACCTCGATGACCGCCGCGCCGCTCACCGCCCGGGTCTGCGGGCAGCGGCGGAGCTCGGCGTGTGCGAGCCGCTCGCCGAGGTGGGCGCAACCAAGGATGTGGTGCGTTTGCTTGCCGGACATTGGAATCTGGCGGTCCGGGACAAGCCGAGCACCCCGTGCCTCGCCTCCCGGATCGCGGTCGGAATACCGGTGACGGTGGACCGGCTGGCGCTGGTGGAGCGGGCCGAGCTGGCCGCCTGCGGGTATCTCGCCGAGCACCGGGTGCCGCTGCGCGACCTGCGGGTCCGGCTGCTGGGCCACTCCGGGTTCCGGGTAGAGCTCGACCAGGCTGCCCTCGACCGGGTTTCGGCGGCGACCCGGACGGGGCTGCTGGCCCGGGTCGCGCAAGCGGGTCTCGCGGGACACGGTGACCTGGCCTCCTACCATTCGGGTTCACTCAGCGGCTCAGCGGCTCAGCGAGGGAGAGCGCAGCAGGGACCACAGCAGGGCCCCCATCCGCTGGATGTGACCTGAGCCGTACCCGGTGGCGCCCGGCTCGAGGTCGAAGCTTGCCGCGGCGCGGCTGACCAGGTTCAGCCCGGCCAGGCCGGGCAGCCGGTCGATCTTCTCGTCGATCTGCCGGATCAGCCGGCCGCCGTCGGTACCGCCCATCAAGTAGCGCAGCACGAATGCGGTCTCGGCACGCGGCATGATCCCCGACCCGACCGGCGTCCAGAAGGTCCGGAGCGCGAGCCGGGTCAGCAGCCTGGCCGGGCGCGACCGCTCCAGCCGCTCCCGCGCCTGGCTGCCGTAGAAGGCCACGTGGCGGCTCTCTTGGCGCTGGATGCGGCCGATCACCTTGGCCAACTCGGGGTGGTCCTCCTTGGCCAGCAACCGCCCGTAGGCGGCGAAGGTGGACCACTCGTTGATCACGCCGAACGTCATGTGCACGGCGATGAAATCGTCCCCGGCAATATTGGCTGCCAGTGCCTGGTAGATCGGGGCGAACCGGTCGCCGCGGCCCTGGGCGAGCCGGATGCGGCGGATCCGCTCGGGGCCCACGTCCCTGCCGTGCGCAGCCAGCACCTTGTCCAGCACCTCGCCGTGCCAGAACTCCTCGTAGGCCCACATCGTGAGGAACGTCGTGATCTCCGGGTCCTGGTGTGACGGGGTGACCAGCAGGTCCCGCAGGTAGCAGATGGTGTGGCTCTCCACGTCGGACATGTACTGCAGCGTCCGCAGCGTCGCCTCGGCCAGCGGCAGGCGTTCGAAGGCGGTGTAGTCGACGTCGGCGTCCACCACCCGGCGGGCGTTGGCGCTGTAGGTCGCGATATCGAAGGACACTCCGCACCCCTGTTCGGTCGTCACCGGGCACGCACACCCCGCTAGCGTGATTCGCCTGCGCGATCCGAACGGTTCACCGAAGGGCGGCCCCCGTTACGGGGCAGTGCGAGGCCGGTCGCGTCCGCACGAACCCGAGTTGCGAAGCTCTCCGTCTGCCTGCGCCGGCGGTCCCGGCGGGTCGCCCGGGCCGGCCAGATTTCCTCGATCGCGCTGTTGAACTCCGCACCCAGCACGATCGCCATCGCGATGAAGAACGAGAACAGCAGGTAGGCGATCGGGGTTGCCAACGCGCCGTAGCTGTACCCGGTGCTGGTCACCCAGGAGATGTAGAGCCGCAGCCCGGTGCTGGTCACCAGGAATACCACCATCGCCAGCACAGCCCCGGGCAGCCCGCGGTGCCATGGGAGCTTCTTGGGTAGCGCAACCTTGTACAGGGTGGCCAGGCCGACCATCAGCAGGACGCCGAGCCCGGGGTAGTAGAACACGCTGACCAGCTGGGCCACCGTGGAGCGGACCGACCCGGGGAACACCTCGGGGATCAGGTCCGGGCCCAGCGCCGTCACCGGCAGCACGAGCACCGACCCGATCAGCGCCACCACGTAGAGCAGCAGAGCGAACAGCCGCTGCCACACCGGGTTGCGCACGGTGTGCTGCCGGTAGGCGGCCGTAATTGAATCCACCAGGGAGGCCAGTGCTGAGGAGCCCGCCCACAGTGAGATCACAAACCCGACCGAGACGATCGAGCTGTGCCCCCGAGTGAGGATGTCGGTCACCGTCGGCCGGATGATCTGGTTGACGACGTCGGCGCTGAACACCGTGGCGCTGAAGTTCAGGATCTCGTGCTGCGCCGCCGCGACCGTGTCAGGGCCGAACCAGCTCGCGACGAATCCGAGGCTACCCAGCAACCCCAGCAGCAGGGGCGGCAGCGACAGGGTCATCCAGAACGCCGTCTGGGCGGACATCGAGACGAAGCTGTCGTCCCAGGCCCTGCTGGCGGTCCGCGAGATCAGGTGGATCGGGGCGCGCCGGGTTCGCTCGCCAGCGGCAGGCCCGTCGCTGGCAGGCTCGGCAGCGCGGGCGGGCTCGGCCACGGCGAACTCGGGGCCCGCGCAGGCGTCGGAGTCGGAATCCATGTCGCCTCCCAGGATGGTCCATAGGCCGGATCGTGCGCAGCAGGACCCGCCGGGGCAGGTACCGTGCCCGCCGTGTCCCACCCTGCAGCGACCGCCCCCGACGCCGCTCCCGCACGTAGGCCGCTGCGCGCCTGGCAGCGCCGGGCGCTGGGGCGCTACCTGGCCACAGGGCCGCAGGATTTCCTCACGGTGGCCACGCCGGGGGCGGGCAAGACGGCGTTCGCGTTGCGGGTGGCAGCGGAGCTGCTGGCCCACCGGACCGTGCACGCGGTGACGGTGGTCACCCCCACCGAGCACCTTAAGCACCAGTGGGCGGTCGCCGCCGCCGAGGTGGATCTGGCGCTGGACCCGGAGTTCAGCAACACCGTGGGGGCCACCTCCCGCGACTACCACGGCGTGGTGGTCACCTACGCGCAGGTCGCGGCCCACCCGGCCCTGCACCGGGTGCGCACCGAGGGGCGCCGCACGCTGGTGGTGCTGGACGAGATCCACCACGCCGGGGACGCCAAGAGCTGGGGGGACGGGGTTCGGGAGGCGTTCACCCCGGCGGCGCGCAGGCTGGCTTTGACCGGTACCCCGTTTCGCAGCGATGACACGCCGATCCCGTTCATCAGCTACGAACCGGACGCCGCCGGTGCCTTGCGTTCCGCCGCTGACCACTCCTACGGCTACTCCGAGGCGCTGGCCGATGGCGTGGTGCGGCCGGTGGTGTTCCTCGCCTACTCCGGGGAGGCTCGCTGGCGGACCAGCGCCGGGGAGGAGTTCTCGGCGCGGCTGGGGGAGCCGCTCACCGCCGAGCACACCGCCCGGGCCTGGCGCACGGCGCTCGATCCAGCGGGGGAGTGGGTGCCCGTTGTGCTCGCCGCCGCCGACACCAGACTCGCCCAGCTCCGGGTCGGCGGCCTGCCTGACGCGGCCGGCTTGGTGATCGCCACCGACCACGCCGCCGCCCGGGCTTACGCGGCGATCCTGGCCGGCATCACCGGGCGCGAACCGGTGCTGGTGCTGTCTGACGACCCGGCCGCCTCCCGGCGGATCGCCGCGTTCGCCGACTCCGACGAGCGCTGGCTGGTGGCGGTCCGGATGGTGTCTGAGGGCGTCGACGTCCCCCGGCTGGCGGTCGGGGTCTACGCCACATCGGCGGCCACCCCGCTGTACTTCGCCCAGGCCGTGGGCCGCTTCGTCCGGGCCAGGCGGCCAGGCGAGACCGCGACTGTGTTCCTCCCCAGCGTGCCGGTGCTGCTGGGGTTGGCCAGCGAGCTCGAAAAGCAGCGCGATCACGTGCTCGGCGCACCTCACCGGGCCGAGGAGGGCTGGGACGACGAGCTGCTCGCGCAGGCCAACGCGCAACGCGACGAGCCCGGCGATCAGGAGCCCGCGTTCACCGCGCTGGGAGCCGACGCCGAACTGGACCAGGTGATCTACGACGGCTCCTCGTTCGGCACGGCTGCCTTCGCCACCACCGAGGACGAGCAGGACTATCTCGGGCTGCCCGGATTGCTTGCGCCCGACCAGATGCGGGCGCTGCTGCGGCGGCGCCAGGAACAGCAGCTCGACCGTGCCTCGGCCCGGCATGCCGCAGTCTCGGTGGCTCCCCCAGCCCCTGCTGCGGCCCGGCCACCGACCGTGCGGGAGCGTCTCGCTGGGCTGCGCCGGGAGCTCAACACCCTGGTCGCGATGGCGCACCACCGCACCGGCCACTCGCACGGCGCGATCCACGCCGAGGTCCGCACCGCCTGCGGCGGCCCCCCAACCGCAATGGCCACCGCCGAGCAGCTCGAAGAACGAATCGCTTACCTCCGCGCCCAGTGAACCCTCGATCGTGCCCCGGATCCCGGCGTGAGAACCATTCAAAGCTGTCGATGCTGTGGGTGACCAACCCGGGGGCTTCACACATGTACACAGTGAGGAGCGTGACCGGCGAGGGCAGGAGGAGGTCGAGCGTTGGACGTTGTCGCCGACATCGTGGTGTTCGTGCTCTCCCACACCTTCGCAGCGGTCACAGGCATGGCGCCCCCCAATGGGTGGGGCGCGTTGCTCGCCATCGCCATCGGACTCAGCCTCGTCGCTGCCAAGGTGCTCATCATCGGCTACGACCGCCGGAAGACTTACACGGCCATCCTCAACCAGACCCGGCAAGCCACCCGATACTGCGCAGTTAACCGCGTCCCGCACCTTGTGGACGACATCCTTTCCGACGCTGTCGAGGTACTCGTAAAAAAATTGGCCGAAAAAATTGATCTTGGAGCCCGATGAGCATCGGCGCGGATTTATGTGCGTTTCCATCCAGAACCTAGCGCTGAACGCCGGGCGTCGCTGTGACACGGTACGCAAGCATCACGCCGCCTATCTGGACGACCCTGAGTCTAACAGATCACTGACTGATCAGCTGAACCCTGAGCTGTTGGTCATCGCGGAAGCGGCCCGACAAGAGCTGTACGCCGCTATCAGAGGGCTCCCTCCAGGGCAACGTCAGATTGTCGAGCTCCGGAAACTCGGTGAACTATCTGTTAAGCAAGTGGCGCGGCAATTAGGTATTGAAAAGTCAGCAGTAACGACGGGATGAGTAAGGCGATGAGAAGGTTGCGGACTCTCCTTTCGCCAGAGTTGATAAGAGAGTTTGAGAACGCTCACCCGAGCGTCGAGCTTAGCGAAGGGGGTGGGGTGGCATGAAAAAACCAATGCTCGCGAACAGTTGCCGTCTCTGACCGTCAGGAGCCTGCTATGAATGCACAAAAGTCAGACGAGGGGATAGTTGTCGATCCTACTCTCGACCGGATTTTTGCGCTATCGAATGCCGCCGCTGATCGAGTGTCACCCTCCATCGATATCGACACGATCCTTGCGGCGGTGTTCGCGAAAGTCGAGGCTGAATCCCAACAGCAACGTGCCGAGCCTTGGACGGAAGCAGGATCTTCGTCCGAGGTTAGTACTGGTCTTGCTGGTGGTCATCGCCTCGGCACGGTGCGGCAGCGCGGCGGCCAGTGCCACCCCAAACCGGCGCGTGGCTGCACCAGTTGGCGCACGTGCCCGAAGGTGAACGCCCGCACAAACGAGCCCAGTGTGAACGTAGCGCGGTTTCGCACTCACTCAAGCAACTGTCGTGACACGACCTTCAAGGGCTGCTTCATAACGAAGTCGAGGCTGAGATACACCGTGCACTGCGGCCGTCTACGCCAGAGCCGCCATGTCCACCTCGTCCACCCGCAGTATTGGCACTGACCCCGTTTGTTCACGCGGTGCTGTCTGTGCAGCATGGCCACGCCCGCAAGCAAACGGACCACCTGCTCTTCGAGCGCCTCTGGCGCTATTTGCTCTTCGCTTCGGAGCTGGTCGACCAGCTCTTCAAGGTGCTCTAAAAGCAGTCGGTACCGTGTCTCCCAAACGGCGCTCACGGCTCCCGATGAGGCTCTACGGTATAGGATGGAAGCGCAAGCGGTCCGTTGGCAAGGGCCTCTCCTTCTATGGCCGTTGTAGCCGTCTCATCGGCTCGGTGCTGCAACCGCTCGCCGGCAGCAATCAGGCGCCGGGCATAGTGCGCTTGTTCGGCTGCGCCGGCGCTTCCGTCCATGATGCCCATGGCGAGTGGTGCTATGTCCGCGTTGAGCCGGGCTAGCTCAGGGAGTAGTTCCCGGTCTTCCCGGATCACAGGGCCTCCTCCTGACCATTGCTCAGCGTGGGATCAGCACAGCCACCAGCACCCCGGGCGGCATGGCTGTACCCGGCCGGATATTGCGCCAGATGCTGTGCTGCTGTTGGTCCGGGCCGTCACCGTGATGTTGGTCGTCGGTGTTCTGACCTGCACGGTCGCCCTCGTGCTGCACTTGTTCTTTAGCCCATCTATGAGTCGTTCCAGCCGGATGGCACCCAGGACCGGGGTACGTCGGACTGGCGCAACCGGGGACACGTCCTGGGGTGATGGACGCCGCACCAGCTGGAGCACTCAACCCGGCCCTGGGGCCGTGGGGCAACCTACGGGCCGGGCAGGCATCGAGGCTGTACAAACTGTCTAGCGTTGTGCCGGGTGGATGCTTGCGGTCCAGTTAGGCTAGGTAGGCGAACCGACACGGCGAGAGGCGTTGGGTATGACCGACCCTGACCATACGCAGCGGCAGGAGACGGCTACCGTGGTGCTGTACTGGATGCAGCGGCGTGGCCTGACTCGCAAGATTTTCGCCGACCGCATGGGCAAGTCACTGAGCTGGGTGGACAAGATCCGGGGAGGAGATCGGCAGCTCGACCGTCTGTCGGTGCTCCGTCAGATTGCCAGTGTGCTGGATATTCCGCTTGCCGTGCTCGTTGATCCTGAGGAAGCCGAACGCCAGCGTGCCTGTCCCGATGATCGGGAGATCGATGCCATCCGGCATGCTTTGCGTCGCTACGATGCCATTACTAATGTCTTCCGGTCCAACAGCGATGTACTGTCAGAACCGGACATAGCTAGGCTGGAGCGCTCAGTACGTTTCGGTTGGACGGCGTTCCAGGCATCCAATTACCAGATCATCGGGCAACTACTGGTCGATCTCATTCACGACGCCCAGGCGGCGGTCTGGCAGCTAGAGAATGACGATCGGCGGCAGGCGCAAACCTGGCTGGCCTGGACGTATCAGTTGACGGCTGCAACAGCTTTTAAGCTCGGCGATGCTCAACTTGGCTGGGTAGCAGCTGATCGCAGTATCCAGATCGCCGAACTGACGGGTGACCTGACGCTCATCGGCTCCGCCGCACGGCGGGTCGCGCACGCTCTGAGTGCCACCCATCAAAGTGACGATGCGGTACAGTTGGTCAAGTCAGCCGCAGGCCGACTTGAACCACACTTGCGCAGCGCCGGGTCGGCGTTTGCCTCGGCCTACGGCATGCTGCTCCTCAAGGGCAGCATCGCTGCTGCCCGGCTCGACCAAGCCGCCGACGTCCGTGACCTCCAAAATGAAGCGCTAGTTGTGGCTGCCCGTCTGGAAACTGACCGCAACGAGCATTGGTCCGCGTTCGGGACCACCAACGTCTTGGTGCACCGGGTGTCGGCGCTAGCGGATATGCAGGGCGGCGGCCGGGTCATCGAGGCCGCTGCTGACATTCCTCACAGGGGTCTCATGCACCTACCCCGTGAACGACGAGCCAGCCACTTGCTCGATGTAACACGCGGGCATCTCCAGGCCGGACAGCGCGACCGGGCCGCCGCCACCCTCCTTGAGGCTGACCAACTTGCTCCGGACGAGGTGCGCTGCCGCAACCTAACCAAGCAGATCATTACCGATCTCGTGCGAAGTTACCCGCGTGGTTTAACCCCGATTGTCGCCGTCATGAGGTTGGCGCGAGCGGTTGGGGTAGCGGTGTGAACAATCAACAAGGACCGCCGCAGCGGGTGCTCTATATCGTAACCTGTGCGACACCTGCGGCGCGCGACATCGGCAAACTGGTTACCTTGGCTCAAGCATCAGGGTGGCGACCGTTCGTGATCGCCACGCCATCGGCGCTACGCTTCATTGACTTGCCTGCCCTTGAAGACCAAACCGGCTATCCTGTGCGGTCGGAGTACAAGCAGCCAGGCTCGCCGGACGTGTTGCCGCCAACTGACGCCATCGTAGTAGGCGGCGCTAGCTTCAACACCATCAACAAGTGGGCGGCTGGGATCTCCGACACGCTGGCCCTGGGTCTGCTGACTGAGGGCATCGGCCTTGGTCTGCCCCTTGCGGCTTTGCCGTTTCTCAATGCAGCTCAGGCGGCCCATCCGGCCTTCGGTCGCAGTGTTAAGCAACTGCGCGACGTGGGCGTGAAGGTCTTGCTCGGATCGGAAGGCTACGAACCACACGTGCCGCACCAGGGCTCGAAGTATCTAGCACGGTACCCGTGGCAGGTCGTATTGGCGGCCGTGGAGATCGATCGGACGTAGCTGTGCATCGTCGAGCGGCGATCCGGCGGCTCGGCCTGCCCGCGGACTTGCCCAGCGTCGGCACCATGACCCAGGCACTGCTGGAAGCCGGTGCACCGGTGGAGGGCGGTGGGACCGCCCTGCGGCACGCCGCGGTGTTCGGTATGACCGATGTCCTCGATGTCCTCGTCGCGGCCGGAGCCACGATCCATGACGTGGCGGAGGCTGCCGCGGTCGGAGACCTCACCAGGTGGCTCACTCCCGAGATGCCCTTGCCGGATCGGGTGTACGCCCTGCGGCTCGCGGCCGGTCACGAACGGCTTGCCGTGATCGACCAGCTTCTTGCGGCCGGCTCCCCGTCGACGGGGTGGACGAGGACGGGTCCACCGCGCTCCACGAGGCTGCCTGCTACGGAAGGCGGCGAGCGTGCAGCACCTCCCGTCCTGCGGGGACGATCTCGCCCGACGTGACACGACGTACCACGGCACGCCGTTGGGATGGTGCCGTCACCAGCACGAGAACGCCGGCGGCTGCCCGGCCCATGAGGAGGTCGAAGCCATCCTGGAACGCCTCACCGCGTCCGATGACGCCGGTCCTGCCCGGGCAGGGGAGTGACGCCGCCGGGCGCGGGTGCCAGCTGCGCGAGCCAGCCCTGCCAGGCCTTCTCCACAGCGGCGCGATCGGCGCTCGCGGAGTAAAGGTGGTGGCTTACCCCGATCGGCATTCCGATCGCGGTTCGGTGGTGGAACCGGAGCAGCGCATCGGCGCTACGCACGCCGAGGAAACCCGGGGCAACGTAGTCCACGACACCCTCGATCGGCGCGAGCCCGCTGAGCTCGAGGTATACCCGGTTCCCGGTGGCCAACGGGTCGTTCAAGCCGAGCGCCGGTGCCAGCTGCGCCCAACCGTCGTCCGCAGCCGAGGAGGCCGGAGCGTCGGCCTCGACGTAGGTAGCGGCCTGCCCGGGGAAATGCTGGAGGTACTGCGCGAGCGTGTGCAGGTACATGTCCCAACCGCCGCTGGCCATGCTCTCGTACTCGTCGCGCCAATCGTCGCCGAGGACGCCGCTGTGCACGAAGCGAAGGACGGTGCTGCCCTTGTCGCGGCCCTCGATGAGGTACTCGAACGCGTCGGTGGAGCCGTCCTCGCCTTCGGGGGTCCGGATGGCGAGGTGGCGCGGTGGTTCCCAGACGGTCACATCGGCACGGTCGGGATTGACCTCCATCGGCATGAACCACGCGGCGAGCCCGGCGCCCGTGGCGATCGCCTCCCATACCTGCTCCGGAGTCGCCGGGAGGGCGATCTCCTTGCGCAGCTCGAACTCTCGGGGCATCTCAGGTCTCCTCAGTCTTAGGTGGGTAACGTCGAGTTCACGGATCGCAACAGCCCACGGCAGCCTGACACGCCTGACCCTTGAGCCACTGCCGCCGTCACGTCAACTCCCGACGGACTTCCGGCGCCGACCACGTGCAGCGGCGGGCGGCACGTCGGCGGGACCCAATTTGCCTACCGGCGGCAGGAGGCGCGGGCTCATGGGGTATGACGTGCACGAGGTGCGGGCGCAGTACCCGGCGCTGGGGGATGGGCGAGCCTGGCTGGACGGGGCGGCGGGTACCCAGGTGCCGCAGGTGGTGATCGACGCGGTGGCGCAGACGTACCGCAGCGGCGTGTCGAACCAGGGTGCGCCCTTCGAGGCGAGCTCCCGCGGCACTGAGATCGTGGCGCAGGCACGTCATGCAGTGGCGGATCTGGTCGGTGCGGCCGACCCGCGCGGGGTGGTGTTCGGGCCTACGATGACCGCGCTGACCTACCGCTTCGCCGCCGCGCTCGAAGCCACCTGGCGCGCCGGCGACGAGATCGTGGTGACCCAGCTCGACCACGACGCGAACGTCCGGCCGTGGGTCCAGGCGGCGCGCCGAGCCGGGGTCACAGTGCGCACGGCAGCGGTCGATCCGCGCACGGCGGAGCTACCGGTGGACGGGGTGCGTGCCCTGCTCGGCGAGCGCACCAGGCTGGTAGCGGTGACCGCGGCGTCCAATCTTGTCGGAACCCGCCCCGATGTGCCGGCGATCACGGCCGCCGCGCGGGCGGTCGGCGCGGTCAGCTTCGTCGACGGCGTGCACCACGCCCCGCACGCGCATGTCGACCTGGCCGCTTTGGGGGCGGAGCTGTACGCCACCAGCGCCTACAAGTGGGCGGGCCCGCACCTGGCGGCCGTCGTCGCCGCCGACCCGGGATTGCTGGAGGCGCTGCACCCGGACAAGCTGCTGCCCTCGCCGGACACTGTGCCGGAGCGCTTCGAGCTGGGTACCAACCCGTTCGCCTCGCTGGCCGGCGTGGTCGCGGCGGTGCAGCACCTGGCCGGGTTGGACGGCGCGGCCTCCGGCAGTCGGCGTGAGTGCCTGGCAACCTCCCGCCACGCTGCGGTAGCGCACGAGGACGCGCTGGGCCACCGGATGCTGGAAGGCTTGCAGGCCATCCCCGGCGTGACGCTCTACGGGTCACCCCGGCAGCGCACCCCGACGGCGTACTTCCGGCTGGCGGGCCGGGTGCCTGCCGAGGTGGCCGAGGCCCTGTCAGCCCGCGGGATCAACTGCTGGCACGGGCACGCCTACGCCTGGGATCTGGCCGGCGCGTTGGGCCTTCACGAGGGCGGCGGCGCGGTGCGGACCAGCGTGAACTTCTACACCACCGCCGCCGAGGTGGATCGGCTGCTCGACGCCGTTGCGGACCTCACCGCGGGGTCCTGAGCAGGAAAGACAAACCGGGGCGGGACCGTGAAGGTCCCGCCCCGGTTGACGTCCGCTGGTTTGGGCTGGGGGGAGCTGCGCATGGTTTGCCGCGAGGTCAGACCTCGCTTGCCTGGATATCCGCCGCGAGCTCCCTGAGCTTCACCGTGTGCTTGCGGGCGTGGTGATTGCAGAACAGCAGTTCTCCACCCGAGGGCAGCACTGCCCGGACGCGGGCGGCGGCGCCGCACCGGTCGCAACGGTTGGAAGCAGTCAACTCGGGGCGGACGAGCGTGCTATTCATGGCTTCTCCCTCCGTCCTGGTCCAGTCATGCCGACCGGACCGGGTCGAACCAGTTGCGACCACCGCGGCTGCGGTGCTCACTCCCACCGACCGGTCTCAACCCTGAGATCGGATCTCAGACCTCCACTGTTCCAGACGAACGCCGTCCCCGCTGTGTTCCCGAGCCGGTGGCGACGATCCTCACGTGTTGCACCTAGTACCGCACTCTCCGCGTCGAGATTCCACTGGCGTAAGGGTGAGTCAGGATCTGGTCGTGGATACGCTGTGCAACAGGCTACCCCATCTGAGTTCACTCTTTCCGTGACTCTTCGTGGGTCGGCGGTTGCTCCAGGTACCTGGGAGCGGCAGTCGCTGGTAGGTGCCCTGCCGCGCTAGCCTGATCACAAGCCTGATCAGGACAGGGAGGGCGGGCATGGCCGATTCGGGCGCGCTGGCCTTGGAGCTAGCGGCCAACGGGGTCGTCGGGGTGACCATCACGTGGGTCGACAACAACGGGATCCCGCGCTCGCGGACAGTGCCGGTCGAGTCGCTACCTCAGGTGGCCAAGCGGGGAGTCGGCGTCTCCCCGCTGTTCGCGGTGTTCGACACCCACGACGGGATCACCTTCGCCCACCAGGGGCTGTCCACCCCGTCCGGTGACGTCCGGTTGATACCGCAGCTGCGCGGGGTGACTCGGCTCGCCGGGCAGCGCGCGCTGGCGTGGGCGCCCGGGCGGCAGATCGCCGCGGACGGCTCTCCGTGGCCCTACGACCAGCGCGGGGTTCTCGAAACCCAGATCCAGTCCGCGGCCGCCGAGGGGTTGGAGATCAGGGCCGGCTACGAGATGGAGTTCGTGCTCACCCACGCCGGCCACTCCGGTGATGCCGACGGGGAGCCGCGGCTGGCGCACCCGGGGCCCGCGTACAGCCCGCACGCGCTGCTGGCAGTGGACGAGTTCGTGGCCGCCCTGCTGGCCGACCTGGCGGCCAACGGAGTGCCGGTCAACCAGCTGCACGCTGAGTACGGGCCGGCTCAGGTAGAACTCAGCATCGTCGCGTCTGACCCGATCACTGCCGCCGACCGCCAGGTGCTAGCCCGCCAGACCATCCACGCCGCGGCCAGGGCGCACGGTCTGCGGGCTTGCTTCGCACCGCTGTTCACGGCGGAGGGCGTGGGCAACGGCTGGCACCTGCATACCTCGGTCTGGTGTGGTGGGCGCAATCTGCTGGCCGGCAGTGAAGGGCCTGGCTCGGACGGCGCAGGCTGGCTCGGCGGGTTGCTCCGGGACCTGCCTGCGCTGGCCGCGATCACCGCCCCGAGCGTGCCGTCACTGAGCCGGTTACGCCCCGGCTACTTCGCCAGTGCCTACCAATTCTGGGGGGTGGAGAACCGCGAGGCACCACTGCGCTACATCCCCGGTTCGGAGCTGCTGGGTGCTGGCCACGCCAACGTCGAGCTCAAGGTCTCCGACGCCTCGGCCAACCCGTACCTGGCGCTGGCCGCGGTGATCGCCGCCGGCACCGCGGGGCTGCGGGACGGTGCGGACCCGGGCGAGCCGATCCAGGCCGATCCTGGCGGGTGGAGTGAACAGGACCGCGCCGCCCGGGGCCTGAGGCTGCTGCCGACCACACCCGCCGAGCAGGAGGCCGCACTCATTGGCTCCACGCGGCTCACCGCGGTGCTGGGGGAACAGTTGCTCGGCGCCTTCCTCGCAGTGCGCCGCTCCGACGCCGCCTGGGCCGCCGACCGCCCCCTAGACGAGGTAATAGCCGCCCACCGCTGGCGCTACTGACCCGCCCACCCACATCGCATTCAGCGGGCTCAGCGGGGCTATCCGACCCGTCATAACCCCGCTCAGCCCGCTGAATGCGGCCCCGGGCCTAGCTCAGTCGAGGTAGTCGCGTAGGACTTGGGAGCGGGAGGGGTGACGCAGCTTGGACATCGTCTTGGACTCGATCTGCCGGATCCGCTCCCGGGTCACGCCGTAGACCTGCCCGATCTCATCGAGCGTGCGGGGCTGGCCGTCGGTGAGCCCGAAGCGTAGCCGCACCACTCCGGCCTCACGCTCGGACAGAGTTGCCAGCACTGACTGCAGCTGATCTTGCAGGAGCGTGAACGAGACGGCGTCCACCGCGACGATGGCCTCGGAGTCCTCGATGAAGTCGCCTAGCTGGGAGTCGCCCTCGTCGCCGATGGTCTGGTCCAGCGAAATGGGCTCCCGGGCGTATTGCTGGATCTCCAGCACCTTCTCCGGGCTGATGTCCATCTCCTTGGCCAGCTCCTCCGGGGTGGGCTCGCGACCCAGGTCCTGGAGCAGCTCGCGCTGGATACGGCCCAGCTTGTTGATCACCTCGACCATGTGCACCGGGATCCGGATGGTGCGCGCCTGGTCGGCCATCGCCCTGGTGATGGCTTGGCGGATCCACCAGGTGGCGTAGGTGGAGAACTTGTAGCCCTTGGTGTAGTCGAACTTCTCCACCGCCCGGATCAGACCAAGGTTGCCCTCCTGGATCAGGTCCAGGAACGCCATGCCGCGGCCGGTATAGCGCTTGGCCAGCGAGACGACGAGGCGAAGGTTGGCCTCCAGCAGGTGGTTCTTGGCGCGCTCGCCGTCGCGGACGATCCAGCGCAGGTCCCGGCGCAGCTGCGGGGAGAGCTTCTCGGTGACGTCCTCGGATCGGCGCACCCGCTCGGCGGCATAGAGCCCGGCCTCGATGCGCTTGGCCAGCTCCACCTCCTCCTCGGCGTTGAGCAGGGCGACCTTGCCGATTTGCTTGAGATAGGCGCGAACCGAGTCCGCCGAGGCGGTGAGCTCGGCGTCCTTGCGAGCCTGCCGCAGCGCCTCGGACTCCTCCTCGTCCCAGACGAAGTCCTCCGCCCCCGGGCCACGGTGGGTGTCCGGATCCACCTCCTCGGCGGCGTCCACGGTGATCTCCTCGACCTCAACCTCTACGTCGGCGAGGTCCTCGGCGGCCGGCCCACCCTCGATGTCGGCGACATCGTCGGCCACGATGCCTGCCGGAGGATCGGCCGGAGTGGCCGGGCTTGTGTCGGTCTTGGCCGCAGCTGCCGGTTTTGTGCCGGTCTTGGCGGTGCTGCTGGCGGTTTTCGCGCGGGCCCGCGAAACGCCGCTCCGGGCGGTCTTCGCGCGGGTCGCCGTCGCAGCGGTTCCCTCCCTGGCGCCAGAACCGGGTGCAAGAGCGGCCAGGTCGGCGTCACTCGTTACACCGTTGCGGGAGGGGGGCTTCTTGGCCGCCGCGGAATTCGGGGCGGTGGCGCGACGGGATGCGGGCTCTGCGGCTGCCACGGACGGCCTTTCGGGACGGTCGGTGTTCGGGCGCTGGTCAAGATTCGGGCTTCCGTCTGCGGGCCCGCCGCTGGAGCGAGGGCCGGAAATCGTGGTCTGGCGGACTCCGGCGGTGCGATCCAGGGTGCTCGCGGACGGTGCCACGTTCCATTGTAACGACTATGCCGGGTAGCGAGCTGGTCACTACTAGGGGCGCCGTAGCGTGGCGCGAACCCGCCCCTCTGCGGCGGCCGCGGCGGCACCCACGATCCCGGCGTCGTTGCGCAACGCGGCTGGCACAATCGGGGTCCGGCACTGAAGTAGCGACAACCACTTGTCGGCCTTCTTGCTGACCCCGCCGCCCGCGATGATCAGATCGGGCCAGATCAGATCCTCCAGAACCTGCAGGTAGCGCGACACTCGGGCGGCCCAGTCCGGCCAGGACAGCGCTTCGGCGTCTCGGGCCGAGGCGGCGGCCCGGTGCTCGGCGTCGGCTCCGTCCACCTCAAGGTGGCCCAGCTCGGTGTTGGGCACCAGTTCCCCGTCAAGGAACAGGGCGCTTCCGATGCCGGTGCCGAACGTGAGCAGTACGACGAGGCCGTCGGAGTCACGGCCGGCCCCGAACCGCATCTCGGCCAGCCCCGCGGCGTCGGCGTCATTGAGCACGACCACCGGCACCCGGCAGTACTCGGAGAACAACGTGGCTGCGTCGGTGCCCTTCCAGGCCTGGTCCACATTCGCCGCGGTGAGCGCAATGCCGTCTTTGACGACGCAAGGCAAGGTGACGCCCATCGGGCCGTGCCAGCCGAACTCCCCGGTGATGGTCGCGACCACCTCGGCCACCGCTTCAGGCGTGGCGGGCTCCGGGGTGGCGATGCGCACGCGCTGGTCATCCAGTGACCCGCCGCGCAGGTCCACGGTGCAGCCCTTGATGCCGGATCCGCCGATGTCCACCCCGAACCCGGGAGTCCTGGCCATCCGTATCCTTTCTCGATCCCCCCGCGCTTCGCACTGGGACGGCGAGCAATTCGACCCTAGCCCCGATCCCACCGCCGGGGTGTGGTCGGATGGCTGGCGTGGGCAGCGAGCGCGGGGACGACGTAGATCAGCTGCGGGCCACCGCGGTGGGGGTGGTCCGGCAGGTCGGCGAGCTCGTCGCCCAGATGCGGGCCACGATGCGGGTCGCCGGGCCCGGCCAGGTGCAGACCAAGACCAGCGCCACCGACGTGGTCACCGCCGCGGATACCGAGGCGGAACGGCTGGCCCGGCGCCTGCTTGCGCAATGGCGGCCAGGTGAGCCCGTGCTGGGTGAGGAGGAAGGGGGCACCGCTGCGCCGGCTGGGGACCTGTGCTGGGTGGTCGATCCCATCGACGGCACGGTGAACTACCTCTACGGACTGCCCTGGTACGCCGTGTCGGTGGCGGTGCAGCGGGACGGGCAGTCTCTGGCCGCCGCGGTTGGGCAACCCGCCGGCGGCCGGCTATGGAGCGCCGCCCGAGGCCGGGGAGCGGAGTGCGACGGGGTTGCGTTGCAGGTCAGCGGGGCCACCCAGCTGGAGCTGTCGCTGATTGGTACCGGCTTCTCCTACCGGGCGGAGCGCCGAGCTCGGCAGGCGGCCATGGTGGCTGGCATGCTGCCGAGGATTCGTGACGTTCGCCGCGCGGGGTCGGCGGCGCTGGACCTGTGCTCGGTGGCCTCGGGTTGGCTGGACGGTTTCGCTGAGCACGGGCTGCACCGGTGGGACTGGGCAGCGGGTGCGCTCATCGCGGCGGAGGCCGGCGCCGTGGTCCGGCTACCCACGCCCGGATCAGACCTGGTGCTGGCAGCGACACCGGGGATCGCCGACGCCCTGACGGAGCTGGTGGTCACCTGCGGCGCCGCCTCGGTATGACTCGCCCCCCAGCATCTCGCCGTCAGCACGGGACCTGGTGGGCCTGACGGAACAGGTCCGGGTCCACGACAGGTGCCACCGGCTGCGTTATCGACTGAGGCGCTGGCTGGGCGGCTAGGCCGCCGACCGAAGACTCGCTCGGCGTCGGCTGCCCGATCCGGGCCAAGCCCTGCAGCGCCGCATTGGCCGCATTGTTGGGCCGCACCGCGGTGAACTTCGTGCCCAGGGCCAGGTCGACCATGCCGTCTGGCCGGACGTCGCGGACGAGTTCGGCGCACGGCAGCACCAAGCTCAGTGTCCGTGCGGCGGCCTGCCCGGCGGCCCCGAACCGGATCTCCCCCTGGCAGGGCAGGTCGAAGGAAGGGTGCAGGGGATCATTCGCCGGTCTGTCGTTGGGCGCAAACCCCAGTTCGGACAGCTTGCCACCGACGATCGCTGCCTCGCCGCGCTTGCCGTTGGCATTGAGGACCTGCACCCGCACCTGGCGGGGCGGTGCTGGCGGTACGCCGTCCAGGTCCTCGGCGCGGAGTCGGTGGCCGGGGGTGACCTCAGTACCAGCGGCCTCCGCGGCCGGCTGGCAGCGGTCGGCGAAGGAGCCCGGCGTGTGCAATACGCTGGCCCACACCAGCCCGGCGACCAGGCCGAGAACCAGGATGAACAGCACCGCGCGCACCGGCCTGCGGGCCCGAAACCCCCTCGACCGACGACCTGGGAACAAGTCAACCGCAGCCACGGCCCCCGTCCTCCCTGGCCGGGACACCCCGCCGCACGGTGCCCACCCCGATGAGACTAGGGGCGGGGCGGGTTCGGCGCAGCCAGCGAAAGCGTGGCCGATGTGGGGTTCCCCCACTTGACGTAACGCGCGCTCAGTACTGCCCTGTTTGCAACACGTGGTGACCGAGTAACGCCAGCGGGTCGATCCCCCGCTCCATTCCAGTGGCCGTATGGGAGGGCAGCGCACCTGCCCGCGCTCGCGACAGGATGCCCGCCAGAACTACTGCCAACTTGAAGCAGCCCAGAGCGATGTACCACGGGAGTTCGTGGATCGAGCGCCCGGACCGCTGCGCGTAGTGGGCGGCGATCTCGGCGCGGCTGGGGAAGCCCGGGACTTCGGTCGGAGTCGGCAGCACCCGGGCGGCGGTCCAGATCTCCGTGCCCTCGTTGGCCTGCTGCCAGGTGACCATCATCAGGCCGAGGTCGGCCAGCGGGTCGCCCAGCGTAGCCATCTCCCAGTCGAGCACGGCGCGCACCCGGCCTGGGTCGGCGGGCTCGAGCACCACGTTGTCGATCCGGTAGTCACCGTGCACGATCGCGGCCGGTCCCGAATGGGGCAGCTGCGCGCGCAACTGTCCGGCCAACGCGGTGAGCGCCGGCCAGTCCTGACCGTCCCCCCAGGTCTCCAGCTGGCGTCCCCAGGTGCGCAGTTGCCGCTCAAGGAAGCCCTCGGGGCGGCCGAAGTCGGCCAGGCCCACCGCCGCGGGATCCACCGCGTGCAACGCGGCGAGCACGTCCAGCAGCCCGTGCGCGAGGTCGCGGCGTTGTTCGGGACGGTCGGCGAAGCCGGCGGGCAAGTCGTGGACCGCGACCACACCGTCGACGAACTCCATCACGTAGCATGGCGCCCCCAGCGGCCCGGACCCGGTGGCCGCGGCCAACACCGCGGGAACCGGCACCGTGGTGCCTGCCAGCGCGCGCAGCACTCGTTGCTCGCGCCCCATGTCGTGCGCGGTGGCGGCGATGGCGCCCAGCGGCGGCCGGCGCAGGACGACGGATCCGGCCGCGCTGTCCACCCGGAAGGTCAGGTTGGACCGGCCGGCCCCGATTCCCCTGATCCGGCAGTCCGACCAGCAGGGCTCGGCCAGCACCGTGGCCAGCCACGGCCCGACGACAGCCGGATTGGCTGCCGCGCGCACAGTGTCGCCGGGGCCGCGATCGGGGCTGGTGGCGCGGTGCTCGGTGGACGCGGGATCGACGGTCATGGCGATGAACGTTAGTGGCGGGACACGCCGTGGGATTTGCCGCGCACTGTCCGGTTCGGTGAGCTACTCTCTCGCCCCTCGGCGCTGCCCAGACACAGGCAGGGTGCGCCTTGAACGTACCGGCAGCGTTGGAATTGTGACAGACGTCACGGGCACAAAACACGGTGGCTATGCGTTGTGTTCCGGCACGACTCGTACGACTCAGGGGTGGGAAAAGATCATGGCGACCGACTACGACGCTCCCCGGCGGAGCGAGACCGATGAGCTTGCCGAGGATTCGTTGGAGGAGCTGAAAGCGCGACGCAACGAGGCGCAATCCGGGGCAGTCGACGTCGACGAGTCGGACTCCGCGGAGAACTTCGAGTTGCCGGGGGCTGACCTGTCCGGGGAGGAGCTGACCGTCCGCGTGCTGCCAAAGCAGGCCGATGAGTTCACCTGCTCGAGCTGCTTCTTGGTGCATCACCGCAGCAGGCTGGCCAATCAGCGCAACGGGCGGCCGGTCTGCCGGGACTGCGCCGCGTGACGGTCTGGCCTGGTGACGGTCTGGGCGGCGGGACCCGGCCCGCCTCGACCGGCGGCCGTCGAGGCGGGCTGAGAAGGTGGGTGTGTGCCCGACACGGTTGATGAGCCAGCCGACGCTGTCTTCACCGGTGCGGACTTCACCGACGCAGTCTTCGTCGACCAGGAGTGGGAGGGTCGCAGCTTCGTCAACTGCCGGTTCACCGACGCCGACCTGCGGGGGCTGCGCACCCGTAGCTGCCGGTTCACCGGCTGCGATTTCAGCTGCGCCGATCTGGGCGCCTCCGAGCACCGCGCGACAGCCTTCCACAACTGCACCTTCCAGCGCACCACGCTGGCCGACTCCGCCCTGCAAGGGTGCTCCCTGCTGGGCAGCACGATCAGCGACTGCCGGCTGCGCCCGTGGAGGCTGCGCGAGGTCGATCTGAGCCTCACCGCCCTGGGCCACGCCGACCTGCGGGAGGTGGTGCTCACCGGGTTGCGGCTCGCCGAGGCCAACCTGGTGCAGGCCGACCTGCGCGGCGCCGACCTCTCGGGCGCCGACCTGACCGGAGCCCGCCTGCTCGGGACCCGGCTGGAGGGCGCCGACCTGCGCGGCGCCCGGCTGGATGCTGACGCCCTGGTGCAGGCGAAGCTACGCGGTGCCCGGATCGACGTGGACACTGCGATCCGGTTCGCTGCG
>DATDHI010000208.1:0-2308 GCA_036521655.1 Pseudonocardiaceae bacterium | reverse complement strand
CTCGGCGAAGGCCAACAGCTCGCACTCGGCGGCCTCGACGGTGGGCGCAGTGTAGATCGGGCGCAACGCCGCGGCGACGCGCTTGCGGTCTTGATAGGCCACAAACCGCATCGCGGCCCGAATCAGGTGCACGGTGCAGGTCTGCACCGTGGTCTGGGGCCAGGTGGCCTCGATGGCCTCGGGAAACCCGGTCAGCCCGTCGCAGCAGACGATGAGTACGTCACGCACCCCGCGGTTGCGCAGCTCGGCGCATACTCCGGCCCAGAACTTCGCGCCCTCGGATGCCTGCACCCAGATCCCCAGTACATGTTTCGTCCCATCGAGATCCACGCCCACGGCACTGTGCGCCGAGCGGTTGCGGACCTGGTGGCCATCGCGGACCTTCACCACGAGGGCATTCAGGTAGATGATCGGGTAGATCTCTTCTAGCGGGCGAGACTGCCAGGCCTTGACCTCTTCGAGCACCGAGTCGGTGATCTTGGAGATGGTCTCGTGGGACAGCTCGGTGCCGATCGTGCGGGCCAGATGGTGCTGGATATCGCGCACCGTCATGCCACCCGCATACAGTGAGATGATCATCTCGTCGAGACCGCCGGCGCGCCGCGATCCCTTGGGCACCAGCCGGGGCTCGAAGCTGCCCACCCGATCCCGCGGCACGTCCAACCGAAGCTCGCCGACCTCGCTGGCCACCGTCTTGGGCGTGGTGCCGTTGCGCGAGTTCGGCGAGCCGCGCCCGGCCGGATCACCCTTCTCATACCCCAGATGCTCGGTCAACTCGGTGGCCAGGCCCCGTTCGAGCACCGCCTTGACCAGCTCAGGCAAAAACCCACCGGACCCGGTCAGTCGCAACCCCTCCCGGTCGACCTGCTCCATCACCGGATCAAGCAGGCCAGCATCGAGCATCTCATTGATCGCCTGACGGGCCGACGGTGGCGCCTGCCCAGTCGGCACACCCGGTGCGGGCCCCCACTGCTGATCTTCAGTCATAGTCACGCTGCGTACTCCTATCAGTGATCACTGATCTTGTACACAGACGATCTGACACCTCCAGTCCCCCAGACCTGCTGGACGGAGTTCTTCTCCCAGCATGCTGCACCGGGGCCTGCGAGCACCCACCACCATCACCTCCGACGGTGCACCCGGGCTGATCAACGCCATCACGACGTGTTTCCCGGCGAGCATTCGCATCCGGTGCTGGTTTCACCGGCTGGGCAACATCCGCGCCAAGCTGCCCGAGGAAACCGCCGGTGAGGTCCTGGCGCACCTCTACGCGGTGCGCGACGCGCCCACGCTGGACGCGGCTCGGGCGGCCGCGGACCGATTTATCAACACCTACGGTCGGGAGTACCCGGCGGCCATCGCCTGCTTCACCGACGACCTCGACGCGCTGCTGGCCATCCATCGGGTACCGGTGCGCCACCGCATCCGAGTGCGCACCACCAACCTCGCCGAGCGCAGCTTCGTCGAAGAACGCCGGCGCACCAAAGTGATCCCCCGGTTCCCCAACGAAAAAGCCGCCATGAAGCTCGTGTTCGCCACCCTGATCCGCGCCGCCGACCGCTGGTGCCGCGTATCGATCAGCGCACTGGAACGTCACCAACTCACACTGCTACGCGCCGAGCTAAGACTCGACCCACCCCCAGCCAACACCAATGACCACAAAACCAACCGGCGCAACAGCGCCGCCGCGTGACCAGCAGGCCACCCATTTACAGGACGCTCAGGACTTGACCCCCCCGGTCCGGCGGCAGCAAGCACCACCCTAAGCCACGGCCGACAGATCAGAGCCAAGGCACTGCAGCCAGTTGCGTTGCGGGTCAGACCACGACCTGGGACGGCACGCCGGCGATCCTCACATTCAGATCAGGCCCTGGGGCGGCACACGCCGATCCTCACAGTTTGCGTTGACGGAATGCGGGTGTGCCAAGCCTGCGTGGGGCGGTGATCAGATGGCGACGGCGAGTTCAGTGAAGGCCGCTGGGAGCGGTCGCTTCGGGTCGCTATCGACGCCGAGTTCGTAGGGGTCTGTTGCGTAGGCGGGAAGCAGACGGTGTGTTCCGCTGCGCTGCCCCGATCAGAGGGCTTGGGCGAGTTCGGTGAAGATCGCTGCGAGCCGATGCCGTCGATCAGACTCCCCGCCGAGTTCGTAGTGGCCGCAACGAAGGTTCTGCACGAACGGATCACCCGTGTTGAGCGGAGTCGTTTCAGACCGCGCATCGGCCGTAGCCGGGCCCTTCGGGACGGCGGCCCGCCGAGCCTCGTGAGTATTGACCCTCGGCGGCTTCGTCCTGGATGTCCTGTCCCATCG
>DATDHI010000207.1:0-22509 GCA_036521655.1 Pseudonocardiaceae bacterium | reverse complement strand
CAATGGGGCGTCACTGCCACAACCCTCGGCGCACTAGGCGTGAACCAGGCTGACGGCAAGATCGGATCGGCAGATGAGTTTGTACTACCGGAAGACTCGCTAGGGATCAGCAGTCGGCCATTGAGTCGGCGGATTGGTTCGAGTGATGTTGAAGCTGTCCGCGAGATGACTTCGCTCTTTTCTCGCGCCGATCAACGGCGGGGAGGGGGGCATGGCCTCAGCGCCGTCATGGCATATCTGAAATCTGACGTCATTGCCCAACTGAACGGTGTGTACGCGGACGAGTCGACCCGATGCGACATGTTATCTGCCGCGGAGAACTCGCCTACCTGGTCGGATGGATGACATTTGACGACTCTGAACATTTATTGGCGAAACATTATTTTACTTCTGCAATTGAATTAGCAAATAAAGCAAACGATTCACCTTTGGTTGGTCATGTACTCCGCGCGATGGCACATCAAGCTCTGGATTTGGGCATTTTGGCTGAGGCTCACGATCTGGCTACCGCATCAGTTGAGGGCGACCGATACGGGAGGGCGAGTCCTCGTGAACGCTCGCTGCTGGGAGTCATCCATGCTCGATCATTGGCCGCAAGGGGTGAAGCTGGCAGGGCATCATCGGTCTTGCTCCAAGCGGAAGACGACCTGTCGAAGGCGGGGTCTCAATTCCCCGAACCCAGCCGGGTTTTCTTCTTCTCTGAAGCAAGTCTCGCACATGAAACTGCTTGCGCATTGCGAGACCTTGGGGATTTATCCGGGGCGGATGAGATGTTCCAGAGAAGCATAAAACTTCGGGATGCGTCCAGGTTCACCCGAACCCACGCGGTCACGCTGGGATACCTTGGTGACATAAAGGCTCGCCAGGGCGAGATAGGCGAAGCATGCGCCGCATGGTCGAAGGCGCTCAATGCAATGCAGGGTGTCCGATCCGGGCGGACCCGACGAGTGGTCGCGGAAATGCGGGCGACGCTACTACCTCTCAGCAAGGAAGACGCAGTAGCGCGCGAATTAGAGTATATGGCGGTAACATATCTCGCGGACACATCACCTTCCTGAGTACCGTAAACTCATTTTAGGGAGCAACGCTCACATGGCCGAATCATTCGGAGTTGAAGCGGTGGCTTACGTGGTTGGGGGTCGAGTGGATCCCACGGACGACTTCTGGGGTGGTATGCGTTCAATAATCCGCATAGACAGCGACCGCTTCAACGTCGATTCCACTGCCGGGTTAGAGGAATTCTCTCACCTGGAGGTTGTCTTTCGATTCCATCTCACGGATCCAAACGACCTCAACCTCGGGGCAAGACGTCCCCGCGATAACCCAGATTGGCCAGAGGTTGGAATCTTTGGCCATCGGAACATGCGTCGAATCAACTGGCTTGGAGTTTCCCGATGCAAATTGATTGAAGTGGACGGACTCGATCTGCTAGTTGAAGACCTCGATGCCGTCAATGGAACACCTATTCTCGATATCAAACCTTGGTTCAGCGAGTTTGGCCCCCGCGGAAAAGTTCGACAGGCAAAATGGTCAACAATTATGCTAAAAAACTACTTCTCGCCGAGCCGTTAAAAAGTCACGAGGCCCGTGGACCTCGCCATCGGCATCGGCTAACGCACACTCCCTCAATAGGTGGAGGCGTCCACTGACTCCTGATCCGAATCTACCGCACGGCCCATCCCCCAGGGATGACCAATGCGGTAACGGTGTGTGCTTGTCTCACCCCCTTTCCTCACGGTGCGGGCGCGGCCCTACGCGCGTAGGCGTGCGCGAGGCGCGAGACAAACGATGAGACAACCGCGATCACACTCGGTCACGAAACTGCCCGCATCAAACGAACGACCACTGACCGGGCCACCCATCAGGACTGGCGATCTTCGCAGGTCAGCACGTGCCGTATGAGCAAGGCTTGACGTGGTTTAGGTACAGCACCGGGGTGAGGATCACCAGCGCCCACACCAGCTTGGTGCCGTAGTCCTGCCCAGCCTGGGCATACAGGACAACTCCACCCGCGTCGTTGCCCCCACCCATCACGATCAGACCCGGACCAATGATGATCAGCAGGGTGCTCAGCCGCCGCCATGACCGGCGTGGACCGGTATCTGCCGCCTTGAGCGTGCCCAGCGCTGCGATGATGTCTGCGCTAGGCGCCGGATCCAGCGTCGAGGCCGTACTGCCTGGCGGCAGGCAAGATCGTGCTCGTCGGAACGGTCGGGAGAACCGTTGTCATCACCAGCTATGATCATTTCCGCTCTGCCCGCATCAGCGCGCTCGCGGCGAGAACAGGGACGGCGGGAATCTGGTGGTCGGTTCAGGTGAGTTGGCTGTTCGTGGACCGGGGCACGGGTTGGGTGACCTTCCACCGGCTCGCAGTGGGCGAGCGGGGCGCAGCTGGCGAGCGGGGGCGCTCGCCGAACTCCCCCGCTACGAGGAGCCGCGAATGAGGTCTTGAAGTGCGCTGGCTCCGGCGGTGACCGTGGAGGGCACCTTGGAGTAGGAGTTCTCCGACGCGGATGCCAGTACGACGACAACGTAGCGCGAATCTTTCCCGACCAGCCCGGTGCTGTTCATGACTGCGTCCGAGCCGCTGGTTCCCCAGCCTTGCTTGGTCGCGCATGTGGGTTGCGGTAGACCGTTCGGAATGCCGAAGTATTGGTCGAAGCCGTCGGCGGCATAGCGCGGGGTGTCGGACAGTGCGGTGATCAGCAGGACCCGATCGGCGGTGGGCAGTTGGTCGGTGATGTAGCGGTAGATGGTTACCATGTCCTGCGCGGTGATCAGCGTGTCGCCCCACTCGGTGGGGTCCACGGGCGGCTCGGTTCCGGTGAGCCCAAGGAGCTTGACCATTCTGGTCACCAGCGCGGGGCCGCCAGCAGCGTTCCACATATCGTCGGCGATATCGTCATCGCTGTCCGCCAGTATCTGGTGCAGCTGCTGTTGCGCCGCGCCGCCCGGCACCGCCCAGTCGTTCCTGGCCAGGCTGTCCAGCGCGATCAGCAGCTTCACCACGGACATGGCAGCGAACTGCTGGTCCTGATTCTGGCTGGTCAGCACTGTGGCGGTCTGCCGGTCGTAGACCTCGAAGCTCACCCGGGCGCTGGGCAGGGCCGCGTGCATGGCCTGTTGAACTGTCGCGGCCACGGCGGCGGCTTTCTCGGGCGCCTGTGCCGAGATGATCGCGGTGGTCGGTGCCGGCGCGGTCGTGATCGGCGGGCTGGGCGAGGCTGCGCTGGGGCCAGCGGGTGTGGTGGCGGTGGGCGTCGTCGGCGTGACCGGCTGGACCGCAGCCGGCTGGGGCATGGCCGGGGCGATCGTCACCACCGTCCACGTGAGACCAATGCCGGCAGTGAAAACCAGCACCGCTGCCAGTAAGCGCCTCAGACCCGGCCCACCACCCATAGCCCTGGGACCCCCGTGCTCGTCGTGGCCAGTCGCTCTCATTCAACTTCCAGGTTGCCCTCAGCGCACCTCCAGCTTCGCCTGGCTAACTCGCTGTTGTCGATGCCGGAGCCACCATTGCCCGGCGAAGTCCGCAGAAAGGTGCCGCCAGCGGTCCCCGGGCCGCTCGGCTCGCCTATCGAAGCATTGCAAAGCGAGTGAGGAGTTCCATGAACCGGTGGTTGTTCGGCCCGACGTTCGGGCTCGTCGCGGCGGTCGCCGTCACGGTCAGTGCCTGCGGGACTGCGAGCACCTCGACGGCCGGGCAGGCAGCCGAGTCCAGTTCCTCGCCCGCGGCGCCCGCCGGGCCCGGCGCCTCGGGCACCGTCGCCGCGGTCACCGCCTCCGGCCTCCAGGTGCAGAGCCCCAGGTCCGGGCAGGTGAGCGTGACCTTCACCCCATCGACCAGCTTCACCAAGACGGTGCCGGCGACTGCTGCGGACGTCGTAGTCGGGGCCTGCGCGCTCGCGGCCGGCGGTCCATCGGCCGCCGGTGACCCGGCCGGCCCGGTCACCGCCATGTCAGTGCTGATCAGCCCGGCGACCGCCGACGGTGCATGCCAGGGCGGGTTCAGCGGCCCGGGCCGTGGTGCCCGCGCCGGTGGTAGCCCAGACGGTGGTGGCGCGGCACCGTCCAGGAATCCGAACCAGCCGCCCGGCGCGGGTCGAGGCCGCGGTGCGGGCGCCTTCGGCAAGATCACCTCCGTCAGCGGGAGCAGCTTCGTCATCCAGGTTGGCACCTCGAACGCCACCCGCTCCGTCACCACCACGGCGACCACAACGTTCAGCAAGACCGTCGCGGCCGATAAATCTGCTTTGGCCGTCGGGCAGTGCGTGACCGCCCTCGGCCCCTCCGATGACACCGGAGCGGTGACCGCCTCGTCGATCAGCATCCGGCAGCCGGGTCCCAACGGCTGCCAAAACGGTTTTGGTGGTCCTGGGGGTGGTCCGGGCCGGGCCGGGCGCGGCAGCAATGACGGAGGCCAGGGTGGCTGAACCGAGTCTTGGCCGCACGATGTCAGGGGTTTCTACTGTGTAGCGCCGCGCGGAAATTCGATCCTGAGCCCATCGCGGGGCAGGACTATCAAAGTGCCGCCCCGCGAGCGCCAGGTCCGGCCGATGAGGAAGAAGTAACCGCCGTCGACGAAGATCAGCCGTAAACCCTCGTACCGGTAGTGGTATGCGGTGTGTTCCCCAGCGGGCAGTTCTTGCTTGGTCGCGGTGGCTGAGTCGAGTTGTAAGTCCTGCGCGCTGTAGAGCAGTACCGATTGGGTGTACTGATTCGGTTGCTCGATGATGCGTTTAGCCAGGCCACGGCCCACGACTTTGGCAAAACCGTCCATCCCTTCGAACAGCAGCATCGCTACCAAGAGCCCGACTACGGCATTGATGGCCCACCGGTGGCCGATACTGTCTTCGCCCCCAGCCTTCCGGTCGGACAAGCGGCGCAGTGAAGCTCCGTAGGCCGCAGCGAGCACCGCCAGTGCCGCCAGGAACGGCCAGGCGACAGACACGTAGGGGTGCGCGACCGAGGAGACCATTCCCACGAGCACGGTGCCCCCGATTAGTGCGGCTCCGCCCACTGGCAGCGCCCAGGACACGCGGGATACAGCTCGCTGGTGGGTACCGTTACGCGCCCACCTGCGCACTGTTCCGTCCACCCCGAGCCACAGCAGAAATCCGACGAGGGCAATCAGCAAGGGGAGGAACACCGCGTCTACACTGCGCAGCAAATAATCGAGTATCGAGCCCTCCATCAGGCCAACGTCGAATCTGAGCGCCCTCGCGTACTCGGCTCGCCGAACCCACGCGAAATACACGAGCAGCGCCGTGATCAGGCTCACCGGCGGCAGGACGGTCACCGCCACGTCTAACCACTGGGGTCGCTCATCCCCTCGCGTGTCAGTCACTTGTTCATCACGGTGGTGTCAGCTTGTCGGCGAGGTCGGTCCCACCGGATACGTCGGGTCGCCGGAGGTTTGGGGCTCTCCACTCGGGGAAACTGATGTTAGGGGCGTCGAGGAGCCACCAGAGCCGCCTTTTTTTCCGGACCCAGAATCGACTATTCGTATCGCGGCATGCGGGGCACGATGGTGGGCCATGACCAGATCGTTGAGCAAGCGAAACGCCGAGCGGTCGAGAAGATCTGTCGGGTCGGCCACGCGCTGCAACGCCGCCTCGGCCGCGGCCCACGACTGATCGTTGCTGCTCGAGGCGGCCTGGCATGCGGCACCGAGCCCAGCGTAGAGCTGCGGCTGCTCCCGGCCGGGCCCAAGCGCCGCGATGCCGCTGCAGCTGTGGGTGTCGAACGCCTCGTGCCATGCATCATCTTTGCCGTAGGCAGCAGGTTGTCCGATGCCAGGACCAGGTGGCACCCAAGCGACCTCCAGCGAGTCGGGGTCCGGCGCTACGCCTTGAGCTCCAGGGTTATGCACACCAGTTTCGTGCACATCAGGGTTCTGCGCAGCGGTACCTTGACCCGCTGGTCCCCGCTCCACGTCACCAGCGCTGCCCGTCGTGGGAAGCCGATTTTGCGCGGCGGTACTTTCACCCGCTGGTCCCCGCCCCACGTCACCGGCACTGCCCGCGGTGGCATCGCGGCATCCCACGACGGCCAGTGCGACCAATAGTCCGGCCGCTGCGGCAGGTCCCAACAAACCCTTCGACATGATGCCCCTGGTTAGCCGGGGGCGCCGCTAGCGCCACCACTTTCCGATCGGACATGACCAGGTTACAGTCTGTGAGCTCACGTATAGGGCAGAATCGGGGGCAATTGTCCTGTTCGGACCCCGCGGATTCCACACAGGTCGTCCCCGTCACCTGACGTGGGTGATGTCCGCGGCGCCAACCCCTGCTGTAGTTCGCGTGACGTCGCCGCGTCCGCAGGCGCTGAGTCAGTGACGAAGGGATGGATCCCATGTACTTCACCGATGACCCGCGCTCCCAAGCGGCGTCGCAGAGCTGAGCCGCGCCATGTGCCTGTTCCTCATCCTGCTCCTGTTCGGGCCGCGGACCGTCATCGTCATCTGGTGGTTGGTCCAACCACTGCGCTGGAGCGCGATCTTCCATTCGTTCCTGTTGCCGTTCCTGGGTTTCCTGTTCCTGCCGTGGACCACGCTGATGTACGTGCTCGTGGCACCGGGCGGTCTCGTCAGCACCGACTACTTGTGGCTTGCCCTGGCGTTGCTGGCCGACTTCTCCAGCTACGCGGGCGGTGGCGTCTACGGACGCCGGCGCAGGCTCCAGGCGGCGTGACCGTCACGGTTGCGGGGCCACCGCCCCGGGGCTGGCGGATCGCCCTGCCCGCCGGGCCGCCGCTGCACAGCTATCTGCACTGCGCCGAGCACGATCTTCGCCACCAGGCCGACCGCCACCAGACCCGCGAGCATCTGCGTCATCGTGACGATGCGTGCGAGCTCGCTCACCGGCACGATGTCACCGAAGCCCACCGTCGTGAAGACGGTGAGGGTGAAGTAGAGCGCGTTGGTCTGGCCGAGGTTCTCGGAGAAGCTCCCGGCCTGGTCTTTGGAGATCACGACGTATGCCGAGGCGTAGAGCAGCAGCAGGAGCGGGAGTCCGACCGCTAGGAGCTCGATCGCCCGCAGCCGGGGAATCTCCGATTCGACGATGGCTCGTAGCTGCCACACGAAGATACCGGCCAGCGCCAGCAGCCCGACGACGAACCGGATCCCGCTCGCGGCGTCGAGTGGCCGGTCCAGCGGGGCCAGGTAGTAGAGGGTGACCAGCACGGTCACCGCCCCTGCCGAGCGCAGCAGCGACAACGCCACCAACTTGTGACGTGCAGTTTGGCTCAGGTCCTCGTACTGCCGCTTGGCCATCCGGGCTGTTCCTCCTCGACCGGGGTCGACTCGGCCGCGGGCAACCGGGCGTGGAAGCCCAACCTTGGGCCGTACGGGGCTCCGGCGCATCGTCCGCAGCGGGTGACCGCGGGTCAGCCGCGGCCAGCGGCGTAGTTGGCGAGCGTGGCGAGTTGCGCCGGTTCCAGTGAGGGGCGGACGGCATTGAGCGCAGCGGCCAGGTGCCCTGCGGTCACCTCGGTGGCCTCCAGCGATTCGCGCATCGCGGTCAGCGCGGCCTCGCGGATCAGCGCCGCGCAGTCCGCTGCGGAGTACCCCGCCAGCTCACCGGCGAGCGCGTCGAGGTCCACGTCGGCCGCGAGCGGGGTGTTGCGTGCCGCGGACCGCAGGATGGCTGCGCGGGCGGGCGCATCCGGCGGCGGAACATAGACCAGCCGCTCCAGCCGGCCAGGCCGCAGCAGCGCCGGGTCGATGAGCTCGGGGCGGTTGGTGGCGGCGACCACGACCACGTCCCGTAGTGCCTCCACCCCGTCCAGTTCGGTAAGCAGCGCTGCCACTACCCGGTCGGCGACACCCGTGTCGGCGGATCCGCCGCGCCGGGGGGCCAGCGCGTCGACCTCGTCGAGGAACACCAGCGCGGGCGCGGCATCCGAAGCTCGGCGGAACAGCTCGCGCACCGCCCGTTCCGACTCGCCGACCCACTTGTCCAGCAGCTCCGCGCCCTTCACGGAGAACACGTTGAGCGCCCCCGACCCGGCCAGCGCCCGCACCAGAAAGGTCTTGCCGCAGCCCGGCGGGCCGTAGAGCAGCACGCCCCGGGGTGGCTCGACGCCGAGCCGGGTGAACGAGTCGGGATAGCGCAGTGGCCACAGCACGGCCTCGGTGAGCGCCTGCTTGGTCTCGGTCATGTCGCCGACCTCGTCCAGCGTCACCCCACCAGTGGCGATGGTGTCCGAGGTGGACATCGAGATCGGGCGGACGGTCTCCAGCGCGCCGATCAGGTCCTGCTGGGTGATCACCAGCTCGGGCTGCTCGTCGCAGGAGTGCCGAAGCGCTGCCCGCACCGCGGCCTCGCGGCGTAATGCGACGAGATCGGCGGCGACGAACCCGGGAGTGCGCTCACCCACCGCCGCGAGATCGACGTCAGCGGCCAGCGGCACCGTGGCAAGCAGCACCCGGAGCAGGTCGGTGCGGGACCTGGCATCGGGCAGCGAGAGCGACAGCTCACGATCGACCAGGTCCGGGGCGCGTAGCCGCGGATCCACCGACTCGGGGTGGGCGGTGGTCACCACGAGTGCGACGCGTTCCAGCGCCGACGTGAGATCGTCCAGTACCACGGTGGCCAGCGGCGGTGGATTAGTCGCGGGGAGCAGCGCCTCGACGTCGGTGATCAGGAGTACGCAGGGCTGCTGTGTGCGGGCGGCCGCGATCGTGTCGCGCACCCGCCGGGCGGCCGTCGCTGCCTCCAGTGCGGCGACACTCGGCCCGGCCAGTTCGACGACGCGAGCCTCGGTATCCCGCGCCACCGCGCGCACCATCGTCGCCTTTCCGACCCCCTCGGGGCCGTGCACCGCCACCCCCAGGCGGGTGCTCGCGCCGAGCCTGCGCAGCAGCTCGGGTCGGTGAAAGGTGAGCTCGAACCATTCGGACAGCCGGCGGGCGGTGTCCTGGGCACCCACCAGCTCGGCCACCGCAGGCACGATCGGGGTGGCTGGGGCCTGCTCCGGCGCGAGGTGGTCTGCAGTGCGCACGCCGTCCCGCCAGTTGACCACAGTGGACGGGTGCGGGGCCACTGGTCCGGCGGGTTCAGTGGCGGTCACTGTGAGCAGCTCGTTGGTCCAGGTCATCCCGATCGCCGCCGCCAGCCTGCTCCGTACCGCCGCGGCATCCGACCCGGGCGCCACGTCCTGCGGGAGCAGGGACACCGCATCCCCGGCGGTGAGCACCTTGCCGGCCAGCGCCAGCCGCAGTGTCTCGGGGCTCACCGAATGGCTGGCTAGCGCGGAACCGGCGACGGTGATGGAGCGGGCGGGGGGTACCTGCACTGGCGTGATCACCACCTCCGAACCCTCGGTTAGCCCCAGGTTGGACAGCGTGAGGTCGTCCACCAGCGCGGTCCCGGGGCCGATCTGCCCGGCTGCGGCCAGCGCGGCACTCACCCGGGCCCCGGTGAGCCGCACGGCATCCCACTGCCGCAGGCCCAGGGCGTCCAGAACCTCGGGGTGCAGCCGCACCACGCCACGCCGCGCGTCCAGAGCCGAGGTGGTGAGCCTGGCGGTCAGGCTGATCTGCGGGTCGCTCACGGCGGCCCAGCTTACGAGCGGCGCAGCCGCACGTGCACCCCCGGCTGCGTCGGTGGCGTCGAGTTCACGGGCGTGTCCGGCCGGTGCAGCGCTAGGCGCGGCGTGCTGCGGCGAGTAGGGCGATACCGGGGAACTCCAGTCCGGTCGGTGTTGCGTAGGGCGCGATCGCTTTCTGCGCGCGGGCCCGAAGCGCTTGCGCAGCCTCGTGTGGTAACCCCGCGAGGATTGTGGCGAGCGGGCCGGCGAGGGCGGTCGTCCTGGTCCACCATTCCTCGAAGGACGCCGTCCGCAGGGGCACGGAAAGTTCGGTGATGACCACATCGGAGAGGTCCGCGGCCCGGAGCAGCTGGGCCAGCTCGTCGGGATCCGCCAGCGAGAACGGGCCGGGCATGCCGGGTGGTGGCACCGGCCTGCCGAGTTGCGCGCTGGCCGCGTCGAGAATGACGCCGAGCCACGGATTGCGCTCGCGTGGCCCCCACACCGCGAGCGCGGCCCGTCCACCAGGTCGCAGCACGCGCCGAATCTCGCGGGCGGCGCGGCCCGGATCGAGGGCGAACTGGAGACCATCGCGGCAGAGCACGGCACTGAACGAGCCGTCCGGCTGCTCGATGTGCTCAAGGTCCAACTCGCACGTGCTGACGTTGGTCAGGCCCAGGGCATGGGCGCGCGAGGACGCGATCGCGGTCATCTCGGGGGCCACGTCGGACAACACGGCCCCGCCCGACGGCGCAACCCGCTGGGCCGCGGCCAGACCCAGGCCACCTGCCCCGCAGGCCAGTTCCAGCACACGATCCCCCGGTCGGGGCTTCGCGAGATCGAACATCCTGGCTGTGAGCTCCGCGGCACGTGCGTCGATGTAGTCCGCGTGCTCGCCCCACGACCCGGCCACTGAGGCCCACATGCCGTGCAGGTGCGCCCGGCGGTCATCGGCTTGTACGTTGACGCTTCTGGTCTGCATCACAACCCCCTAGTCGGTTTCACATCCATCGTGCGGCGGCGGTGGGGTCGCGAGCATGGGTGAGATCACCCATTCCGGCACGGGTTACCAGCGATGCATGATGATGGCGTGGACGTTGCGCTGGCCCGGCTCCTGACCAACGGCCAGGGCGCTCTGGACGGGGGCGACTGGGCTACCGCCCGGCACTGCTTCGAGGAGGCGCTCCGCCTTGAGGAGACCGCTGAGGGGCTCGACGGGCTGGCGCAGGTCCTGTTCTGCGAGGGCGACTACGCCGGGGCGATCGAGCGGCGCGAGCAGGCGTTCGCGCGGTTCCGGGACGCCGGAGACGACGTCGCCGCGGCGGTCAGTGCCCGCGTTATCGGATATCTGTACGCGGTGGTGTACGGCAACGGCGCCGCCTTCAACGGCTGTCTGTCCCGTGCCCGCACGCTGATCGAGGCCGCCGGTGACTGCCCAGAGCGCGCGCGGATCGAACTCACGCAGGCGGCCGTGACGGCGGATCCGGTGGCCCGCGAGCGGCACCTCACAACCGCCGTGGAGATCGCCCGCCGGCACGGTGACACCGACACGGTCTTCGACGTGATGAGCCATCGGGGCCTGCACCTCGTCGCGCGCGGCGATGTTGACGAGGGGATGGCACTGCTGGACGAGGCGCTCGCGGCTGCCGCCGGCGGCGAGGTGCACGATCTCGTCGCGATCGGCTCGATGTACTGCAAGATGTTGCACGCTTGCGAGTTGACCTATGACGTGCGGCGTGCCGAGGACTGGCTGGAGCTGGCGGACCGTTTCGTCGCGCACACCAACCGGCTCCCGATCAGCGCGATCTGTCGCACCCACTACGGCGGGATCCTGATCGCCGCCGGCCGATGGTCCGACGCCGAGGGCGAGCTGGACACGTCCATCCGGCTCTACGAACAGACCTATCGCGCGCTGCGCGCAGCCGCGGTCGTGCGCCTCGCCCTGCTGCGCGTCCGCCAAGGCCGGCTGGAGGAGGCCGCCCAGCTCCTGGTCGGCGCCGAGCACGACGCCTACGCCGTCCGTCCCCAGGTTGAGCTGCACCTGGCGCGCGGTGAAGCCGAGCTCGCAGTGGCCAGGATCGAGCGCTTCTTCCGCGAGCACGCCGAGACGGAGTTGACCGCTCCAGTGTTGCTCCTGCTTGTCCAAGCCCAGCTCAACCAACAGCAGCCGGCCGCGGCCGCGGAGGTCTCGGCACAGCTGCGTGGCCTCAACGCGACTCGACCGAATCGCTTGCTCGGCGCGCTCGCTGATCACGCCTGCGGTCTCGTCGCCGCCGACACGGAGGCGGCTGGTTACCTGGAGGCTGCGCTGGTGGCGTTCGGCAAGCTCGGCCTGCCCCTCGAAGAGGCCCGGGCTCGGCTGGATCTGGCTGGTGTGCTCGCGACGGCGCGCCCGGCCCTGGCGCTGGTCGAGGCCCGGGCTGCCCTGGAGCGATTCCAGGCGCTGGCAGCCGCTCGCGACGCCGCCGCAGCCACCAGCCTGCTTCGGCGGCTCGGCGTCCGCGGGCACGCCGGACTCCGGGGTACTGGAACGCTCACCACTCGCGAGCAAGAAGTCCTCGAGCTCATCGGTCAGGGTATGTCCAACCGCGACATCGCGGCTCACCTGTTCGTCAGCCACCGCACGGTCGAGCACCACGTCTCGAACATCCTCGCGAAGCTCGGCCTCACCAGCCGAGCCGAAGCCACTGTGTGGCGGCTGCGCCGCCCGTGAGTGGCAAACAGTGTTATAGCACTCAATGCCACTCACAGGTTCCCAGCAAACCTTGAGGTTGCATCCAGGTTGCTCGCACATCGCCCGGCCATACCTGGAACCGCACGTGCGGAATGGGGGTGCTGTGAGGGGAGATCAGCAACGGTGGTGTCGGTGCGTAACGACGAACGTGCGTTATTGGATGAACCGTCTGCAGGTGCTCGCCGACTGCGAGAGTCCGATCTCAGGCTGCCTCGAGCGGCTTGGCGATCTCGCAGGCGTGGTGTGGAGCCAGCGGGTGCGTACCCCGGCCCAGGTCCGGGGGTCCGATTCGAGGAGGACGTCATGCCTTTGCGTGGTCTGCGGGTCATCGGGGAAGCTGCGGCATGAGAGACCTAGCGGTGACGCGTCGGGCGTCGGCTTCGGTGACCGTGCTGCGTACCGGCTGGGACCGGTTGCGTGCGCGGGTCTCGTCGATGAGCCCGCGCAGCCGGTGGCTGAACCTCGCACTGGCCGTGCTGCTGGTCGCCGCCGCGGTGATCGCCTTCCGAACGATCGGCGATCCGGGCAACCTCCCGACGACGGTTCGCACCGCTGCTGTCACCCGCGGCGCGGTGACGGCGAGCGTGACGGGCAGCGGCAATGCCACCTCCTCGCTGAGCACGGCGGTGAACTTCGTGACCAACGGCACCGTCACCGCGGTCAATGTCAAGCCGGGCGACACCGTCACGCTCGGTGCAGTGTTGGCGACCATTGACTCCACGAGCGCGCGCGACGGTCTGCGGACCGCTCAAGCCGGGTTGGCCGCCGCGCAGGCCGCCTACGACCTGGCGGTGTCCGGTCCCACCGCGGTGCAGAAGCAGAAGGACCAGCTGGCCATCACCCAGGCCCAGCAGGGCGTGACCGATGCCCAGAACGCCGTGGTGAATGCCCAGAACCAGCTCGGGCTCGACACCACGTCGCTGGCGAGCGCGATCAGCAACGCGCAGACCCAGCTCGGCAACGACCAGACCTCGACGAACACCGCCATCTCGAACGCGAACGTCCAGCTGCGCAACGACACGGCCGCCCAGAACACCACGGTGAACAACGCGAAGCAGCAGCTGGCCAACGACACGACGGTGCAGAACACCGCGGTGAACAACGCGCAGACGGCGTACGACAAGTGCACGAACCCGACCCCGAAGCCGGCGACGGCGCCGGACTGCTCGTCCCAACAGGCGGCGCTCACGTCGGCCAAGCAGACCCGCACGACGGTGTTGTTGAAGGACCAGCAGGCGGTGACTACAGCGCAGCAGAGTCAGACGGCGACCCTGGACAAGGATCAGCAGGCGGTTACGGGGGCGCAGCAGAGTCAGACGGCGACCCTGGACAAGGATCGGCAGGCTGTCACGGCGGCCCAGCAGAGCCAGTCGGCCACACTGTTGAAAGACAACCAGTCGATCGCGTCGGCCAAGCAGCAGGTGGTCACGGCGCAAGCCCAGGTTACCTCGGCCAATCTCACCGCCACCGCGAACCTCACACCGCAGACCCCCGCCCAGATCGCACAGGCCCGCTCGAGCCTGACCACCGCGCAGGTGCAGGCCGAGCAGGCCCAGACCGCGCTGGACAACACCCAGCTGAAAGCCCCGCAGGCAGGTGTGGTGCTCGCGGTGAACGGCAAGCTCGGTGAGCCCTCCAGCGCCACCTCCAGCTCGGCGGGCACCTCCACGTCCGGATCCTCTTCCGGTGGGGCGTCGGGCTCGTCGTCTGCCGCCTCAACTGCGTCCACTGCCGCCAGCGGTTCGGCCAGTTCGGCGTTCATCTCCATCGCCAACCTCAGCCAGATGGCGGTCACCGCCAACATCGGCGAGGCGGACGCGGCGAACATCAAGCTCGGCCAGCCGGCGACGGTCACCTTTTCGGCGACGAACACCAAGACCACCGGGACGGTGACGCAGATCACGCCACAGAGCACGGTGTCGAACAACGTGGTCCTCTACCCGGTGACGGTGTCGCTCGACACTGCGCCGCCCGGGGTGAAGGTCGGTGAGACCGCGAGCATCTCGATCACCAGCGGTTCGGTCCCCGACGTCCTGGTGGCGCCGACCTCGGCGGTCACCACGCTGGGCACCAGGCACACGGTCACGGTGCGGCGGGGCGGGGTCGACACCGTGGTCCCCGTGACGGTCGGGCTAGTCGGTGGCACCGAGACCGAGATCACCAGCGGGCTGTCCCAGGGCGACGTGCTGGTGCTGCCCACGACGAGCACGAGCACGTCGCCCGTCCGCGGCGGATTCCCCCGAGCCGGTGGTGGCGGGTGACAGGCCAGCCGGCACGGCCAGTCATCGAGCTGCGGAAGGTGTCCAAGATCTACGGCGGCGGCGACACGGCAGTGCGTGCCGTCGACGGTGTGGATCTGGTGGTGGACCGCGGCGACTACGTCGCGGTGATGGGGGCCTCCGGATCGGGCAAGTCGACCTTGATGAACATCATCGGCTGCCTCGACGCACCCACCCGGGGCCGCTACTTGCTGGACGGGGTGGACACCCGTCGGCTGGACGGGAAGCTCCAGGCGGTGATCCGCAACCGGAAGATCGGGTTCATCTTCCAGTCGTTCAACCTGATCCCGCGCACGACGGCGGTCAGCAACGTGGCGTTGCCGATGGCCTATGCCGGGATCAAGCCGGGCGAGCGAAAGCGCCGGGCGCTGGCCGCTCTGGACCAGGTCGGTCTGGCCGACCGGGCGCATCACGGCCCGTCGCAGTTGTCCGGTGGGCAGCAGCAGCGGGTGGCGATCGCCCGGGCGATCGCCACCGACCCGGTGCTCCTGCTGGCCGACGAGCCGACCGGGGCGCTGGACAGCCGCAGCACCGCCGAGGTGCTGGCGTTGTTCGACGACCTGAACGTCTCCGGCCGGACCGTGGTGGTGATCACCCACGAGGAGGAGGTCGCCGGCCACGCCAAGCGGGTGCTGCGGATGCGGGACGGGCGGATCTACTCCGACGAGCGGGTGTCCGAACTCGCTGGCCCGCCACCGCGGTGGAACGGCCCGCGGGTCGTGGCGGTTCCGAGGGTGACGTCGTGAACGTGCGGGAGAGCGCGCGCTTCGCCGTTCGCGGGGTGCTGGCGAACAAGTTGCGGTCCGCGCTGACCATGTCGGGGATCCTGATCGGGGTCGCCGCGGTGATCATTCTCGTCGCGGCGGGCAACGGGGCGAGTGCGGCGATCACGAACTCGATCACCAAGTTGGGGAGCAACACCCTCAACCTGACCACGTCCCAGGGCGGCACCGGCGGCCGCGGCGGCGGGGGGCTGTTCGGCCGCGGTGGCGGTGCGGGCGCTGGCGGTGCCAGTGCCGGGGCGGCGGGTGCCGGCGCTCCGGGGGGCGCTGCGGGTGGGGTGAACGCAGGCACCCAGACCCAGGTGGCCCAGCTGACCCTGGACGATGCGCAGGCGTTGCTTGATCCCAAGCTGGCCCCGGATGTGATCTCGGTGGCGCCGGTGGTGAGCGCACAGGCGGTGACCGCGACGTTCAGCGGGGCCTCGCACACCGTGGGCACGTTCGCCGGGACGTCGCCGAGCTACCTGTTGAACGACAACGACTCGATCCAAGCCGGATCGCCGCTGACTGACTCGGACTACACCCAGCGGCGGCGGGTGGCGCTGCTGGGCGTTACCGTCGCCCAAGACCTGATCGGCGGGGACGGGCTGTCGATCGTGGGGTCAACGGTGCAGTTCAACGGGGCGGACTACCAGGTGGTCGGGATCCTCACCGCCAAGGGCAGTACCGGCCCGCAGGACCAGGACGACCGGGTGGTCGCGCCGCTGACCGCGGTGCAGGACACCATGACCGGGTACGGTTCGCTCACCAGCATCTCGGTGAAGGCAGCCTCGGCCGACGCGGTCGCGGCTGCTACATCCGAGGTACGGGACATCCTCGACGCACGCCATCACGTGACCGCGACGACCGAGGACTACTCGATCTTCAGCTCGAGTTCGATCCTGGCCACGGTTCAGTCCGTCACACAGATCTTCACCGCGCTGCTGGGCGGGGTGGCGGCGATCTCGCTGCTCGTGGGCGGGATCGGCGTCATGAACATCATGCTGGTGACGGTCACCGAGCGCACCCGGGAGATCGGCATCCGCAAGGCGATCGGCGCGCAGAAGAGCGACATCGTCGGGCAGTTCCTGCTCGAGGCGGTGCTGCTATCGGTGTTCGGCGGCACCATCGGCGTAGCCATCGGGGTGGCCGTCGGCCAGCTCAACGTCGCAGGGGTCCAGCTGGCGGTCTCGCTCTCCTCGGTGTTCCTCGCATTCGGGGTGTCCGTGGCGATCGGGCTGTTCTTCGGGATCTATCCCGCCAACCGCGCCGCCTCGCTGCGCCCGATCGACGCCCTGCGCTATGAGTAACCTTCTCTTTGTCGGACTGTCGCACTCGGGAGCTCACCGATGACATCTCCCGCCTACGACCAGGCGGCCACCCCCTCGTCCGACGATGCCGTCGCCCCGGGCGAGACACCGCTGGAGAACCCGGACGAGGACCTGTTCGAACCGGACTGGGAGCGGCCCCGGCGCACCAACCGGCTCACCGCGGTGCTGGTGACCGGCCTGATCGCAGCCGCGGCGTTCGCCGGCGGCGTCGCGGTGCAGAAGAACCACGACACTGGCCTCACCGCCGCTATGAGGGCGGCGTCCGGGCCCCGTAACCCCGCGGCCGGCGGCGGCTCCAGGGCGCGGACCGGTGCCGATGTCCCGGTCGTGGTGGGCACCATCGAGTCGATCTCCGGCACCACCGTGAAGGTCACCAACTCTGCCGGCTCGGTGATCACCGTCACGGTCCCCCCGACCGCGACCGTCACCACGACCGGCCCAGCCGGCCTGACGGTCGGCGAACAGGTCTCGGTAGTGGGCACCAAAACCGCCGACACAGCCGTCACAGCCACCGCCCTCACCACCCGCAACACCCCCGGATGAGAACCTGACCGTTGGTTCCCACGCAGTACACGTGGTTGCCGTGGGATGAGCTGTCCTGAGCAGGACACCGAGTTCAGCACGGACGTCCAAGCGGCACCGGAGCGCGACACAGCGTGCATGGGAGCGCGACACGCCGGGTTAGAGGCGGTGGTAGAGGGCGAGGTGGCGTTGTGCGGCGGCTGACCACGTGTAGCCCGCGGCGAGTGCGCGACCGGCTTCCCGGGTGCCAGCGTCGGGCTCGGTGAGCGTGGCGCTGAGCTGCGTCGCCAGTTCGGTTGGCGTGTCGGCGAAGCGGGCGGCGCCGGAGAAGATCTCGCGGAGCACGGGCAGGTTTGACATGACCAATGGCACCCCCGCGGCCAGTGCCTCCATCGCGGCCAGCCCAAAGCCCTCCTTGGTGGACGGGAAGGCGAACACGGCGGCGGCGGCCACGAGTGCGGGAAGCGCGTCGTGCGCCACCGGCCCGAGCACCACAGGCTCAACCCCAGGTTCCGCAGCCCGTCGCTCCCAGCGGGTCCGGTAGTCCCGGTGGTCGAACAGCGTGTCGCCGCCAGCAATCACCAGACGCACGTCCGGCATCCGCTCGAGCACCATGGCGTACGCCTCGAGCAGCTCCAGCGACCCCTTGCGGGGCTCGATCCCGCCGACCGCCAGCACGTAGCGGCCCAGGCGCGACCGCCACGCGAGCCGGGCGGCGGCTCCAGCCGGGCCGGCCGCGTCGCTGAACCGTTGCCCGTCCACGCCGTTGGGGATGACCGTCGCCGTGATCCCCCAGCCGTCGAGAAGTTCGCTGGCGACGGCGGCGGACACGCACACATGCGCGAAGGGTTCGGTGATGGCGCGCTCGTGGCAGGCGGCGAGCTCGGGCGTGCTGAACTGGTCGATGTGATGCACGGTGCGGATGCAGCGGCCGGCGGCGTTGGCGCTGATGCAGTCCTGCGCGTGCACCACGTCGTAACCACTGGCGTTGAACGCGTGGCGCAGCACCTGGATGGACCGCAGGACGCGGGCCCCGACTGCTTGCCCCGCGACCTCGGGAAAAGGCGCGATCCGCACCGTGACGCGAGGGTCGACGGGCCGGAAGAACGCGGTGTCCCCGCCACGGCCCAGCGTCCAGACCGTGACCCGCTGGCCTGCTTCAGCGAGTGCCTCGGCCAGCGACAGGGTGTGCACCACACTGCCCCGCGGTTTGGTCGAGTAGCTGAGCAGCGCGATCGCCAGTCCCTCGCGAACGCAGCGCCTCATCGGCTGGCCCGGTAGACGGTGGGTTTGCGCTCATCGAGGTGCTTGAGCAACCGGCGGGCCTTGGTGATCTCGGCCGCAACGTCCAGCTCGGCCGTCGCGATGCCGGCCTTGGACCAGGTGCGGGCGAGGATCTCGCCACCGGGCCCGACCACCTTTGCCTGCCCGAGGAAGCGCAGCGCACCCAGCACGCCGGTCTGGTTGGAGGAGACCAGCACGACCTGGTTCTCCGCCGCCCGCGCCTGGTCGTAGAGGTCGAACAACCGGGCTTGACGGTCTTGGGCTATCTGCGGTGCGCGGTCGGTGAGGCTGGCCGGCCAGGCGGACAGGCAGGCCAGCACCTCGGCTCCGTCCAGCGCCAGGGTGCGGGCCGATTCCGGGAAGGTCTTGTCGTAGTCGATCAACATGCCGAGCCGCCCCACCGGGGTATCGAATGCGACGAAGCGCTCGCCCGCCGAGTACGCCATCGACTCGTCGGCGGGCTGGTGCACCTTGCGATGGCAGCCCAGCACCCCATCCCCGCTCACACACAGCGCGGAGTTGTAGCGCCGATCCCCGTCGGCTTCGCAGAAGCCGAAGCAGACCACCATCTCGGCAGCCATTGCCGCGATCTTGCGGACGTGCGGCTCATCGACCGCCAGCGCGGGCGGCAACGTGGCCGGATCGGGTCGGCGCAGGTCTGCGAGGTAACCGCCGAGCGCGGCGTCCGGGAGCACCAGCAGCGCCACCCCGCAATGGCGGGCGTGCTCGATGAGGGTTGCGATCCGCTGCAGGTCGAAGTCGAGGTCCCGGCCGAATTTCGCGGCCACGGCGCCGATCCGGATCGCGCTCACCGCGAAGCGATGGTGAGCCGGTCTGGTCCGGCGTAGGCGTCTGGCCGGCGGTCGCGCAGGTGCGCCATCGACCGCCGGGCCGCCGCCAGTGCCTGCTGGACGTCCAGCTCGGCGACCGCCAGGCCTGCGGCCATCCCGGTGTCGGCCAGGATCTCACCGCCCGGGTCGACGACCTTGGCGCTGGACACGAACCGCATGGACCCGAACTGCCCGGACTGGTTTGCCGACAGCCAGACGATCTGGTTCTCCAGCGCCCGGGCCCGGTCGAACAGGTCGAACCGGCGTTTCCAACGGTCCTGCGCCAGCTCGGGCGCGGCGTTCGTGGCGCTGGCCGGCCACGCCGACAGGCACAGCACGATGCTGGCCCCATCCAAGGCCAACGCCCGGGCCGATTCGGGGAACGCCTTGTCGTAGCAGATCATCATGCCGAGCCGGCCCACCGGCGTATCGAAGGCCGCGAAGCGGTCACCCGCGCCGTAGTTGGCATCCTCCCGAAGTGGCTGGTGCACCTTGCGGTGCCGGCCCAACACCCCGTCGCCGGTGACGCAGACGGCGCTGTTGTAGAGCCCGTCCTCGCCTTCCTCGCAGTAGCCGACCGCGACGACGATCTCCCCCGCCAGCCGAGCCAGCCGGCGGATCTCCGGCCCGTCCGGGGCCAGCGAGGGCGGCGCGCCGGCCCCGCCATCCAAGTTCAGCAGGTACCCGCCCAGGGCAGCTTCGGGCAACGCGAGCAGGCGTACCCCGTCGGCTCGGGCGGTCTCGATGAGCTGCCCGATCCGGGCGAAGTCCGTCTCCAGATCCCGGCCGAAGCTAGCCGCGGCAGCGGCCATCCGCAGGGTGCTCACGCCGGTCCCAATCCTGTTGCATCGCCAGCGATCACCTCGGTTAGTTCACCATCCGGCCAGCGCAGCGCAACCCCGCGGCCGGGCTCCAGCTCGCCGCACTCCGCGCTGAGCGCTGGCGTCGCCGGCGGGGGCGGGCGGCCAGGCTCGTCGGCGGTGAGCATTCCGAACCCCGGAAAGCAGGTGAGCCAGTCACCGACGGTCGCCGCCGCCGGCCTGGGCACCGCGGCGACGTCGAGCACCGCCCGGCAGCCGCTGGCTTCGGCGAGCATGCCCAGGGTGCCGGCGATCCCGGCCATCGAGACGTCCTTGGCGGCGGCCGGCGCAGCGATGGCCACCGAGCCGAGCATTGCGCGCAGCTCAGGGGTCCGGCGCTGCGAGCTGGAGTCCCACTGGCGGGTGCCGTAGCCGGGCCGCCACCCACCTTCGACGTCTACGGAGAGTCGGACGTGGTGGCCCGGGCGGCCACCACCCCCACGGGTCGGGTGCGCCACCCGACCCAGCGCGGTGACTGACAGCGCGGCGGGCACGCCGAGCTGGGTGTGGCCGCCGATCACCGGCACGTCGTAGGCCTGGCTCGCCCGGCGCAGACCAGCCAGCACCCGGCTGGCGAACGATCGGTCCCGGGCCCCCAGCGCGTCGAGCAGGCCCACCGGTTGCGCACCCATGGCGGCGAGGTCGTTGACGTTGACCAGTACCGAGCACCAGCCGGCCCACTCGGGGTCGCGTTCGACCATCGAGGGCACGATCGCGTCGCAGGCCGCCACCAGGTCGCACCCCGGTACTGGCGCGCCATCGTCGCCGAGATAACCCGCCGCGCCGCTGACGAGCCCGGACAGCAACCCGCCGAGCTCGGCCTTGGTGGCGGCGACCAGCGCGGCGATCCGGCCGATCGGCCAGCGCATCAGCACGTGCGGGGCACCGGCCACGGTGACCGGGCGCACCGAGGTCCAGCCCAGTCGAGTGAAGAGCCTCTCGTTGCGCGCCTGCACGGTGGCCTCGAAACGCAGCACCCCGGCGCTCTCGGCGAGCACGCAGGCGGCCCGGACCAGCGCTGCGCCGACGCCCCGGACCGCGCAGCCCGGGTCCACCACGAGCCGACCGCCCAACCACCAGCCCAGATCGGGGCCGTCGTGCACCGGACCGAGCCGCACACCGCCCAGCACCGTGCCGCCGGAGTCCCGGGCGACCAGTACCAGGGTGCGCGGGTCGTCGTCGCGCTCGTCGCGGTCATGCCCGGTGAACAACCCCTGCCGGTGCACGAATGCCTCGGTTCGCAGCGCGTAGTAGACCGTCCTGGTGTTTGAGTCGGCCGGTTCTATCTGGAAATCCGGGCGCGCCACCGGCTGGCCGAGCAACACCTCGCCCAGGCCGCTGGTGCTTCGGTAGTCAACCGCGATCGTGGCGTGCACGGTCACGCGCCAGCCGCGGACAGTGCGCTGCACGCCCCGCAGGCGGCGCAGCCAGCCTGCTGGTCAGCGCCGATCATGCCGGCGTCGCGCAACGCGGCGGCTACCCGTTCGGTCACGTAGTGGACCACCGCGGCGGGCGGTGCACCGATGCCGTCGCGGCGGGCGAGCGTGCCGGCCATCGGGCGCAACGGCACGACGAACGGGTACACCCCCCGCTCGATCAACCGCCGGGCGCCGGCGACCAGTTCGTCGGGGTCCTCACCCATCCCCACCAGCAGGTAGGTGGACACCCGGTTGCGGCCGAACACCCGCACCGCCTCGTCCCAGGCTGCCTCGTACTGGGCCAGCGGCACGGATCCTTTACCAGGCATCCACCGTCGCCGTACCTCGTCGTCGAGTGATTCGACGTGGATGCCGATCGCGGTCGCACCCGCCTCGCGCAGGTGGGCGAGGACGCTGAGATCGCCCGGTGGCTCCATCTGCACCTGGATGGGCAACCCCGGCACCGCCTCCAGTACCGCACGCACGCAGCGGACCAGGTTACGGGCACCTCGGTCCGAACCGGCGGTGGTGCCGGTTGTCATCACCATCTGCTTGATCCCGTCCAGCCGGACTGCGGCCTGCGCCACCTCGGCCAGCTGGGCAGGGGTCTTGGCGGCGATCGTGGCGCCGGATCGCAACGACTCCTCGATGGTGCAGAACCGGCAGCGCTGGTCCTCGGCGTAGCGGATGCAGGTCTGCACCACCGTGGTGGCCAGCACGTCGGCGCCGTGCAGCCGGGCGATCTGCTGGTAGGGCACCCCGTCGGTGGTGACCAGATCGTAGAACCGGGGTCGGGCGAGGACCTGCAGCGACAGGCCGGTGTCCAGCTCGCCGAGGAAGATCCGGCCGTCCTGCAGCCGGTAGGGGCTGCCGGGGTTGCGTGGCAGTGCGGCGTTGGCACCCTCGACGAGCACGTGACCGTCGTCGCTGGGTCCGGCCCCTTCCGGACGGCGGAC
>DATDHI010000206.1:0-13350 GCA_036521655.1 Pseudonocardiaceae bacterium | reverse complement strand
CATCGGCGTGTTGCCCGCGACGAGCTACCGGCAATTGCTCCACATGCCGCAGTCATTGCTACGTTCGGCGCAAGCCGTCCTCACGTGCGACGCGACGGTGGGGGGTGAGCAGCGTGCGGGCTTCGTGGGCGATCTGGAGATCCTCGCGGGCGGTGACGACCACGGTCCGCACGGTCGCTCCGGCCGCGGTGATCTCGCCGTCGCTCTGGGCGTTGTCATTTGCGTGCGTGTCGATGCCGGCACCGAGGTACTCCAAGCGCTCGACCGCCCGGGCGCGGATGGTCGCCGAGTGCTCCCCGACGCCACCGGTGAACGCGAGCACGTCCACACCGCCGGCCGCGGCGGTCATCGCACCGATCCCGGTCACCAGCCGGTGGAGGTAGACGTCGAGGGCGAGGGCCGCATCCGGATCTCCGCTGTCTGCGCGGGCCTGCACCGCGCGCATGTCACCGGTGCCGGCCAGGGCGGCGAGCCCGGAGCGGTGTTCCAGCGCGGTGGCGACCTCGTGCGGGGAGAGGTGCTCGTGCTCTTCGAGCCAGAGCACGAGCCCCGGGTCGACGGTGCCGGAGCGGGTGGCCATCACCAGGCCTTCCAGCGGGGTGAATCCCATGGTGGTGTCGACGCTGCGGCCGCCCACGACCGCGGTCAGCGAGGCGCCCGCACCGAGGTGGCAGGTGACGATCCGCAGGCCCTGCACCGGCTGGTCGAGCAGCTCCGCGGCACGGTGGGAGCAGTAGGCGTGGGAGAGCCCGTGGAATCCGTAGCGTCGAATGCCGTAACGCTGCCGCCACTCCCGCGGTACCGCATAGGTCGCCGCCCTGGCGGGAATGGTGGTGTGGAAGGCGGTGTCAAAACTTGCGACCGCGACGACGTCAGGCAGCCGCGCGGTGACCGCGTCGAGCGCGGCCAGCGACTCGGGCTGATGCAGCGGCGCCAGCTCAGTCAGATCCCTCAGTTGCTGCTCGACGTCCTTGTCGATGCGAACCGGACCGGTGAAGCGGGTGCCACCGTGCACGATGCGGTGACCGACCACGTCGGGTGGATCCCACTCGCGCAGGGCGTCAGCGATGTGGGTGGCGTCGGGCAGGTCGGCGCTGCGCTCGAGCTCGTCGTGCCCGTCGAGCAGGCGCAGCTTGAGGCTCGATGACCCGGCGTTGACGATCAGCGCGCGCACTACTGCATCCCGTCGGGGGTGGTAGGCCAGGTCCAGTTCGCGATGACGGGGTCGTCCTCGCCATGGTCCCGGGTGTAGGCGCGAGCGGCCAGGCGAGCGTCGGCCATCTGTTGCCGCAGCGTCGCGGCGCGGCTGCCCAGCGACGGCACGCGGTCGATCACGTCCATGACGAGGCGGAACCGGTCGAGATCGTTGAGCATCACCATGTCGAACGGGGTAGTGGTAGTGCCTTCTTCCTGATACCCGCGGACGTGAATGTTGTCGTGGTTGGTGCGCCGGTAGGTCAGCCGGTGGATCAGCGACGGGTAGCCGTGATAGGCGAAAATCACCGGTTTGTCCACGGTGAACAGGGCGTCGAAATCGCGGTCAGGCAGGCCGTGCGGGTGTTCGGTGTCGGGTTCCAGCCGCATGAGGTCGACGATGTTGATGACGCGGACCCGCAACTCGGGCAGGTGCCGCCTGAGTAGATGGACGGCGGCGAGGGTCTCCAGCGTGGGGATGTCTCCCGCGCAGGCCAGCACCACGTCCGGTTCGCCGTCAGTGGTACTGGCCCAGGGCCAGATTCCCAGACCGCGGGTGCAGTGCGCGATCGCCTCGTCCATCGTGAGGTAGGTCAGGGCAGGTTGTTTGCCGGCAACGATGACGTTGATGTAATGCCTGCTGCGCAGGCAGTGGTCAGCCACCGAGAGCAGCGTGTTGGTGTCCGGTGGCAGGTAGACCCGCACGATCTCGGCCTTCTTGTTCACCACGTGGTCGATGAAGCCTGGGTCCTGGTGGGAGAACCCGTTGTGGTCTTGGCGCCATACGTGGGAGGACAGCAGGTAGTTCAACGAGGCGATCGGGCGCCGCCACGGGATGGCGCGCGTCGTCTTGAGCCACTTGGCGTGCTGGTTGACCATGGAATCGACGATGTGGATGAACGCCTCGTAACAGTTGAACAGGCCATGCCGGCCGGTCAGCAGGTAGCCCTCCAGCCAGCCCTGGCACAGGTGCTCCGACAGCACCTCCATCACCCGCCCGTCGGGGGCCAGGTGATCATCGCCGGGCAGCACTGGCGCCTCCCAGGCTCGGTCGGTCGCCTCGAAGACAGCGGTGAGCCGGTTCGATTCCGTCTCGTCCGGGCCCATGATGCGGAACCGATCCGGGTTTCGGGCAATGATGTCGCGCAGGAACACACCCAGTACCCGGGTGGCCTCGCTGAGCTCGACCGCGGGACGCTGCACCGGCACGGCGTAGTCACGGAAGTCCGGCATCGCCAAATCCCGCAACAGCAGCCCGCCGTTGGCGTGCGGGTTCGCGCTCATCCGCCGATCGCCGGTCGGGGCCAGCGCCTGCAACGGCGGGATCAGCGCGCCGGTCTCATCGAACAGCTCCTCGGGCCGGTAGCTGCGCAGCCACTGCTCCAACAGCGCGCGGTGCTGGGCGTTGCTGCGGGTCTCGGCCAGCGGCACCTGGTGGGATCGGAAAGTTCCCTCCACTCCGACGCCGTCGACTTCCTTCGGCCCGGTCCAGCCCTTCGGGGTGCGCAGCACGATCATCGGCCAGGCCGGCCGGTGGGCGGCATCACCGGAGCGCGCGTTGTGCTGGATGGCCCCGATGCGGTCGAGCACCTCGTCGAAGGTGGCCGCGAGCTGCTGATGGACCGCGGGGGGATCATCGCCGACGACGTAATGCGGGTGGTAGCCGTATCCACGCATCAGCTCGGTGAGCTCATCGTCGCCGATGCGGGCCAGCACCGTCGGGCTGGCGATCTTGAAGCCGTTGAGATGCAACACCGGCAACACCGCACCGTCGCGGGCCGGGTTGAGGAACTTGTTGGAGTGCCAGCTGGCTGCCAGCGGACCGGTCTCGGCTTCCCCGTCACCGACCACGCACAGCACCAGCAGATCCGGGTTGTCAAAGGCGGCCCCGTAGGCGTGCACCAGGGCGTAGCCCAGTTCGCCGCCCTCGTGGATCGACCCCGGGGTCTCGGGGGCCACATGGCTGGGGATCCCACCCGGGAAGGAGAACTGCCGGAACAGGGCCTGCAGCCCGTCTTCACCCGGCCCGATGTGCGAGTACACCTCGCGGTAGGTGCCCTCCAGGTATGCGTTGGCCACCAGACCCGGTCCACCGTGACCCGGGCCCGTGATGTAGATCGAGTTGAGATCACGCTGCTTGATCATCCGGTTCATGTGCGCGTACAGCAGGTTCAACCCGGGCGTCGTTCCCCAGTGCCCGAGCAGCCGCGGCTTGATGTGTTCAGCCCGCAACGGTTCCCGCAGCAGCGGGTTGCCCAGCAGGTAAATCTGTCCCACCGACAGGTAGTTCGCGGCCCGCCAGTACGCATCGATCAGGTCCAGGTCCTGCTGACTCAGGGTCCGGGTGGGCGTCGCGCCGGTGCGTGTCACAGAACGCTCCTCACAGAACTGGTTAGATTCCAGGCTATGGAATTGTTCCCCTCCTTGCCGCTGAAAGCCTGGGCCGACACCAAGGAGACCTTGCACCGGTTCGCTCAGGTGGTGGGCAAGGTGCGGCTGGCCGCCAGCGTGCGTCGCAACCACTGGTGTAACGTGCCGTTCCACCTGACCGGCCGGGGCATCACCACCCGCCCGATGGGCAGCGACCCGATCTTCACGATCGACTTCGACTTCGTGGGCCACCAGCTGCTGGTCTCCTCGATCACCGGTCAGGCGATGTCATTCCCGCTGGCTGGGCAATCGGTGGCGTCGTTTTACCGGAACCTGACGCAGGCTCTCAACGCGCTCGGTGTCACCGTGCGGGTGGAGCATCCCCACCCATTCGATCTGCCGGACAGAGACAGACCATTCGCCGAGGACACCGAGCACGCGGCCTACGACCCGGTGTGGGCCACTCGCTACTGGCAGGTGCTCAGCGAGGTCAACCTCGTGCTGGAGGAGTTCGCCAGCGGGTTCTCCGGCAAGATCAGCCCGGTGCATCATTTCTGGCACACTTTCGACATCGCTGTCACCCGCTTCTCCGACCGTCGCATCGACCAACCCGCCAGCGTTGACCCGGTCACCCGAGAGGCCTACTCCCGGGAGGTCGTCAGCTCCGGGTTCTGGTTCGGCGACGACAACTTCCCCGCACCGGCGTTCTACTCCTACACCGCCCCGGAACCAGCCGGACTCGCCGACGATCCGCTGCAGCCGGCCGCCGCCCGGTGGGTGGAGCAACGCGGCGGCCACCTGGCCGTCCTGCCCTACGATGACGCCCGGCTACAAGCCGACCCCAAGGCCGCGGTGCTGCGGTTCTACGAAAGCGCCTACCAGGCCGGCGCTCGGCGCGCCGGCTGGGACGTCGAGCGCCAAAGCTGCCCCGGCGGAGTTACCGACCCCGCGGCCTAGTCGCCCTCACCGGGTACCTAGCCGCCTGGCCGATCGACGACTCAGCCAAAGGACCACCAGATGAACATTTTCAGCACCTCGCCCGCCGGCACCTTCGACCTCGGAGGAACCACGACGGTCGGCCGGCTTGGCTACGGAACGATGCAGCTGACAGGTCCCGGTGTCTGGGGTCCGCCGCACGACCATGACGAATCGATCCGGGTGTTGCGACGCGCGGTCGAACTCGGCGTGACATTCCTCGACACCGCCGACTCCTACGGCCCATTCGTCGTCGAGGAGCTGATCTACGAGGCGCTGCATCCGTACCCCGAGAACGTGGTCATCGCTACCAAAGCGGGCCTTACCCGCGCGGGTCCCGGGGACTGGCGTCCGGTGGGACGACCCGAGTACCTGCGCCAGCAGTGCGAGCTGAGCCTGCGCCACCTCGGACTGGAGCGGATCGAGCTTTTCCAGCTCCACCGAGTCGACCCGAAGGTCCCGCTGGTCGAACAGGTCGGCGAGCTCAAGCTGCTGCAAGACGAAGGGAAGATCCGCCACATCGGCCTGTCCAACGTCAGCATCGAGCAGCTGCAGGAGGCGCAGCAGACCGCGACCATCGTCTCGGTGCAGAATCGCTACAACCTCGTTGACCGGTCGTCAGAGAAGTTGCTCGAGCACGCCGAAGCCAACGGCATCGGATTCATCCCGTGGTACCCGCTGGCCACCGGCGATCTCGCAACGGAGGGGGGACCGCTCGCGCAGCTCGCCCGGCAACACGGTGCGACACCCTCGCAGCTGGCGCTCGCCTGGCTACTGAGGCGCTCACCGGTGATGCTACCGATCCCCGGCACCTCATCGGTCGCGCACCTCGAGGACAACCTCGCCGCTGCTGACATACACCTCACCGACGACCAGTTCGCCGAGCTCCGCGACGCCGTCCACTGAGACCACCGGACGCTGGCCACGTCGTCGGCTGCGATTGGAGGGCCAACCCCCCGGCTTCGGACAGCTCTACTGTCGAACTCGGCGGCAGCAGCGCGGGTCTTTGCGATGATCGAAGGATGGCTGCCTACGTGATCTCCGAGGTTGAGGTGTTGGACGAGTCCAAGGCCCAGCGCTATCGGGAGTTGGCGAGCGCGTCGATCGCCCAGCACGGCGGCCGGTACATCGTTCGAGGCGCTGATCCGGACGTGCCGGAGGGCGACTGGCCCAACGGCCAGCGCATGGTCGTCGTCGAGTTCCCAACCATGGAGCATTTGCAACGCTGGTACGGCTCCACCGAGTACGCCGAGGCTCTCGCTATCCGGCAGACCGCGCTAAACCGTCGCTTGCTGTTCGTCGAGGGCGTGGCCGGTCAATCCTGCTCGACGAGCTGACCCGCGTCCTCGCCGGCGGTGCCGGCGCGGGACCGCGCATTCGACCAGGCCCTGCTGCACGCACGACTCATCGAATATCACCACGCTCCGCAGCCGTGTCGACACCCTCCCCGCGGAGGTGGACCCCCGCGTCACGCGCCAGCTACACTCCTGGCTCGACGCGCAGGACAGCAATGGTTCCACCACCACGGACGCCAGCTGAGCGGGCGACAACGTCGGCGACGATAACCGCGGCGCAGAACATGTCGTAGGCTCCTTCGCAGCACAAATAGTGTCACGCGGACCCGATCAAGGACCCGTTAGGGAGCGTTCTCCCTGGTAGAACCGGAGCCGACGCGGGGACTCGAACCCCGAACCTTCCGCTTACAAGGCGGACGCTCTGCCAGTTGAGCTACGCCGGCGGGTGTGCAGGTCATGGTAGGCGCACCGTCCGAGAAGATCATCACAAGGCAGGTGGTGCCGCGCGCCGCTACTGTCGGTGGGGTGACGGTGTGGAGGAGGAGGCCAACCCGTGACCGACGGCATGAGCACCCCCACTACTGAGGCGGATTTCGTGGTGGTCGCCAACCGGCTACCGGTGGACCTGGAACCCCTGCCCGACGGCACCCGGCGGTGGAAGGCCAGCCCGGGTGGGCTGGTCACCGCGCTGGAGCCGTTCCTGCGCGCGCGACATGGGGCCTGGGTCGGCTGGCCTGGCGTGCCCGATGTCGAGGTGGAGCCCTTCGCCGACGGCGACATCACCTTGCACCCGGTGGCCCTGTCGGCCCAGGAAATCAGCGACTACTACGAGGGCTTCTCCAACGGGACGCTGTGGCCGCTGTACCACGATGTGGTAGTTCCCCCGGCATTCAATCGGGACTGGTGGGAGGCCTACGTCGAGGTCAACGGGCGCTTCGCCGCGGCCACCGCGAAGGTCGCCGGCCAGGGGGCCACGGTCTGGGTTCAGGACTACCAACTGCAACTGGTGCCCCAGATGCTCCGCGATTTGCGACCGGACCTGCGGATCGGGTTCTTTCTGCACATCCCGTTCCCACCGGTGGAGCTGTTCATGCAGCTGCCCTGGCGCACCGAACTGATCCGCGGCCTGCTCGGCGCGGATCTGGTCGGCTTCCAGTTGCCGGGCGGCGCGCAGAACTTCCTGTTTCTGGCCCGCCGGCTGATCGGGCTATCGGCGTCAAAGAGCGCTGTGGGGATGGGTACCAGGCCAGGTCGGGTCGATGTCGGGGACCGCACGATGCAAGTCGGCGCCTTCCCGATCTCCATCGACTCCAGCGGGCTGGACAAGCTGGCCCGCAGCCAGCCGGTACGGCGCCGCGCCGCCGAGATCCGGGGTGAGCTGGGCAACCCGGCAACGATCCTGCTCGGCGTGGACCGGCTGGACTACACCAAGGGCATCGACGTGCGGCTACATGCACTGCGAGAACTCTACGCCGAGGGCCGGATCTCCGTGTACGACGCCGTCATGGTGCAGCTGGCCACCCCGTCACGCGAGCGGGTGGAGCACTACCAGCAGATGCGCGGGGACGTCGAGCAGGCGGTCGGCTCGATTAACGGTGAATTCGGTCACATCGGCCACCCCGCGGTGCATTACCTGCACCAGTCGATCCCGCGCGACGAGCTGGTGGCGTTCTTCGTCGCCGCGGACGTGATGCTCGTCACGCCGGTGCGTGACGGGATGAACCTGGTGGCCAAGGAGTATGTGGCCTGCCGACACGACCTGGGCGGCGCACTGGTGCTGTCCGAGTTCGCCGGCGCGGCAGCGGAGCTGGCCAGAGCGTTCCTGGTCAACCCGCACGATCTGGACGGCATCAAGAGCACCATCTACCAGGCCATCACCGTCGATCCCGTGGCAGGCCGCAGGCGGATGCGGGCGCTGCGCCGCCAGGTGATGACTCACGACGTGGAGCGCTGGGCGCGCTCGTTCCTCGAGGCACTGGCCTCGTGACTGCTATAGCCCAGAAAACCAGGGAGGGTCGAGTTCCTTGGCGGATCCGCTGCTGGTGCGCACCACCAGTTCGGTGGACAGCGTCACGGTACGGCTGGTGGGCTCTGGGCGATCCAGCAGCAGCAGCCGCCCCGCCGTCCGCCCCTTCTCCAGCACCGGCTGGGACACCGTGGTCAGCCCCGCCCGCTCGGCCTCGGGCACCCCATCGAAGCCGGTGACGGTGAGGTCCTCAGGTACCCGCAGGCCCCGCCGGCGGATCTCGGCGAGAGCACCGAGCGCCAGGATGTCGGAGGTGCACACGATCGCGGTCAGGCTTGGGTCCTGATCCAGGAGTTCTCCGGTCGCCGAGGCGCCGGAGGCCATGGTGTGGTCAAACCGCTCGACGACCGGGACGGCGTCCCAGTCCAGCAGCACCTCACCGAACGCGTCGGCCAGCCCGGCCAACCGGGCCCGCTGCACGTGGAAGTGCGCGGTGCGCTGCCGGTGCGCGTCGACGAGCCCGTCATGGCGATCCCGGCCCAGGCGCATGCACACCACGCCGATCCGCCGGTGACCCAGCTCGATCAGGTGTGCACCGAGGTTCTCCATCGCCGCCCTATCGTCGATGCCGACGTGGTCGACGTCGTCGAGCTGCGGCTGGTCACAGACCACGGTCGGCAACGGGCGCCGCAGCACGGCGGCCAGGTTGGGGTCGTCATCGGGCACCGAGTAGACGACGAATCCGTCCACCCCGGCCTGGTGCACGGCGGCGGCAGTGTCCCGCTCATCGGCTTCCGGGCTCGCCGGAACCAGGAGCAGCCCCTGCCCCGCGTCCTCGCAGGCCATGGCCAGACCCTCGAGGAACGTGATCGCGGCGGGATCCCGGAAGGCGTAGGACAGCGCCTCGGTGAGCAGCAGGCCCACCGCCCCAGCCTGCCGGGTGCGCAACGACCGGGCGAGCGGGTCCGGGCCTGGGTAGCCCAGCCTCCGCGCTGTATCCAGAATGCGTTCGCGCAGCTCAGGGGACAGCTGGTCGGGCCGGTTGTAAGCATTGGACACCGTCGTCCGGGACACGCCCAGCTCCGCGGCAAGCGATGCCAGGGTCGCGGGACGGCGACTCCTCACTGGCCGCACCATGAACTCGACGGTAACCCTCGAGGACTTCCCGGTGAAGCCGCCCGAGCTACCCAGCACCGCCATTCAGCTCCGAATGGCGCTCTAGAGGCTGCCCAGCACCGCCATTCGGTGCCGGATGGTGCTCCACGGTGACGTTGTTGTGCAGGTGGTTGAGGAGGTGCTCCAGGGTGGCGAGGTCGTCGTCGCTGAGGCCGGCGCGTAGCCGCTGGTCGAAGGCGACGGCGGCGGTGCGCAGGCGGTGGAACATCGATTCACCCTCATCAGTGAGTTCCACGACGTGGATGCGCCGGTTGTCCGGGTGGCGCCGGCGGGTGAGCAGGCCATTGGCCTCCATCGCGTTGAGGTGGTGGGTCAGCGTCGCACCCTGGATACCGATGGCCTCGGCCAGTTCGCGCTGGTTACCCAGCTGCTGGGTCTTCAGCGAGATCAAGATCAGCCAGATGGGTAATGACCCGCCGGCCGCGGACAGCGCGTCGTCGAAGGCACCGCTGACGGCCTTGGCAGTGCGGGCGAGCTTCAGGCCGAGAGGTGGTCGAGCGGGCGGCGGCATGGGTCAACACTACCACAACAAGTAGATATCAAAGCGATTGACATCCAAGCATTCGACACCTAGCTTGTGGCTATGGTCCCGCACAGCGTCAAGCCGAGCGCTCCGTCGACTGATGTGATCAGGTCGACGGGATGGCCGAGGGCGTTGTGGGTGACCGGTACCGTCCTGCTGATCACCATGCTGGTGCACCTGGCCGCGCTGGTGATCGGCGGCGGCCCATGGACGGGGCCGGTGTCGCTGCGCAAGCCGGCGACGTTCGCCGAGACAGGCTGGCTGACCGCGTGGTCAGTCGCCCTCATCCTGCCCGTCCTTCGCACGCGCGGGTGGCAGCGGCACGTCATCGGGACATCGGTGATCCTCTTCGGCATTGGCGAGACCGCGATCATCGGCTTCCAGGCCTGGCGCGGGGTGCCCAGCCACTACAACTTCACCACTCCCCTGGACGCGGCCCTGATGCGCGGCGGAGCAGCCGGCACGGCCGGGATCTTTCTCATCGGCACCATCGTGCTGCTGGTCGCAGCCGTGCGGTCCACCGGCACTGCCACCAGCGTCCGGCTCGGGGTCATCGCCGGGATCGTCGTGCTGCTGGTCGGCTGTGTGATCGGGTTCGTGATGATCTCCAACAACAGCGGGGTGTACCAGGGCAGCGTCGGCGCCGGCTTCGCCCGGCGAACCGCCGGCTACCTGGGCCCGGATGCCGCGACTGTCGGCCGGGAGTACCTGCTGCTGCGGCCGGCCACCCACGGCGGTGACCTCGTGACGCTGCACGGGATCGGGATCCACGGACTGGTACTGCTCGCGGTTCCGGCGGTGCTCCTGGCCCGCACGGCGATGACCCGGGTCCATCAGTTGCAGGTGATCGCGCTGGCCGTGACCAGCGTGGCGGTCGGGATGATCCTGCTGCTGGTTCAGGCTCTGCGGCAGCTCCCGATGGATGAGCTCGACCCGTTGGCGCTGGGGGCACTTGCCCTCTGCACTGTTGCCCTGCTCGTCACGTACATCATCGTCGCGGTTGCCTACGGAAGCGCCCTGTACAGTCGTGGAACCGCCTCGTGAACCGCGCTCGACAATGACGTGAACGGTCTCGCGAGCACAGTCTGCTTGGAGCCCCGACCGGTTCGCTTCCAGGTGCCGGTAACCGCACCGTCGACAATGATGGTCGACTGGAACATACCGTTGTTGCCAGGGACGACGCGCTGGGCGAACTCGGCCGGTAGCGCTGCACTGCGATCCTGGTAACCCAGCATGTACTCGTCGAATCCGGGGAGCAGGAAAACCCCCTGCGCGCGGCTTCGGCACGATTCGAGCAGAGCAGTTGTCTCGGGGTGCATGAAATACTCGACGCCGTCGACCTCGATCCGCTCAAGCTGCGGTCTTGCGATGGCGAGGCCGGTCTTGACGTCGGCCGCGACGAGTTTCGTCCACCACGCGAAATCTTTGACGGTGGCCGGTCCGTGGCTGTGGAAGTAGCGCAGCGCCCACTCGCCGAGTGCCTCGTCGCGCTCCAGGCGCCTAGGGTGCTGCACCCATTCCTCGAGCAACACGAGACATTGTTCCCCGTCTCGTACCGGCCCGTAGCACAGCGTTCCGGTCTGCGCGAGATGCCAGATGAAGTGGTAGCTGCGCTGCTTCACGGTCAGGAGGCCGGCGTCGTCCCAGATCGCCAGCAGGGCGACCCGGCGCAGTTGCCGCCCGCCGGCCAGGGCATCCGTGGCGAGCTGCCTGGCGTGCTCGAGGGTGGGCAGGTCCAGGCCGAGTCCCGCGCGCCGCGATGCTGCGCCCGCGATGAGCCGGGTGGTCGTGAGGTCCAGCATCCACGGCAGATCCTCGGCCAGGACGAAGTGCAGGGTGCCGCGCATCGGCCATGATCTGACGACCTCACCGGAGTTCAGCGCCGCCTCGACGCTCCCGCGGGTGGCGGGCTCGGTGCGCAGCGCTATCGAGGTCACAGCTCCCGAGTAGTCCTGTGCCTGCACGGCCGTGAGCCAGCGCACGGCCTCGGTCGCGGTACCGAAACCGGGACCGGCGATGCGCTGCGCGGCCAGTCTGAGCAGGGCGATGTCGTGCGGCGTGGTCATGTCTCCAGCATCGTAGGTGGCCGCCGGAAGTCATCGGCGTGGTCGATCGCCCATTCCCGGAACGTGCGCGCCGGTGTTCCGGTGATCTCGTCCACCGTGGTCGTAATCGGCCCCGGTTCGGCCACCAGTCCGGCGTAGGCGTTGAGCAGACCAGCCGCCACCGAGGGAGGCCAACCCGCGGCCCGGTCAGGCGATAAGTCGACCCGGCATGCCCGCCGCTGGTCAGCACGCGCACCGCGACGGCCGCGATGTCCCGCTCGTGAATCGCAGGCCTGGCCGCCGCGCCGTAGGGCTCACGCACGACACCATCGGCTCGGATCTGCGCCGCCCACCACAATGTGTTGGTCGCGAACCCGTTGGGCCTGAGGAAGGTCCACTCGAGCCCGGACTTCTCGATCAGGCGCTCAAGGTCGGCATGGAACTGGTTGATCGGGTCAAGTCGAGTTCGAAGGCTCAAGGAGCCGTCGGGGGCCTGCGCCGTGCTTGCCGAGCCGGTCGTAGGGGTTGGCCAACCGGCAACGATCGAGGGACAGGCAGCCGCATCCCACGCAGTCGGTGAAGTCGTCGCGGAGCTGCTGAAGATGCCGTATCCGCTGGTCAAGTACAGCCTGCCAGCTTCGGGATATGAGCTGCCAGTCGCGCCGGGTGGGGGTGCGGCCCTCCGGCAGCAGCGCGAGCACGGCCCCGACGTCGGCCAGCGGGATCCCGACCCGTTGGGCGATGCGGATCAGCGCCACCCGCCGGAGTACGTCGCGCTTGTAGCGGCGCTGGTTGCCCGAGGTGCGCCGGCTGCTGATCAGGCCTTGGCGCTCGTAGAAGTGCAACGCAGAAACCGCCACACCGCTGCGCGCGGCGACCTGCCCGACGGTGAGCTCCGCCTGATCCCCGTCCATGGCACGCCCCTCACATTCCGCCTCTTGACCTCAACGTTAGTTGAGGCCGTAGCGTCACGGCGGTGACCCGTGCCCGTACGCTCGCGGTGATCGTGGGCAGTGTTCGGGTCGCGGCAGCTACGGAAGGTCCACGATGAAACTAGCCGTGTTCGGCCCGACCGGTCCCACCGGCGAGCAGGTGCTCCGCCGAGCGCTCGCCGCAGGTCACGAGGTGACCGCAGTGGCTCGGCGTCCCGAAGCGATCGCTGTCACCGACCAGCGGCTACGGGTGGTTGCCGGCGACGTCCTGGGCACAGCGTCGGCTCTTCGCGACGGTGTCGCCGGAGCCGACGCCGTGCTCTCGGCGCTCGGCGGCCGCGCGAGGCGCCGGCCCACCACGGTGTACTCGGCGGGTACTGCCGCGGTGCTTGCCGCGATGCGTGACACGGACGTAGACCGGTTCGTCGGGATCACCGCCGCACCGGTGGGACCGGATGACCAGAACGGCGCACTCGACAGGTACGTGGCGCATCCACTGCTGCACAGGTTTTTCGGCGGCGACTACGACGACATGCGCCGGATGGAGGATGTGCTGGCTGCCAGCGATCGCGCTTGGACGGTACTCCGGCCGCCCCGCCTGACCGGCAGTGCGTTCACGGGGCGCTACCGGACTGCGGTCGACGCCCCGCTGCCCCGTGCCCGGACCATATCGCGCGCCGACCTGGCAGCCGCGATGCTGGCTGCGGCCCAGGACCCAGCACTGATTGGGCACGCAGTCACCATCGCGGCCTGAGCCGTGCGCCACCACCGTCACCTGCTGTTTGCTCGCTCTGGTGTCGCCGAGTTCGACACCAGGACAGTACGAGCTCGACCAAGATCAAATCGGCTGAGGTCAGCAGCCGGGCGGCGAGGG
>DATDHI010000205.1:0-1615 GCA_036521655.1 Pseudonocardiaceae bacterium | reverse complement strand
ACATCGGATGACCTTCTGTTCTGGGTGGTGGGTGTTTTGGTGACTTTCACCATCCCAGACAGCAGGTCATCCCCATACACGCCACTCCGGGACTCCCCGAAACAGATACCCGAGCCACAAGCGGCGACCCCAACACCGCAGATCCCATCCGATCTGCCCTGACCACGACAACGCGATTTCCCCGGGCCGGTGACAGCTTCACCGACAGGGACTCCCCTCCGCTCAAACATCCGACTGCAAGTACCGCCAGGCCAGAACGCGCACCCCACGGGCAGCTACTCAACGCAAACGATCACTAACACTAAGCGATCATGACGTGGCCCTGGGTCTGGGCGGTGGAATACATCGTGCTCGGAGCCGCCGATGCCCATGTCGCGGCGTCGTCGGCGCCGACCACGATGCGGGTGCGCAGACCAGGATGGCACCGGATTTCCTGGGTCAGCGCCCGGGTCTCTCTGGGCGACGCTGGCCCGCCTTCGCAGAGGACCCCGCTCGCATCGGCTCCGAGATCCCAGTTCTGCGGCGGTGATTCGAACAGTCCCGCGGATCCGGTCCTCCGCAGCCGAGGCATGATCAGTCGTCGTCCATCTTCTCCCCGAAACAGCATCGTCGAGTCCACGAAGCGGCCGAAACTGCAGATACAGTCGATCCACTGGGTGTCTTCGAGAGCGCGATACTCTCGTCTCGGGCGACCAGGTCGTCCCAGTCGTGACGGGCCGCCGCACCCTTCGCTTCAACGGACACACGATAGGACCGAGAAATCACCACGTAGCCCGCCTGCCCCCGTCCACCCCGCTCGTCATGCCCGCCAGCCTAAGCCGATCAACCGCTACTCGACGATCGCCACCCGCCGTGCAGCGAGTCCAGCCCCGGCTCGCCAGCCCACCATCCCCACCGCCGGCTGCACGGATCCCGCCTGCTCGCATTCAGCGGGCTCAGCGGGGTAATTCGACCGTCCGTAACCCCGCTGAGCCCGCTGAATGCGTTCGAGGCGGGTCGGGCGTGGTGCGTAGCGGATGGGCGCCTACCACGGCGGTCGCGTACTGCTCGGTTTGCAGCAAGCCCGGGATGACCTGCGGCTCGAAGGTGCTGATCCGGCATGCTTCGGCTTCGAAGCCGAGGTAGGACTCGAACCACTCGGGCAGCACCTCGCTGAAGCTGTGCCACCAGCCGCGTTGCTTGGCTTCGCGGGCCAGCTTGAGGAGCGCCTCGGACTCGTCGCTGGGGACCTCGTAGTGCGAGATCATGCTGGCCCACGTCGGCGGAGGTCACCGGCGTCTTCGACGTCTCGATCCGGCTGACCTTGCTGTGCGACCAGCCGAGCCGTTCGCCGACCTCGCACGGTATCGCGCACCGGGTGACCGACGACGCGTTCGCTGTGGCCCGCCACGCCCGGACCGGGCGCTACGTCGTCGCGTGCGGCATGCAGGTGATCTCCGCGAGCCTCACCGTCCCCGAGGGCAGGCAGCGCCGCTCGTGGACCCTGTTGGCTTATTCCGCGCGGCACGCCGCGGCGCGTCCCGCATGTTGATCTCGATGGTGTTCATGATCTTTGCTGTGGCTGGCCTTTCCTCGTTCCCGGCCGCAGAATCGGATCGTCATGTCGATGCAGCCG
>DATDHI010000204.1:0-4018 GCA_036521655.1 Pseudonocardiaceae bacterium | reverse complement strand
GTTGCTCTCACGGCGCCCGCGGGTCGACCCCGCCAGCAAGAGTGACGAGCGCACGGTCAGTGCCGGCAGTCTCACGAACGCCAGTTTAGGAGGCGGGCAGCCAGCCTTCTCCCTAGTCGACCGACGGTCCTCGAGGCACATCGTCGAACGTCCGACTCTCGGCTCCGGTAATACTCGGGGCGCCGACGGGGTGGAGTCGGCCTGGGGCGCGGTGCCGGCATTACTGCCGGTCCGTTTCCCCAGGCCGCTCGCCGAACCCGGCGTGCGGCTCTCACCGCACCGGGCTCTCCGTGGTTTCTGCCGTGGGCTTGTCAGGCAGCGGGGACCCAGGGGTTGGGGATCTGCTGGCCCCGGTAGCGGTACCGCGTGATGGGTATCGTCTCGGGGTTGAACAGTTCGATCCCGTCCGCGCTGATGGGATGCCACCGGCCGGTGTGGTCGGTGAGCCAGCGTCGGACGTCCTTCCACTTCCAGCGGTGCCGGGTGCGCATCATCCGCACGATCCGCCACCAGGTGTGGTGTTGGAGCTTGCTGAAGATGCGTTTCGCGATGGCGTGCTTGAAGTAGTTGGCCCAGCCGCGTGTGATCTGGTTGATCCGGATCAACACGGCCCGCAGGTCCTGCTGTGACGTCCTGGGGGTTAGGGCACGGATCTTGGCCTTCACCGACCGGAACGGCCGGTCGGCGATGAAGGTGTACACGTACCACTTGGTGGTGCCCCTCTTGCGTTTCCACTGGAGGCGGAAGCCGAGGAAGTCGAACCCCTCGCTCATGGGCACGATCCGGGTCTTGGCCGTGGAGAACCGCAACCCGAGCGGAGCGAGCACCTGAGCGATCTGCTCGCGCAGTTCGGTGAGGTGGTGGTCGGTCCCGTCGGTGAGCACCACGAAGTCGTCCGCGTAGCGGACCAGGCGCCAGTTCGGCAGGTCCTTCCTTTTCCTCACTTGGCGTCGGTACGAGGTCGACATCGTCCCGTCCGGCTTCCACGGCGCGTGCAGGTGCTCGTCGAGCACCGACAGCGCGATGTTGGCCAGCAGCGGAGACAGGATGCCGCCTTGCGGCGTGCCGGTGCCGGTGTTCTCGTAGTTACCGAGTTCGGTGAGGATCCCGGCCTTGAGGAACGCCTTGACCAGCCGCAACACCCGCTTGTCCTTGACCCGCAACCGGACCCGGTCCATCAGGGCCGCGTGGTCGATCGAGTCAAAGCACGCCTCGATGTCCGCGTCCAGCACCCAGCGGTAACCCTTGGTGCCGAACAGGTGGATCTCGGCGATCGCGTCGTGTGCGCGCCGCTCGGGCCGGAACCCGTAGGAGACCGGCTCGAAGTCGGCCTCGAAGATCGGTTCCAGCACCAGTTTCAACGCCGCCTGGACGACCCGGTCGGCCACCGTCGGAATCCCGAGGCGGCGAACCTTCCCCGACCCGCCCGGCTTGGGGATCTTGCGTTCCCGTACCGGCTGCGGCCGAAACTCCCCGCCCTTGATCTGGGCGCGGAGGTCGTCCAGGAACGCGGAGCGTCCCACCTCCTGCTCGATCCGGGTGACGGTCCACCCGTCCGAACCGGCGGTCTTGGCCCCGCGGTTGGTTGCGACCCGGTCCCACGCCACGATCAGCGTGGCCGGGTCGTGCACGAGGTTGAACAGGTCGTCGAACCGGCGACCGGGATCGGCCGCCGCCCAACGGTGAAGCTTGGCCTGCATCTCCGATACCCGCCGACGCGGCCCCACCGGCATGTCACCGGCGATGTCGTCGTCTGGCAGGGCGTCACCGTTCGGTGGCGCGTCTTTCGGCATTACAGCCTCCAATCTCTTCTCGATACTTCTCGAAACCACTGCCGCCCTTCGCCCTGTGACCGGCTCTCCCGGCCTCCATGGCAGGTCGTGACTCCTGCGACTACTACGACGGCTCCGTCCCACCCCCGGCCGGTCGGCCGACGGTGTGCCCAGCCCGGCGCACGTCGCTGGCCGCGACGGTCCGGGCAGGCCAGGGGTGGTTCCCGTGTTCACTTGTTGATCGCTCGACGGAGGAGGCACCCGACTCGACCCCTGCGACATCGCCGTGGCTACCCCGCAGCACGTCACCTCGGCCTCCCCTCAGTCCCGCCGACATGTCGGGGAGTTCCCCGCCTCCGTAATGAGGGAGGCGGGTGCGCGTCGCCTCCGGCCCAGATCCGCCAGGTTCGAGCCGGTGCGTCTTTGAGAGGCGTAAACGTCGGTTTCTCGCGTATACCTTTCCGTCACGCTCGCCACACCCGCGCCGTCTGGCAGTACCGACACGTCATGGCTTCGTCGGGGCCGCTTGCCACCCATCCCGGCACCTCCCGGGACCGGCTGCCCCCAGCTACGCAGTCCTGCTGCGACAGGAACAACGGTGCAGGTCTTTCACCTCCACTCAATCAACAAGCGCCTCACGGCGCACCGGCGAAGTGACGCAGGTCGAGGATCCGTAGACGTGACTGTGACCATGAGCAAGGCGCGCCGTGGTTCGGTTTGACCGATGAGCCGACCCCAGAGAAGCTGCGACTGCGCTTGGCTGATCCGAAGCCCTCGGCGAAGGCAGAGTTAAGGGGCCGCGACGAAATAGTGCAGGTTCGTTACGGCGTGTCGGGTGGGTTCAGCGTGTAGTTCCAGTCGCCGTGGAAGTCGTGGCGGATCAGGGGGAGCGCCTCGATGTCGTGCTTGGTGTACTTCAGGCCTGTGGGGTACTGGCCGGTGTCCAGGACGCATCGCACGGTCAGGCCGGTGGTCGTTGTGGTGTTGCCGATCAGCTCGAGGATGACCTGGTGGGTGCGTAGCGGTCGGCCGCGCCAGTTGAGAGTGATCTGGGAGAACAGCCGGTGCTCGATCCGGTTCCACTTGCTGGTACCCGGTGGCAGGTGACAGACGGTCACGTGTAGGCCTGTTTCTGCCGCGAGCTGGGCGAGTTCGATCTTCCAGGCACGGATCCGGGAACCGTTGGATCCGCCGCTGTCGGCACAGACCAGCAGCCGGTCGGCTCCCCGGTAACGGTCCCGGCCCACGGTCTCCCACCAGGACCGCAGGGTGGCCACCGCGAAGGCGGAGGTGTCGTGGTCGGTGCCCACGGACACCCAGCCGGTGTTCGCGGACACGTCGTAGATGCCGTACGGGATGGCCTTACCCAGCTCGGGGTCGGGGAAGTCGTGGACGTTGACCCGCTCGGGGGTGCCGGCCGGTTGGTACTCGCGGCCGCCGTTCTTGAAGTCGCCGACCAGCTCCTTCTTCTTGGTGTCCACCGAGATCACCGGCTGGCTGGCCGCGAGGTGTTCCTGCACCCGCTCGCTCAGATAGGCGAACTGCGCGTCCCGGTCCTGGTGCTGGGCGCCCTCGGTGACCTTGGCGTTGGCCTGCAGGCTGAACCCCATGGACCGCAGCATCCGCGCCACCGTCCGGTCCGAGATCGGATGCCCCATCCCGGTCAGCGCCTGCGCCAGGTGCCTGGTCGACTTGGTCGTCCAGACCAGCGCCGACATCGGGTCGCCCCGAGTTCCCGGTTCTACCAACGCCTTCAACGCCGCGCTCAGATCCGGGTCGATCTGGGACAGCTTCTTGCGGCCACCGCCAACGGCCCGCACCCGAGGCTGTGGTTCGCCCTCGCCGGCGACCTCCCGGACCCCACGAGCGATGGTGTCCGGATGCACCCCGGTGGCGCCAGCGACCGCCTTGATACCGCCCCGGCCCAGCTCGCCCGCCTCGACCCCCAGCAGCAGACGCCGCTGCCGCTCATCCAGGTGCTCCCGCAGGGCTGCGTACCGCCGCCCGACAGACTCTGCCGCCCGCGCCACCACGGTCATAGCACAACCGTAGAGCCATCGAACCGCAAAACCTACATTATTCTGTCGCGGGCCCTAAGCGCACGGCCACGTTCCGGCGGTTCGCCCCGCGGAGCGCCAGCACGGTGACCCCTGGCTCTGGCGAGCGCCGCTGAGGACTGCCCACTTACGACGAGCTACCGTTCCGTTCCCGACTCGCCCTGCGACCTGTGGTTCTCGGGGTTGCCG
>DATDHI010000203.1:0-19453 GCA_036521655.1 Pseudonocardiaceae bacterium | reverse complement strand
GGTCGTAGGCCAGCAGTGACCGTTTGATCGGTTGACCGGTGTGGTCGTTGTGCCAGATCGCGGTGGTCAGGGCGAGGATGCGTTGCAGGACGCGGACCAGGACGCCGTTGGGGTCTTGCCGCCGTGGCGTTCGAGGTCGAGTTGGCCCTTGTAGGTGTCGAAGATCGATTCGAGGGTCGGCGTAGGGGTTTGAAGAACCGGCTACCTGCTCGGTGTGGTTCGCCCTTGCGGGCCGGTCGGAGCAGGGTCAGGCCCGTTTCGGCCAGGGTGGTCTCGAATTCGGCGCCGAAGTAGTTCTTGTCTGTCGTTGTTGCTGATCAAGTGGGGGAAGTAGAGCGGGGGAGGCCCGGGTCCCCCTGGGACCACCCCGGAACCAAAGGGTAGGTCGATCAGCGGTGTATCCCAGTATTGGGCTCTCTACCGTTCTGGCGATACAGCCCGAGAATCTCTGAGAGCGCGTCTGTGAACTTGTCAGCCCGACGTGGTCCGTGCAGGCTCGGCCGAGGGCGCTCCCGCCGCGATGAGTTCCGGCCGTGTCGCGCGTCTGTTCTGGTGACCGTCGTAGGACGTCGGACGATACTGCCCGGCACGAGACACCACGGAGGACACCATGACGACCACGCCGGACGACACGGCCACCGCGCTGCCCGGCCGCCCGCCCGTCGTTGACCTGGCCACCTGGCAGGCCGCCCGTGACGAGCTTCTGGTCCGCGAGAAGGCCCACACCCGCGAGGGTGACGCCCTCGCCGCGGCCCGCCGCCGGCTGCCGATGGTGGAGCTCGACGGGACGGTCGAGGTCGTCGGACCCGACGGCCCGGTCCCGTTCCTGGACCTGTTCCAGGGCCGCGACGAGCTCGTGGTCTACAAGCACATGTGGTACGACGGCGCGCCGCACCAGGGGCAGTGCGAGGGCTGCACCACCACGGCCTGGCACCTGAAGGACGCCGTCTACCTCAACGCCCGCGGCGTCTCGTTCGCCGTCCTGACCACGGGCCGTTGGGACGAGGTGGCCTCCTACGTCGAGTTCATGGGCTACACCCAGCCCTGGTACTCGGTGCGCGACGTGGACGCGCCGGTCGGCGGCAGCATGGGTTCCATCACCTGCTTCCTGCGCGACGGCGACCGCGTGTTCCTCACCTACTCCACGACGGGCCGTGGCAACGAGCCGGTCAACGGGTCCTTGGGCCTGCTCGACATGACGCCCTACGGCCGCGGCGAGGCGTGGGAGGACAACCCCGAGGGCTGGCCCGTGATCGGCGATGTCCGCGAGGGGCACCCGTCCGAGGGCCGCCAGGCCTGCTGGTACTGGCGCTCGGACGCCGACGGCGTCGCCACCTGGGGCCCGATCAGCCGCCCCGTGCCGCAGTGGACCCGCCCCGGCGCGACCCCCGTGGAGACCCTCGGCCGGCACGGCCACCACCACTGACGCGCCTTCGTCGACGGCGTCGGCAAAGGTGTTAGGTGTCATGCCCTGCTCATGGCCGGGGTGGTGATCGTCCCTCGCGGCGGTGTTCAGTCCCGCGTCGGGCTCGGCGCTCGCAGTCCCAGGGCCGCCAGCTCCAGCGCGGCCAGCCGGTCTAGCGCGGTCCGCTCGTTGCGGCGCCATGCGGTGGCCGGCTCTGCGCAGACGCTCAGCAGACGCCGAATCGGTTGCCGGGTGAGTGCCCGAAACGCGAGGAGATCGGTGTCGACAGCGCGGGCAGCCAGCGCCGAGCGGGCCGCGATCACCCAACGCACCCGGAGGGTCAGCCACACCAGCACTACGGGCACCGCCCCGATCAGCACGATCGCCACCGCAGTTCCGAACGCGAAAGCACCAGCGGCGTGGGAAAGTTCCCGCCCCGATGACGCCAAGGTCTCCCCAGCGCCCACGCCGGGACCGAACGCGCCGGCCAGACGATCGCCCACGACCGGCACCTTGGCGGCACTTCGGGCCGCGTCCTCGAACGTGCCGCGGATCGCTTCACCCGCGCCAGTGAACCGCTGCGCCGAACTTCCCAGCCGGCCCACCAGTACCCACGCCGCACGGGCCATCACGACGACCAGCACAACCCACGCGACCACCAGCATGTCGGCCACAACTTGCCGCGTCGCCCGGCCCCGCCGTTCCGCGTAGATGCGCATCCCGACAGTGTGCTGCCCGCGGGTGACGCTGGCTTTACTGAGATGTCTAGGTATAGAGTTCTGGGTATGCCGAACGACCATCTGCGCGGTCATCTTGACCTGCTGCTGCTGTCGGTGCTCTCCCGTGGTCCAGCGCATGGCTATGCGGTCATCGCCGCGTTGCGGGCGCACAGCGGGGACGCCGTCGATCTGCCGGAAGGCACCGTGTACCCGGCGCTGCACCGGCTGGAGCGGGCTGGCCTGCTGGTCAGCCAGTGGGACGACGGAACTGCCCGCCGTCGCCGGCGTTACGAGATCACTCCTGCCGGGACCGCTGCGTTGGCGGCCCGGCGGGACGAGTGGCGCTCGTTCGCCGGTGGCGTCCAGGCGATTCTGCGGTGGGCAACGTGACCGACGCTCCCGGCCGGGTGCCTAGCGAGGTGGACGCCTACCTCGACCAGATCTTCGACCTGCTGGCTGGCACCGGCGCGGCGGGCCGGCGGGCGCTGGCCGATCTCATAGCCTTGCTCAAGGGCTTTGTCACCACCGTCGCGAGCAGCGCTGACGGCGGTCTGCCCGATCGCATCCTCGCCGTGCTCACCGACGGCCTCCGCCCGCCGCGCCCCTGATGTGCCCTATCGTCACGACGGTGATCGAGTGGTTCCGGCGGGTGCACGAGGTGGACCGCCTCGTCTCGCGGTGGATCGGGCAGCGGCCGGCCAGCCCGCTCGACCTCGTGATGAAGGATCTGAGCATCGGGGCCAACCACGGCGTGCTGTGGTTCGTCATCGCGGCCACGCTGGCCACCAGGAAAGGTGCTACCCGCCGGGCCGCGCTGCGGGGCGTACTGGCGCTGGCCGCGACGAGCTTCACCGCGAACGCCGTACTCAAGCCGCTGTTGCCGCGACGACGCCCGCCGGCCCGGGAACCACCCGCGCACCTGGCGTTCCCTGACCCGCCGACCTCGTCGTCGTTTCCCTCCGGGCACGCCGCGTCCGCGGCGGCATTTGCCACGGCCGTCGCGTTGGAGAGCCCGAAGGCAGGCTTGGTCATCGCTCCGCTGGCCGCTGCGGTGGCGTACTCCCGGGTGCATGTCGGCGTGCACTGGGCGTCTGACGTGGTGGTGGGGGCGGCGGTCGGCTCCGGCATCGCGCTGAGCAGCCGGCGCTGGTGGCCGGTGCGGACGATTGACGAGGCCCGGGCACGACCGCTCGGCGACGCGCCCGGGCTACCGGCGGGCGCCGGCCTGGTTCTGGTGACGAACGAGCGATCCGGCGACCCCGGACACGACCTGGCCGATGACGTCGCCGAGGCGCTGCCAGCCGCCACTGTGCTGCGAGCCGCGGAAGGTGTGGACCTGCACGACCAGCTCGAGGCGGCGCTCTCGGCCGGGGACAAGGCCGTGGCGCTCGGCGTGGCCGGCGGAGACGGGACGGTGGCGGCCGCAGCGACCGTCGCGAGCCGACACGGCTTGCCATTGGTAGTCGTACCGGCCGGCACCCTCAACCACTTCGCGCGTGACGTCGGGGTGTACGACCTGCAGGAGGCCGTGGATGCCACCCAGGCCGGCGAGGCGGTCGCGGTCAACCTGGGTGTGGTGGAGATCCACAGCGAGGGACGGGCGCCATACCTGCGGTATTTCCTCAACACCGCGAGCCTCGGTGGCTACTCCGACCTGGTGCGGCTGCGGGAGAAGTGGGAGGGCAGGTGGGGGAAGTGGCCGGCGTTCGCGGCCGCGCTCGTCGTGTCGTTGCGCCACGCCCGGCCGCTGCGGGTGAAGCTGGACGGGCAGGAGCAGCAGCTGTGGATCCTGTTCGTCGGCAACGGGCCGTACCATCCGCGCGGCATGGTGCCGGCCTGGCGGCCGCGGCTGGATTCCGGGCTGCTCGACATCCGCTACGTGCGCGCGGACCGGCGGTTCTCCCGGGCCCGCGCGATCATCGCGCTCGCCCTGGGTGCGCTGCGACACACCCGGACCTATGTGCAGCGGGAGGCGGCCTCGCTTGACGTGGAGCTGATCGATGCTCCCGCCAGGCTGGCCGCCGACGGCGAGGTCCTGGACGAGGCCTGCCGCTTCACCTTGCGGGTCGCCGAGCAGCCGATCGCGGTGTACCGCCGCGACGAGGCCAACTGGCCTCACCCGCTGTTAGGCCGCCGTGCGACCGGCTACGAGAGGGCCGCAACACCATGATCACGTCACCAGTCGCTCGCACACCAGCGGCGCGGTGAACCGGCCATCGATTGGGCCACCAGGACGACGTTGCCGATGGCGTCGACCACGGTGTCGGCGTACTCGGCCAGCCCGGGCGAGTCGTCGGCAGCTGGGAGCTCGACGGCCAGCACGTCGTGTCCCGGCTCCAGCAGCTCGGTGACCAGCAGGTGCCAGTACCAGGCCGAGCCTCCGGCACCGGGAAGCAACGTCCAGGTCGGCACGAGTCCTCCTCGGGAAGGGCCGCTGTCACGATGGCTATGACTGCTGGCGTCTCCCGGAATTGTCAGGCCCGAACTTGCTCGTCGGCAGCCGGTGCAACCGTAACCGCCCGAGTTGACCGCCATCGATCTCGGCGGTCATCCAGCTGCACGTCGGCTGGCGGCGCCGGTCGGTCGGGGAGCCCGGGTTCAGCAGCCGCAGTCCGCTCGGAGCGACGGTGTCCCACGGGATGTGGCTGTGCCCGAAGACCAACACGTCGGTATCGGGAAAGGCGGCGGCGCACCGCGCCTCCCGACCGCGCGCCGCTCCAGTCTCATGCACGACCGCCAACCGCACGCCGTCTAGCTGGACCGTCGCGACCTCCGGCAATCGCGCGGACAGGGACGGCCCGTCGTTGTTACCCACGACCCCGATCAGCCGCTCGGCCCGGGCCAGCAACGCATCCAGTAGCTCGACGCAGACCCAGTCTCCGGCGTGCACCACGATGTCGGCTTCATCCACGGCCTGCCACAGTTGCTCGGGCAGGTCCCGTGCGCGGTGCGGGACATGCGTGTCAGCCATCACCACCAGCTTCACGCATCCATCGTGCCCCGGCCGGGGCTGTGAACTCGACGTGACCGACGTCTGTGCGAACGGGAATGTCGATACACGGCTCGGGCCGACACGCCGATTGGGGTCTATTGCGGAATCTGGGGTTGACGCTAGAGAGCGGGATACTGTCCGAGGATGGATCCGGTGCGTAACCCGTTCGCGCCCGGCGCTGGCCAGCGGCCGCCCGAGTTGGCCGGGCGGGATCGGGAGCTGGCCGCCTTCGAGGTGGTGCTGGAGCGGGTGGCCCGTGGCAGGCCGGAGCGCTCCCTGGTGCTGACCGGGCTGCGCGGGGTGGGCAAGACGGTGTTGCTCGGCGAGCTCCGGTCGATGGCGATGCGCCGCGGGTGGGGTGCGGGCAAGGTCGAGGCCCGGCCGGATGGCGGGCTGCGCCGCCCACTGTCGGCCGCGTTGCACCGGGCGGTGCGCGATCTCGCGCTGCGCCACCGGGCGCCGGGCCGGGTCGAGGAGGTGCTGGGGGTGCTCAAGGCGTTTGCCCTGCGCGCCGCGCCGGAAGGGGCCAAGCTTCGGGACCGGTGGCAGCCGGGCATCGACGCTCCGGTTTTAGCAGGCCGGGCCGACTCCGGAGATATCGAGATCGACCTGGTGGAGCTGTTCACCGAGGTCGCCGATCTGGCTGGCGACGTCGGCACCGGGGTGGCGCTGCTGATCGACGAGATGCAGGACGTGGCTCCCGACGACGTCTCCGCGCTGTGCGCGGCGTGCCACGAGCTGTCCCAGTCCGGGGCGCCGCTGGTGGTGGTCGGTGCCGGGCTGCCGCACCTGCCGGCGGTGCTCAGCGCGTCGAAGTCTTACTCCGAGCGGCTGTTCCGCTATGTACGGATCGGCCGGTTGGAGCGCGGGGACGCCGACTACGCGGTGGTCGCGCCGATCGAGCGGGAGGGCGCCGCGATCACCCCGGATGCGCTGGACACCCTGTACGAGACCTCAGGTGGTTACCCCTACTTCGTGCAGGCGTACGGCAAGGCGGCTTGGGACGCCGCCCCGGCCTCACCGATCGGGAACGTCGACGTGCAGGTGGCGGCACCCGAGGCCGAGGGCGAACTCGCCGTCGGGTTCTTCGGGTCCCGGTTCGAGCGGGCAACTCCCGCCGAGCGGGAGTACCTACAGTCGATGGCCGAGCTCACCAGTGGCCGCGACGAACCGATCAGCACCACGCAGGTGGCCGACCAGCTCGGTCGCCGGCCGTCGTCGCTGTCCCCGGCGCGGGACAGCCTGCTCAAGAAGGGGCTCGTCTACTCCGGCGAACGTGGCCAGATCGCGTTCACCGTCCCGCATTTCGGACGGTTCCTGCTCGGCCAGCCAGCTTGCTAACCCGAACGAGTGAATCGACGCCGATCCCCGGAGGCATGTAACGGCCTCGCGACCGACAGCGATGACCCTGATAGCCCCGTGATGCTGCTGGACCCCCGACCCGGCAGCATCACGGGGCTTTCCACTGGAAATGCGGACGCCAGACGCGAAGCGCGAACGGGGGCACGTACCCTCTTCGCCGTGTCTGACAGCAAGCTCGAAATCCAGATGCTCCACGACCGCGTGATCGTGCGGTTGGTGGGCGAGGAGGGCGAGCGCCGGAGCAGCGGTGGGATCCTCATCCCGGCTACGGCCCAGGTGGCCAAGCGGTTGTCCTGGGGCGAGGTGTTCGGGATCGGTAACCACGTCCGCACAGTCCAGGTGGGTGACCGGGTGTTGTTCAACCCGGAGGATCAGTTCGAGGTCGAGATAGGCGGGCGCGCCTACCTGGTGGTGCGGGAACGGGACCTGCAGGCCATTGCCAGTGAGCGCGCCGAGCACGGGACTGGCCTCTACCTGTGACGTCAGCATGGCGGAGACAACTGGGGTGCGGTTCGCCGCCGGGAAGGGGTGCGGGTGAGCCCGATCGAGGACACCACCGAGATCCCGCCGATTCCGGCGAGCCCGCCCGATGATTCTGATCAGCCCACCGCGGACCTGGGACCGCCGCTGTCCCCGTCGCCAGGGGGGCGGGGGGACCGCGGTTGGGCACTGCGCCGCGGTGGGATCGTTGCGGCTGCTGTGCTCGGCCTGCTCGCTGTGGTCTACGTGATCGATCTTGCGATGTGCCGCGGCGAAGTGCCACGCGGCGTCACCGTGGCCGGCGTCGAGGTCGGGGGGATGCAGCGGGCTGCGGCCGAGCAGCGGCTCCGTGAGCAACTCGCGCCGCGGCTGAACCAGCCGATCGCGCTGCGGGCCGGTGACGTCAACACCACCCTGGACCCGGCGCGGGCCGGTCTCAAGCTGAACTGGCGTGGCACGCTCGACCAGGCGGGCGCGCAGCCGCTCAACCCGTGGACCCGCCTGGCCTCGCTGTGGCGGACCCGCGAGATGGGCCTGGTCACCACTGGTGACCGCGTCACTCTCACCGCGACGCTGGAGGGCCTGCGCAAGCAGACCGACCGGGAGCCGGTCGAGGGCACCATCCGCTTCGCGGGAGCGCGGGCGAGCGCGGTCGACCCGCGGCCCGGCCAGCGGCTTGATGTGCCCGCCGCGACCGACCTGGTGCTGGCCGCCTGGTTCCGCGGCGGCACCGTGCCTGTCCCGGTCTCGACGCAGCAGGTGAGCACCACCGCCGAGGGGATCCGGGCCGCGCTGCGCGACGTCGTCGAGCCCGCCGTGTCCGCCCCGGTCAAGGTCACCGGTGAAGGCGCGGATGGGTTGCTCCTGCCGGACGCCATCGCCGCGGCGCTGCGGTTCGTCCCGGACGGTCGGGGCGGCCTGACCACCACCGTCGACAATGCGACGGTGATCGACACGCTGGACAAGCAGCTCGCGCCCACCCAGCGGCCCGGCAAGGACGCCCAGATCCTCATCCAGGGCGGGACGCCGGTGGTGCTGCCGTCCGTCGAGGGTCGCGGGATCGACTGGGGCCGCAGCCTGCCGCCGTTGCTCGGTGTGCTGCACATTTCCGGCCGCGAACGCACCCTGCCCGCGGTGTACGTCACGCTGTCCCCGAAGCTGAGTACCACGCAGGCCAACGGGCTCGGGATCACCGAGCAGATCAGCACGTTCACCACCGGCGGGTTCGCGGTGGACTCCGGGCAGAACATCCGCCGCGTCGCCGAGCAGGTCAACGGCGCGATCGTGCGCCCAGGGGAGACGTTCAGCCTCAACGGGTACACCGGCCCGCGCAACGCTGCCACCGGATACGTCGACGCCGGCATCATCGACCACGGCCGTCCCAGCCGGGGCATCGGCGGCGGCATATCCCAGTTCGCCACCACGATCTACAACGCGACGTACTTTGCGGGCATGACAGACATCGAGCACAAGGAGCACAGTTACTACATCAGCCGTTACCCAGCTGCCCGCGAGGCGACGGTGTTCGAGGGCGCGATCGACGTCAAGTTCCGCGATGACGCACCGACCGGCATCCTGATCCAGACCGCCTGGACCCCCACCTCGATCACGGTGACGTTGTGGGGCACCAAGCACGTCGATGTTGAGTCGATCACCGGTCCGCGCACCGACTTCACCGACCCGAAAACCGAGACGATCACTGGTCAGCCGTGCACCAACAGCGCCGGTGCGCAAGGCTTCACGGTGACCGACACCCGCGTGATCCGCGACGCCCACACCCACGCCGAGCTCACCCGCCGCACCCGCAAAGTCGTCTACGACCCCATCCCCCACGTCATCTGCGCCCCCTGACCCTCACCCCGCATTCAGCGGGCTCAGCGGGGTAATTCGGTGCCCGATAACCCCGCTCAGCCCGCTGAATGCGGTCAGAAGGCGGACTCGGGGACGTCCATGAGGGTGTTGTCGGTGGATTGGATGATGGTGCGGTGGGCGGTGAGGTGGGGCAGGACCGTGCGGGCGAAGAATGCGGCTGCGGCGACCTTGCCCTCGTAGAAGGCCTGGTCCTTCGCGGTCACCTCACCGGCCAGGGCGGTCAGCGCCACGTCGGCCTGGCGTAGCAGCAGCCAGCCGATCAGCAGGTCACCGGTGCTCATCAGCAGGCGCACGGTCTGTTGCGCGACCTTGTAAGTGTTGCGTGGATCCTCCCGGGCCGAGACCAGAAAGTCGATCATGGCTCCGAGCATCGCCTGCAGGTCATCCAGAGCGGTCGCCAGCAGCGCCCGCTCCTCCTTGAGCCGGCCGTTACCGCCTGCGGTGTCCAAGAACGCCTGGATCTGGTTGTACAGGTGGCCGATCGCCGTACCCCGGTCCCGGACGATCTTGCGGAAGAAGAAGTCCTGGGACTGGATGGCCGTGGTGCCCTCGTACAGGCTGTCGATCTTGGCGTCGCGGATGTACTGCTCGATGGGGTAGTCCTGCAGGAAGCCGGACCCACCGAGGGTCTGCAACGACAACGCAAGCATCTCGTAGGCACGCTCCGAACCGACACCCTTGACGATGGGCAGCAGCAGGTCATTGACCCGTCCCTCCAGCTCGGCATCCTCCCCGCCCAGCGCGACGGCGTCCTGGTAGGTCGCGGTATAGAGGTACAGCGCGCGTAGGCCCTCCGCGTAGGCCTTCTGCAGCATGAGCATCCGCCGCACATCGGGGTGGTGGGTGATCGTCACGCGCGGCGCGCTCTTGTCGAGCAGTTGGGTGATGTCTGCTCCCTGCACGCGCTCCTTGGCGTACGCCAGCGCGTTGAGGTAGCCGGTGGACAGCGTCGCGATGGCCTTGGTGCCGACCATCATCCGGGCGTATTCGATCACCTGGAACATCTGCGCGATGCCGTCGTGCACACCACCGAGCAGCCAGCCCACCGCGGGCGTGCCGTGCGCGCCGAAGGTGAGCTCGCAGGTGGTGGAGACCCGCAGGCCCATCTTGTGCTCAACACCGGTGGCGACGACGCCGTTGCGCTCGGTGAGCTCGCCGGTATCGGTGTCAAAGTGGTACTTCGGCACCATGAACAGCGACAGGCCCTTGGTGCCCGGCACTGTGTCGATCCCAGGCCTTTCCGGCCTGGCGAGCACCATATGCATGATGTTCTCGGTCAGGTCGTGCTCGCCTGCGGTGATGAAGCGCTTCACGCCCTCGAGGTGCCATGAACCGTCGGGTTGGGGGATAGCCTTCGTGCGCCCGGCGCCCACGTCCGACCCTGCGTCGGGCTCGGTGAGCGCCATGGTGGAGCCCCAGCACTTGTCGATCATGAACTGGGCCCAGCGCCGCTGCTCCGCGGTGCCGTTGCCGTGCACCACGCGGGCCATCGACGGGCCGGCCATGTACATGAACGCGGCCGGGTTGGCGCCGAGCAGCAGCTCAGCCGCCGCCCAGCGCAGCGTGGCCGGCGCGCCGTAACCGCCCAGCGCGGTGGGTAGTTCCAGCCGGTACCAGTCGCCGTCCATCAGCGCCCGGTACGACCTCTTGAACGCCTCCGGGAGCGCGACGGTGTGCGCTTCGGGGTCGAACACCGGCGGATTGCGGTCGGACTCGGCGAAGGACTCCGACAGTGGCCCGCGGGCCAGCCGGTCGACTCCGCGCAGTACCTCGTGCGCGGTGCTGGCGTCCATCTCGGCGGACGGGCTGTCTTGGACCCTGAACACTTCGAACAGGGCGAACTCCAGGTCGCGCAGGTTGCTCTTGTAGTGACCCATGTCCTCGCTCCGGCCGTGTCCACGTCGTGACGGCCCGGCCCTACTCACCGGTAGCGACCACTATATTACTCGTCAGTAACAACGGCAAGTCCGGCCCGCTACAACTGAGTGTCTCAGCTCGCGCCGGAGGGTAACCCTGCTCACACTGCCGGCTGATCTGCGCGTCTGCCCAGGGCCAACCGACCCTAACCGGTCGTCCCGCTCGGCTACCACCTCCCGGGTGATGTCCGCAACGTCGCCCGCTGCCTGCGCGACAGGGCACGAAGCCATACGGCTTCGCCGACGAGTCCGAGCAGACCGTACCTGCCGAACGGTCTAGACCCCCTGTCCATGACGTTAACTCCATTCCTGCCGCAGCAGTGATCGCCCTTTTGTGCATTAAGCGACACTACGTGTCATTTAACGCATACAAACAGCGATCATTCGCACCGGTGGCGGCCAGTAAGGTATTTTTCGGACACCGGAAATCTCAGACTTGGGAGGACTTTGGTTCTTCCAGTGGGCCCAGGCGATCGCCACGTTGGCGGACTGACCGCACGGGCGTCAGCTGCCCGGGGTCCGCTCCCCACCAGACTCCGCCCAGGCTCGCGTACTGTGCTTGCCGACCTCGGTGATGCTGGCCCTCACGAGCACCCGATCCGCGTCCGGCAGTCGCACAAGCCGGACCTCGCAGGGCAGATCGTGGCCGTCGCCTGCGCGGTAGGTCCACCGGAACACCGGTTTTCGACCTGCGACTGCTTGCGCGACCATCTCTTGGACTGCCTCGTCGGAAGGCCGGCCGTCGGGCTGTCGGGGTGGGCTCAGCGGACCAGGTCCGAGCCGCTCGAGTTGCTCGCGGGGCAACCCGAACAACGTGACCGCACGGCAGTTGACGTGCCAGAACGAACCGGCCTTGACGTCGAGGACGAGGATCGCCTCGGGTGCGTTGTCCAGCAGCGTCCGGAAGCGGTCCTCGCTCGCGTACGCGATGTTCAATGCCGCCCGAAGCTGCTCCGCGTACCCATCCCATCCCGAAGCCGACCAGCACGAATACCATGCTGCGGGTGACATACGCGAGCGGCCCGATCTCCCCGGCCGGCTGGCGCACCGCCCACACCGTGAACAGCACCAGCCCGAGAGCGGCCGCCGCGAGGCCGACCCAGCGCCCGTGTCGCACCGCGAGCAGGGCGATCGGCAGCACATACAACACAATCACGGCATCGCCGGGCCTATCCATCGTGGCACTTAGGACGAAGACCCCGAGGAACGCACTCACCGCGACGAAGAGCAACAGAACGGGATTGCTTCCGAGGGGAGCGCGTCCGACGGGCAATCCGCGCGGAGGCATCGGAGTAGAGTACTGTCGGATCGGCGTCGTCGATACCTGCATTCGGCCTAAGTCTGTCATTGCCCGTCTGTGAACTCGTGGCTGTGGGCCGCGGCCCATTTCTCGAAGGTGCGGGGCGGGTGGCCGATGATGCGGTGCACCGAGTCGAGGACGGGCGAATCGTCGAACTCACCGTCGGTGAAGAAGCGGAAGAAGGCGTCGATGATGCGCGGCGGCGTGTCGGCCTGCATCTGAGCGCGTGCCTCGTCGTCGGAGAGCGGCTCGTAACGCAGCGGTCGGTGGAGCGTCTCCGCGAGCGTCGTGATCTGTTCGCCGGGGGTGAGCGGTTGGGGGCCGCTCAGCGCTGGCGCGGTGTGCTCGTAGCCAGGTTCGGTGAGGACGGTCGCGGCGACGGCGGCGATATCGGCAGGGTCGATCGTAGCGATGCGCACGTGCGGCCAGGGGGCTCGGACGACGTTTCCTTGGCGTAGCTGGGGAAGCCAGCGCAGGGCGTTGGAGTGAAACCGCTGGGTCGCAGGATCGTCCAGGGGATCCCGGAGCCTTGGACCGCGGCTTCGGAGTCCAGCCACCTGCAGGTGATGGCGTTGTCGGGGTTGCCGCCGACGACGCAGCGCGACGTGAGCAGCACGACGTGCTCGACATCGGCGTCGCGGAGGCGTTCCAGGAGTGTGGGCATCGCGGTGAAGCCGCCGAGCAGGAACACCTTGCGGATCGAGGCGAGGGCTGGGGTGAGGGTGTCGGGGGCTTCGAGATCAGCCGCCGTGACGTCGACTGCGGGCGGGAACGTGGTGCCGTTCGGGTTGCGAGCGAGGGCGCGTACGGCGGCACCACCTGCGACGAGCGCATGGACGAGTGCGCGGCCGACGTTCCCGGTTGCGCCAGTGACCAGAATCATGACGCTTCCTCCAGTGGTTCTGGCCGCCCGATCACGTCGAGACCTCCAGCATGGCCTTGCCCCGCACCTGCCGGCCCAGCAGGGCAGAGGCCGCCTCGCCGACCTTGTCCCAGGGGTCCCCGCCAGCCGACCTGGGGGTCGAGCTCACCGGCGGCCACCAGTCCCACCAGATAGGTGAGATCGGGGCCGAAGCCCTGCCCGACGGTGAACGCCTCGACGCGGGCGCCGCCGCGCAGCCGGGCCTGCTCGAAGTCGATCGACGTCGGTTCCAACGAGGCCATCCCCACGCTCTGCGCGCAGCCGCCTGACTCGAGCAACGCGTACCCGTCGGCCAGCGTGCGGCCGCCGATGTTGTTATAGCTCCGTACATCGGCGCGGCGACCTGGTCGAGACCGACGACTACCTCGGCGGCGCCCAGCAGGTCCAGACCCTGACCCCGCTCTGAGCTTCCGACAGAGGCCACGACGTGCGCACCGGCTCTGGCGGCGAGCTGCACGGCGAAGCGCCCGACACGGCCCGACGCGCCGGTGATCAGCACCCTGCGCCCGACCAGCGATCCGAGCCGCCGCACCGCGCGCAGTGCCGTCACACCGGCGACAGGAATTGCGGCTGCTGCGCCAGCGCCCGCGGGTCGTGTGCCTGGGCTCTTTCGGCGAGCCCGTACAGCAGGGTGCGGAGGTTCTTCAGGTGTCGAACGGCCACCTGGTGGGCTGGACGGCTGCCGTCGGGGAACTCGGCGTGGGTGTTGCGGAACGGGCACCCGCGGTAGTCCGGGGCGGCGACTTGGACGGCGACGGCGCGAACCATGGCGACCAGCTGAGCGGCGGGGTCGCCGTCGTGCGGACCGGATGCGAGCGACGTCTCTGTTGGTCCGGTGGCTCGAGGAGGCAGATCTGACCGACCTGGTCGAGGCCTACCCCACTGTCGATGACGCTCTGGCCAGCCTTCGGCCGTCACTGGGCTCCACCGCCTCAACGGCGTGACATCACAGCTCGACCCGTGAATGGACATGACCCGTCGGCTCGGCCGTTGCGAACCAGGACCAACTCGCGACCCGATCAGCCGCGGGGCCGCCTAACGGCCGAGCGAACACGGCCGCTGGAGCCGGCTCACGGTCGGGGAGGCGGTGTTTCGCGGGGCGACCCCGCTGTTGCGGGAGAGCCTCATGGGGCGAGTCGTCGGCATGTGCGCGATCGGCTGCGGTCCGCGATTGTCGGGTACCTGTGGCCGCTAGACCCGGCTCGCCCTCGGCGAGGCGGTGCTTCCCGCGATCTGCTCGCTGGTGCGGCTGGGCGGGACTGGCTGGGACGTCGGCGTTGAGCCGTTCGTCACGCAACTGGTCATACAGGGGCGTTGGTCTCACGGGGCCACACCGTAGGGGCGGGCCGCAGAGGGCGGCATCCACATCGTGTGTACAGGCGAAGGAGATTGTGCAGCGGCTGTGGACAACGTGTGGAGACGGTGTAGAGGTCCTGTGGACGGATGTCAGCGGCAGATACTCGACACCACGAGAGGTATGTCAACAGACGGCTCCCCGTCCGTTCTGTAGCCGCGTTGACCGATGAGCGACTCGTCTGGGTCAACATCGGCACGAACGGGCCATCTCGGCCGACTCACCGATACCGGGCGAGGTTCCACCGGAATCTCCCCGGTTGGGCGCACCGCTGACGTGCAAGAACAGCCGAACCCGGGGCTGCACCGCGGTCGGTACTGTCAGCCGAGGTGCTTCAGCTCCCTGACGAGAAATCACCTGCGAGCCCCCGCCTGAAAGGCTGCGCCCAACACGTGGTCAGGGACCTCGACGTGCGGCTAGCCGCGTCGTGACGCCGCGTGGTTGACCGTGGTTGACCGGGTTTAGTTTAATAGCACGCCAACAGCACGCCGCTAGTCGTCCTGACGCAGGACAGGAGGGCGGCAGAAGCGGGATCCCGTCGGGTCGGCGAGCCTGCTTCGCTACGCCGCCGGCGCCGTCGAACAGCACGCGCGGCGTATGAGGTTGCACGACTTGTCCGTGATCGTCGGCGCGTGCGGCCGGTGAATGATCGCTGCCTCTACAGGTGTGGGGTAGCCCGGACCCTGTCCGTGCCTCGGTGGTGGTGGCTCGGGGTAGTTGTTCTCCTGGTGATCATCGCTGCACGCGCCTCCCTTGTCTTTGTGGGCTCGCCCTACTCGCCCCCGTTTCCCATAGAGGGGTATTCGGCAGCACACGCGCTGTAACGTACTGTAACTCGCTGTAAAGGCGATGTCCTGCGTGTGTAGTCCCCGCCTGACGCTTGACACGAGTTGTCCTGGGAACTCGGCGTAGAGAGGGCTGTCTCAGCCCCCTGTCTCGCCCCCCTGTCTCAGCGACCAGTGGGCAGCCTCGCGGCTGGCGACCCGGCGGGTGAGTTGACCCGGCCCCAGACTTTCGCACGTGAGGTGCGGTATAGTACTATTAGTGCGAGTGAGGCCAGGCGGAGGCGACATGTTTGCGTTGGTTGTGCGGTTCTACCTCCGAAACGAGGAAGCGGCGGAGGGTTTTGACGATCTAGTGGAGGAGACTGGCGCGAAGATCAGAGATCGCGAGCCCGGTACGCTGATTTACGCTGTGCACAAGGTCAAGAACGCTCCGCTGTCTCGGGTTTTCTACGAACTGTACGAGAGCCGGGAGGCATTTGACGAGCATGAGCGGCAGGAACACACAACGCGTTTCCTTGCCGAACGATGCCAGTACTTGACTGGCACTCGGGTTGAATTTCTGGAACCACCGACCGGCAAGGGTGTATGACGGATGCTGCCCAATGACGCGAAAGCGCTTGGGCGACGGGTTGCTTTCCATCGGGGCAAGCGGGGACTCTCGCAGAAAGAACTCGCCGCGCGGATCGAGCGGTCTGAGAGCTGGGTAAGCCAGGTAGAGCGTGGTGCACGTCGCGTGGACCGCATGTCGGTTCTGGAAAAGCTGGCAGAAACGTTAGAGGTGCCCATTGCGGACCTCGTGCCAGAATTGAACGTGGTTGCTGCCGCAACGGAGCGACCATACGCGGCTACGACGCTGGGCTTGGCTCTCTCGTCGAGCGATGCATTGCAAGCGGTGCTCTCCGACGCTGCACCGGTTGATGTTGATCGGCTCGGCACGCAGGCGGCGCAAGCCTGGGAGTTCGCGCACGGCTCGCGCTATGAGGATCTCAGTCACCTGCTTGGCACGTTGATCCCTGAGCTGGAATACGCGGCACGGAAGACAATCGGCGTTGATCGACGCCGTGTCTGCGTTGCCAAGGCCAAGGCATACCACGCTGCTGCCGGTGTGCTGGCCAAGCTGGGAGAGACCGCGGCGGCCTGGGTGGCGGTCGATCGTGCGATCACGGCAGCCGAAGACGCCGACGATCCGTTGCTGATGGCCGAAGGGGCGTTTCGCCTGGCGATCGTGCTCCAAGGTGCACGCAGGTTCGATCTAGCCAAGAGAGCGGCCGAGTCCGCCGCGAACGCCCTGGGCAGGCTGATCGAGGCGGGCGAACCGGAAGCGGTCGCACTACGCGGCGCGCTGCATCTTCAGCTCGCGGTTGCCTCGGCCCGTACCAACGATGGTGAGCAGGCCTACGCCTACCTTGCACTTGCCCGCGACGCAGCGGCTCAGTTGGGGGCCGATCGGAATGACTACAACACCGAGTTCGGACCGACCAACGTCCTACTCCATGAAGTCAACGTAGCGGTGGAACTCGGCGACGCTGGCCGCGCTGTGCGGGTCGCGACCAGAGCCGACGCAGACCGCCTCTCGCCCGAGCGCCAGGCCCGGCTCCTGATCGACGTGGCTCGCGCCTACGCCCAACGGCGTCAGCCTCGCCTCCTCGTCTCAACCCTCCGGCAGGCCGCGCAGATCGCACCGGAACAGGTACGAACGCATCGCGTCGTCCGCGAACTGGTCGAGGACGCGCTTCGTGCCGACCAAGGAGACGTGCCTGACCTGCAAGAACTTGCCGACTACCTTGGCCTGATCAACTAACTCACACTTTTTGTGCGAGATACGCACATCAAGTGTGTGGATGGTGATGCGGCGACGTGGGTGGTGGGCTGTATTGGTCGGGCGACATGACCGGCGAGACCGGTTCCGGGGCATGCTGCTTCGGCGGGTTCGTTCACCTGGCAGACGTGCCGGCGGTGCGGGAACAGCTCATTGTGCTGCTGCCGGATGGCACCTACGGGTATCGGGTGGTGCGCCCGGACTGGGACGCCATGATGACCGCACTGCGCCGACGCGAATGGAACGCGCTGGCGCTGCCGAACATCGACCGGGGCATGCGTGACCCCGTGACCTCGAAGATCTGATTGATCTGGTGGAGCAGTACGGGGTGTACCTAGATCATTCACGCTGATCCGCTGCTCCGTGATCGTCTGAGTTGTGGATCATTTTGTGGTGGTAGGGCGGTGATGGGCATGGTGGGGTGCCCGAGAGTGCTCGGGTGGGCGCCGGTTCCACGGCCGGCCGGTGCTGCGGGTGGTCGGGACGGGGCTTTGGCCAGCTCACCCTCCAGCGCGAGGTGGCGTAGCCAGGCGGTCAGCGAGGTGGCCAGGGCGGCTAGCTGCAGCCAGGCGGCGTTGCGGCCGTAGTCGATCGAGGGCAGGTTGGTCGCGCCGCAGGCCTTGAACTGCTTGATGCGGTCTTCGACGTGGGCTTGGGTGCGGCGGCGGGCGTCGAGGAACTGGACCTGCCCGTCGGCGGTGTTGGTGACGAATGCGCCGTACTCGAAGTATTGAACTACCTCCCGAAGGCCTGCCGGCAGACGTTCCCAAGCCTCGCGACCAGCGATCAGACATCCCCCTGCTCGATGCACTCACGGCGTCGCTGCCATCCACATAGCGGAACGCTGGTCAGGGCTGTTCGTACGCCGATCCTGCTGCGGATGTGGTCGGCCGACAACCCCTTCGTCGCGGCGCTGCCGTTGGGCGGATGGAAAGAGTCGGGCTGGGCCGGGAGCTCGGCGATAGGGCTTTCGATCCCTAGATGCAGACGAAGTCGACAGCGTGAACCTCTGAGGCATCTGGCCTGGCGGACGCGAAGTCTTGCCGGCCGGATTCCAGTTTCCGGGTGCACTCGACTGGACGTGGCCACCGTCATTAGATTATGGTCATAATATAAACGCCGGGAGGCGACGACACGGACCGAAGGACATGACCATGATTGACGATCAGGCAGCGCGCGACGACGTGGTGACGGCGTACACGGACGCACCGACCCGCACCGTCTCGGTCGGTGGAGTGAGCTATGCCTACCGCGAGCTCGGCTCGAGGACGGGCGTGCCGGTGGTTCTTCTCACCCATCTGGCCGCGGTCTTGGACAACTGGGACCCGCGGGTCGTGGACGGCATCGCCGCGCAGCATCGGGTGATTGCATTCGACAACCGCGGCGTCGGCGCGTCGACGGGCAAGACCGCGGACACGATCGAGGCGATGGCGGCCGATGCTGTCGCCTTCATCCGGGCGCTGGGTCTGGAGCAGGTCGATCTGCTCGGCTTCTCGATGGGCGGCATGATCGCCCAGGTGATTGCGCGGGAGCAACCACAGTTGGTCCGCAGGCTGATCCTCGCCGGGACCGGGCCGGCCGGCGGCGAGGGCATCGAGAATGTCACCAAGATCTCTCACCTGGACACGGTGCGTGCTCTGGTCACCCTGCAGGACCCGAAGCAATTCCTTTTCTTCACCCGGACGGCGAATGGGCGCCGCGCGGGCAAGGAGTTCCTGGCTCGGTTGAAGGAGCGCACCGGGAACCGCGACAAGGTGATCTCGATCCGGTCGTACCTGACCCAGCTCAAGGCCATCCACCGCTGGGGCCTGGAGACGCCGGCCGACCTGTCCACCATCGAGCAGCCGGTGCTTGTCGTCAACGGCGAGAGCGACCGGATGGTGCCCGCGAAGAACTCGTCCGATCTGGCCCGGCGCCTTCCGAAAAGTGAGCTGGTGATCTACCCCGACGCGGGTCACGGCGGCATCTTCCAGTTCCATGAGCAGTTTGTCGGCAAGGTTCTGGAATTCCTCGGGCGGTAAAGGGGTGTCCCGTGGCGCGGTACGGCAAAGAGCACAAGCAGCAGACGCGGCAGCGGATCATCGCGGCAGCCGGGCACCGGCTCAAGCAGGACGGCATCGACGGCTCGGGTCTCGCCGCCCTCATGGCCGACGCGGGGTTGACCAACGGCGCGTTCTACGCGCACTTCGGCTCCAAAGACGAGCTGGTCGCCGCCGCGGTCGCCGACCAGCTGCGCAGCCAACAGGAACGGATCGGCGCTCTCGCGGGAACCGGCCGCGCCGGGCTTGAACAGATCGCACGCGAGTACCTGTCGGCCGAACACCGCGACAACCTCGGCGGCGGCTGCGCGTCCGCTGCGCTGCTCGACGAGATCGGCCGTTGCGGCGAGACCATCCGGGACTGCTACACGTCCGGCGCCCGGGAGATCGTGGACCAGATCGCCGCACGCCTCGACCCGACGATCCAGCCTCGGCGATGGGTCAGGCCATCGGGCTCTTCACGTCACTGGTCGGGACCATGCAGTTGG
>DATDHI010000202.1:0-6212 GCA_036521655.1 Pseudonocardiaceae bacterium | reverse complement strand
CCGACACCACCCGGTGACCGGTGTCCTGGTCGAGCTGCCCGGTCGGTTCGTCGGCCAGGATCAAACGGGGGCGGCTGGCCAGCACCCGCGCGACGGCGACGCGTTGGGCCTGCCCACCGGAAAGCTCCTCGGGAAGCTTGCAGGCCAGCTCACCGATCGCCAGCCGGTCCAACGCCGCGCACGCCCGCTCGACCGCGTCATCCTCACCGATCCCGGCCAGCAGCAGTGGCAACGTGACGTTCTCCACCACGGTCAGGACGGGGATCAGGCTAGGGCCCTGGAACACCACACCCACCGTGCCCGGCCGCCCAGCCGGTGCCCGGCCCAGGCCTGGCCACCTGAGGGTGCCGGCGGTCGGGATGTCCAACCCGGCCAGTAGGTGCAACAGCGTCGATTTGCCCGACCCGGACGGCCCAGTCAGCGCCACCCGCATCTCCGTCTCCACGGTACAGCTCACTGTGCGCACCCCGGCTACCTCGACGCCGCGAGTGAACGTGCGGCTCACCTCGATACACTCGACGAGCGGGCCTGTCTGCACTGCAGCCAACTCGATCCCGGTGCTCCCGGTACTGACCTGCGCCCTAATCTTCCGCGCCCTCATGCGACGACCCGGCCGTTCTCGAGCAGAACAACGCGGTCAGCAGTCGCGGCGACTGCCGGGCTGTGGCTGGCTACCACGACCGCGACACCGCCGGCCGTGGCAGCGACCAGCAGCTCGAGCACGTCAGCCTCGGTGGCACTATCGAGCTCACCAGTAGGTTCATCCGCGAGCACGACGGCGGGGTCATTGGCCAGCGCCACCGCCAGCCCCGCGCGCGCCGCCTCACCACCGGAGAGTTCACTGGGATAGGCGCCCGCCCGCCTTTCCAGTCCCACCGACCGCAGGATCTCGCCACGGGAGCAATGGTGCGAACGTGGGGCGACGGCACGCACGAACGCCAGGTTGGCATCAACAGTCAGGTGTTCGAACAGATTGGCCGATTGGGCGAGAAACCCGATTCGTTGCGCCCGTATGCGAGCGCGAACTGGCTCAGGTCGATGACTTATCGGCCGGCCCTCGACCAGCGCGGTGCCGCCATCCGGGTCGTCCAAGCCCGCCAGGCACGCCAGCAGCGTCGACTTTCCCGAGCCCGAAGGGCCGGTTACTACGACCAGCTCACACCGGGCCACGGACAGTGACACACCCTGCAAGGCCAGGGTCTCCTCCTCACCGGTCCGGAAGAACCGATACAGCGACCGCGCCTCCACCGCCGCGGCGAGCTGCGTCTGTCCGGGACCGGTTGCGCGTGCATCTCTGGAAGTGCTCACCCTTGCCACCGCAGCGAGTCGGTGATCTTGCGCCACGGATCGACGTTGTCCGCGCCCTGGGGGCCGGACAAGGTCAGCACCACTTCCTGCCCGGACCGCCAGAACGAGTAGCGCTCCACGGCTTCGGTCAGCGACTTTCGGGTAACCGGGTTCGGCGCCGACGACGCCTGGTAGGTGACCAGCACCACCGGCCCAGCCGGGCGCTGCACCATCCGCACGCCACCGAGCACGAACCCGGGCGTCGGTCCCTGCAGCTGCGGCACCTCCTGCGCGCCTACCGACGCGACATCCGGGGCGGCAGGACGTGGCCGGCTCTCGATTCGCACGCTGTTGAACTTGTCGGTGAACACCGTCACAGTGCCCTGATCCGACCGGGCCCAACCCTGCGGCACCGACACCGTGACCAACCCACCTGGCGCAGTGAAAGGCACAAACACCTGGCTGTCCGGGATATCACCCGCAGTGTTGACATCCGGCGCATTCGGGTCCGGCGCCCCCGAGGCGGGGCCGCTGGCATCCGGTGCAGCGGACGACGATGAGCCCGCCGATGCGCCAGGAGTCCCCGTCGCAGCTGCCGAATCAGACGGCGACCCGCCGCAACCAGCCAGCACTGCCGCACTCAGCGCCGCAAGCACCACCAAGACACCACATCGGCCCTTGACCGCGCCGAACCGCTCGACGAGCCGGAACCGACCCCGTAGCGGGATGGACAAGCCTGTTTGACCACCCGTGCACTTAGCTGGCCCACTCCTCATGACCGCAGACTGCCCATCCGTGATGAGCTCACCATGAGAACAAGCTGAGGACGAGCACATGAACCAACTACCGGTCGCCAAGCTGACCCGGCGCCACCGACGAGCCAGAGGCGATGTTCTCATCGTGTTCTCATCAGACGTGCCTAGGTTGGCGGTGTGCGGGTGTTGGTGGTTGAGGATGAACTGCGGATGGCCGCGCTGCTCAAGCGGGGGCTGCAGGAGGACGGTTACGCCGTCGACATAGTCGGCACTGGAACCGACGCGGTCTGGCAGGCCAAGGAGCTCAGCTACGACGCGGTGGTGCTGGACGTGATGCTCCTTGGGCTGGATGGGATGGAGGTATGCCGGCAGTTGCGGAGGGCTGGGCGCTGGATGCCGATCCTGATGCTCACCGCGCGGGACGCCGTCGAGGACCGGGTGCGGGGCCTGGACGCCGGTGCGGACGACTACCTGACCAAGCCATTCAGCTTCGCCGAGCTCTCGGCCCGGATGCGGGCGTTGATCCGCCGCGGCGTCGTGGAACAGCCCGGTGACCTGCAGGTGTCCGATCTGCGGCTGGACCCGGTCACGCGGCGCGCCTGGCGCGGGCAGGTGGAGCTTGAGCTCTCGGCCAAAGAGTTCGCGCTGCTGGAGCTATTCCTGCGCCATCCTGGGCATGTGCTGACCCGGACGCGGATTCTGGAGCAGGTGTGGGACTTCGCCTACGACGGCGTGTCTAACGTCGTCGACCAGTACGTGCTGTACCTGCGCCGCAAGATCGACCGCCCCTTCGGCGTGGAGCAGCTCGAGACTGTGCGGGGAGCGGGATACCGGTTGCGGGCCGAACCTGCCACGGTCGGGTCGCGGTGACGGCCGACCGACCGCGGTAAGGACGCGGCAATGCCGTTGCGGCTGCGGTTGGCGGTGCTGTTCGCCCTTGGTACCGCGGTGGTGATCGCCGCGGCAGGACTGGTGTTCCTGCTGCAGCTCCGGGTGGGCCTGGATGCCTCGCTGGACCCTGGGCTGCGCAGCCGCGTGCAGGCGGTGGCTGAGGAACTGGGCGCGGTTGGATCACTGCGGCTGGGTCCCACCGAGGGGATCGTCCAGGTCCGCGCCCTCGATGGCCGCCTGCTCGCTTCTTCACCCGATGCTGGTACCGCGCCCCTAATCGATGCCACGCAATGGCGACAGGCACTGGCAGGGGAGGTGTCATTCACCACCACGGTGTCTGGTGATCGCAGCCGGCTGCTGGCCACCATCGCCCACCTCCGGAATGGGCAGCGCGTGCTGGTGGTAGCGGGCACCGGCACCGATGTGTCCGACGACGCCGTGGATGACGTGCAGACCGCGTTCGTCTTGGGCGGTCCACCCGCCGTGGTGCTGGCCGGTGTGGGCGCGTGGCTGCTGGCCGGTGCGGCGCTGCGGCCGGTGGAGCGGATGCGCCGGGAGGCTGCGGACATCAGCGACCGGGACACTGGCCGGCGCCTGGCAGTGCCGTCCACCTACGATGAGATCGCCGCGCTCGGTAGCACGATCAATGGGCTGCTCGCTCGGTTACAGGGGGCGCTGGCGAGGGAGCGCAGCTTTGTCGCCGATGCCAGTCACGAGCTGCGGACCCCGCTGGCGATCTTGCGTGCTGAGCTGGAGCTCGCGGCTCGTCCCGGCCGTAGCCGCGACGAGCTGATCGAGGCGGTGAACCAGGCCGGGCAGGAGACAGATCGATTGATCCGGTTGGCCGAGGATCTATTGTTGCTGGCCCGCGCGGACAACGCCCAACCCTTCCTGCAGCCGTTACCGCTGGTATTGCCCGATTTCCTCGGTACCGCCGCCCTCGGAGCGGGTGGCCGCGCAGCGGCGCAGGGGGTGACCGTGGCGGTGCACAGCCCTTCCGACCTGACCGTGGTGGCCGATCCAGACCGGTTGCGCCAAGCGCTGGACAATCTGCTGGACAACGCCAGCCGGCACGCTCCCTCCGGCAGCGTTATCGAGGTGAACGCGACTGCGAACGGATCGGGGATGATCGCGATCGAGGTCGCCGACCGTGGGCCCGGTTTCCCCGTGGAGTTCCTGCCTCACGCGTTTGAACGCTTTCATCGCGCCGAGGCGGCTCGCACCCGAGACAGCGGCGGGACCGGGCTCGGCCTATCCATCGTGCAAGCCATCATCCATGCCCACGGTGGCCAGGCCACCGTGGGCAACCGTCCCGGCGGCGGGGCCACGGTGAAACTCAAACTGCCGGCCCACGCCACCACAAGCCATCCCCGAAACGGGCGGGTCACCTAGCCGGCCACGGCGTCGGATCGACGCGACGCGATCCGGCTCCTAACTCGACTCTCTGTTCGCGCCGCGGGGGAACTGGCCCGCGCCATCCCCATCGTCCTCGTGCAGGGTGGGCCCGTGGTGTCTGTGCTCGGTGCCGATCGATGCGACCTTACCCAGCACCAGCCCCGTGCCGCCGCCGAGAACCGTCAACGCGGTGAACAGTGCCGCAACGATCAGGACCAGTCGTAGCGGGACTTTCCTCAGCCGACGCATCCGCCGTGCCGCTGGAGCATCCGACGCTGCGTCAGCAGCAGGTTTCGAGCTCGATTCCACGGTCATAAATCCCGGTCCTCCGTTGGTGATCGAACACTGACAGGTCGGGCCTGATCAGACCCGCGCCGAAGGAGTGCATCAGCCGAGCAGGCCGACGGAGAAGCCGACCAGCAGACACAGAAGCACCCAGAGCACACCCGCGACCAGCACGACGGTCGTGGCCCGTTGTTGGCCCCGGCTGGGATGAGTTGGTTGTGTCCCGCGCACGCGTGCCATAGAGACCCACGCCTGCCTGACGATCGTCTGCCACGCCTGGGCCCAGCCGGCCCGAAGACCGCGAGGCTCTGCGGGCAGATCCGCAAGCAAGGGGAGCAGATCGGACCGGTAGCTGGACCTGTAGACCGCCGCAACGCGTTCCTCGGTCTCGTCGAGCCCCAGACGTCCCTCTCCCAGCGCGGCATGCAGCCGTTCAACCGTCACCGCCCGTTCGGCGTGCGAGGCCCGCACCGACGATGAGGCTATGTCGAGAGCCGTGGTAGGCGCATCGGCGGAGTCGTGGCGGGTGCTATCGCTCATCAAGGCTCCTCACAGAACGGGGTCCATGCTTCAGACCCAAGTGTCGCTCGCCCGCCTGAGATTTCGATGAGTCTGGAGACTGGTGCAGCCGCCCAACTTGCGCCGCCCGCAATCTTAAGTGGGTGCGGCTCTTCTGGAGTGAGCGCTGAGCGGCCGGTGACCTGCGGTTTTGCGCGTGTCTTGATCGCTTGATGGGCTCCTTCCCGCTACGTTGGGGGTGTCTTAGGTCCGGAACGTGGCATGTGAGAAGGAGCCTGGTGTCAGGGTAGGCGCAGCAGGCGGGGTCAGGGCAGGTAGCGGCCGGGGCGTGTGATCGGTCCTGGCGGTTGTTCGAGGAGGTCGTGGCCGGGCTGGCTGATCCTGGTTGTGGTGAGCTGACCCATGCCCAGCTTGAGGATCAGCTCACCGAGGGCTGCCGGGAGTTGGTGCGCAGCCTGTTCCAGGATCATCTGGACCTGCGGGCCGCTGGTGAGCAGCGGCTCCCCGAGGGTGTTCCCGGCGCCGATGGTGTGCTCCGCGTCCGGGTGGAAGGAGGTCACCAGCGTGAGCTGGCCACCGTGTTCGGAACAGTCACCCTCACCCGGGTCGCCTACCGCGCGCCCGGTGTGGCCAACCTCTACCCGGCGGACGCGGTGCTGACTCTGCCCGTGGGCAAGCATTCCCACGGGCTGCGACGCCTCGCCGCGATCGAGGCGGCGCGCGGATCGTTCGAGCAGGCCAGCGCCGCCCTGGAGCGCGCGAGCGGGGTCCGGGTCGGCAAGCGCCAGCGTGAGGCGCTCGCCGGGGCTGCGGCCGCTGACGTGGCCAGCTTCTACACCCAGCACCAACACCCCGCGTGCCCGGACACCGAGCTGCTGGTCCTGACCTTCGACGGTAAGGCATCGTGATGCGCCCCCGGGGCGCTGCGCGACGCGACCAGCAAGGCAGCCCGGGCCGCGAGCCACAAGCGGTGACCCGCCTGTCCCCGGGGGGAGAAACACGGCCGCAAACGGATGCCTTTCTGGTGCGTGACGACCGCGACGATCTTGTGCGCTGGGGCTCGTGTGGCGTCCCGTCGAC
>DATDHI010000201.1:0-2188 GCA_036521655.1 Pseudonocardiaceae bacterium | reverse complement strand
GAAGTCACGCAGCCACGTCCCGACCGTCGACGGCGCGCGCGTCAGGTCGAACAGTTCGGGCAGCGCCCCGGCACGCAGCAGATCGGTGTCGTCGATGCTGTCCCCGCCTGCGAGCATCGACCCGATCACCGTCAACGCCTTGGTACCGCTGTTCGCGCCGTGCCGGGCCAGCGTGAGCCGCTCATCCACCAGTCCCGCCACATCCAGGCGCTGCGCCAGCGCGGCCGCGGGCAGCAGACCCGCACACGGCACCAGATTCGGTTCGTCGAAGCTCGCTGACACATGGGCAAGGTCATGAGATGCTCGCACCGAACGGGTGTCCTTCCGGGTGGACAACTTGGGGCCTTCAGCAAGCCCAATCGTCCTTGCCCGGAAGGACATTCGTACGTTACGACGCGCTCACCCGATCAACCCGGACGGTGGATCCGGGCTGATATGTAGGGCGTCTTGTCAAGTGGGCACGCCGAATTGGTCCTGATGTGAATCAGGACTGGGTCATCCATTCCCCGCTAGCTGCCGCTTGGACGGCGCCCGGAGCCGGTGTCATGGCTGGCCGGAGGCCACCCCCGAAGGGGGGCTTGGCCTTGACGCCGGCGAGGACGACGTCACGCTCTGCGGCGTGCGGGGAAGGGAGAGGACCGTGGGGTCGAGGCCGGGGTCAGCGTGTCGTTGCACGACGCGTGGTCGAGGCTGATATGCGCGGGTTGGTTACCGCAGGACCGGGTGTTCGGCTGGAGCGTGGCGCGGGTCTAAGGACGAGCGTGGCCAGAATGCCTTGCGGCGTCGGGCTGCTCATAGCCTGGGGGCGCGTTGCTCCTCGCGCTGCGGTTCCTCGACTCTCGACCCCACGGTCGGTTCAGGGGGGGCGTGGTTCAGTCGGGCAGCACCGCCAGGGACCAGCACCAGCCGGCCAGTTCGCGGGCGACGGCGACGTTGGCGATCACCGGCCGTTTCTTCCGCAGGTTCAGGTTGACCCAGCGGGCGTGCAGGCGCTGGTTGCCGGCATGCCCGCGGGCTCGGGCCGCGGCCGGTGCCCGGTCCCAGCGGCGCTGCAGCACCACACCGGGCCGGTAGGTGGTGCGGTGGTGCCAGGCGGCCTCGACCAGCAGCCGCCGCACGTGCGTGTTGCCGGTCTTGGTGATCGCGCCCTGGACCCGGCTTTCCCCGGAGGAGTGTTCACTGGGCACCAGCCCGAGATAGGCGCCGATGCTGGCGCCGGTGAACCGCTGCCAGTCACCGATCTCGACCGCGAGCGCGAAGCCGGTCAGCGTCGAGATGCCGCGCAGGCACGCCAGCCGTCGCGTCACCGGGGTGAACTCGCTGTTGTCGGCGAGCGCGGTGATCTTCTCGTCCAGCCGGGCCCGGCGGGCCTTGGCCAACACCACCGTCTCATACGCGTCGTCGAACGCGGCCTGCGTCGGCATCGAGTCGAACCGCTGCTGGTGCAGCCACCGGTCGTGCAGCTCGGTCCACGCCTTGCCGCCGGAATACACGATCCCGTACCGCAGCAGCAGTTTCGACAGCCGATGCCGCGCCCGCATCAGATCCTGCCGGGAGGCCTCCCGGCAGCGGACCAGATCCCGCGCGGCCTCCTCGGACTGGGTCGGGATCCGCACCGCAACGATCTCGTCCAGCCGCAGCAACCTCGCTAGGTGCAGGGCGTCTCGCGCGTCGGTCTTCACCCGATCCCCGGCCGGCCGCTGCAGCTTCGACGACGCCGCCACCTCACAGCGCAACCCCGCCGCCGACAACGTCCGGGCCAACCCGAACCCCGTCGGCCCGGACTCATAGACCACCGCGCACGGACCCGGCAGCCCGCCGACCCACTCGAGCACCTGGGCGTGCGAAGGCGTCAACCGCGCCTTGAACACCTCCCCGGTCTGCCCATCGATCGCCGCCGCTGCGACCGACCGGGCATGCACATCCAGCCCAACACTCGTACGCTCACAAAACACCGGGGCCTCCTCACACATGTCGGAAAGGCCAAGCACGGAAACGCGCTCGGTAACCCACGAGATTGCGCGAGCGAGGTCCCGGCCAGCAACTGCTCGAACCGAAGAGCAGTCACTACATACGGTCTAAGCATCTGCATGGACAACGCGTTCATGCAGCCGGGTTCGGTGAAGGTGCTCGACACGTCGGTCGATCTGGCGCGGGTGTCGAACGATCTGTACGTCGTCGGTGCCTT
>DATDHI010000200.1:0-4311 GCA_036521655.1 Pseudonocardiaceae bacterium | reverse complement strand
CGTGGGTTGGCTGACGCCGAAGATCGCACCGGCGAAGGCCTGGGTGATGTTCTTTCGCATCAAACACACCACCAGCGCCACCGAACCGAACAGGCCCAGCGCATGCGGGCGGCCACGGGAGGCGAACCCACCGCCGCGGGCAGCGTGCACCCGGGTCACCAATTCGGTGAGTTGCTCATTGCTCAGTCCTGTCATAGCCCAATGCCACTTAGCATGAGTTGATCACGCTATGGTCCTGTTTGTTCCTACGTTGGCGAGTTTGATCATGGCTGGGCCGTTGTGGCGGGTTCCGGTGTCGCCGGGTTTCTTGACCCGGTAGGAGTTGTGGCGGCCGCGTTTGACCACCCGCGGGTAGGTACGGTGTCGTCGACGGGGGTTGAGGTTGCGAGGTCGGGTGATGTCGGCTATCACCCTCCTCTGAGATCGTTTGTGCTGCTCAGGGGGAAAAGGCCGGATCGGTGACCCGGCGGCGGAGGATACGCACCGTGCGCAGGAACTTGACTCGGTCAGGGTCGATGTCGGCCTCGGTGGCCGCCTGGCAGATCAGGGCGCTGATCGCGTGGTGGGTCAGCAGGTAGCCATAGATCTCGGCGCGCACCATGTCCGGGCTCTTGGACCGCAGCACCTTGCCCGGCCCGCGCAGGTGGGTCTTGATCTGGTCGTTGCCGGTCTCGTGTTCCCAGCGTTCGTGGTATGCCTGGGCCAGATCGGCCGCTGAGGCGACGGTGGGGTCGGTGATGGTGGTGATCAAGGCGATCAGCTCGCCCTTGCCGTCGCCGACGCGGTCAGGCACGTCGTATTCGACCACCCGCACCACCACAGCCTCGTCGGCGCCGAGGTCGCACCCGGCGCGGGCTGCGTCGATGAGGCGGGTTCGAGCCTTGCCCCGGATCCGCGGGTGGACCAGCACGGACAGGTAGGAACCGTCGGGCAGCCACCGCAGCAACGGCAGCGGCAGGTTCGCCTTCACCCGCCATAGCAGCTGCGCGCCTGAGGCCGCCGCGGCCTGCCAGCCCGTCCAGCTGTAGAAGTTACGGTCAGCGATGAGCAGCCAATCCGGGGACAGTCGCGCATACAGTCGCCCGGCCAGGGACTGCTCCCCGCTGCCCCTACCCAATACCGGGCCGATCTCAGCGTCCACCATCGCATGCGAGCCGCACTCGCTGATTGACACCACCCGCACCTTGGGAAACGCCGACCGATCCTCACCAGATCCGCCATAACCAAACTCGGCAGCGTTGGCTTTGGTATCCGGCACGTCCCACTCGAACCCGTCGATGGCCATCAACCGCCACTGCCCCAGGAAAGCCCCCCGGGTCAGCGGCCCGGCCACCGGCTGCCCAACCCGGCTGAACAGCTGCCGCAGCGGCTCATAGCCCAACCGCCGGCGGGCCTGGGTGATCCCGCCTGAGGTCGGCACGCTCCACGCATCGTCCCAGCAACCCCACGCTGCCAGCGTCTCGGTCAGCCGAGTCGCCACCTCCTCATAGTCGTCCTCAGCGAACAGCGCCAACGCCATCGTGAAATACACCATCACATGCGGCGGCAGCTTCCCGTCCGAACGCCGCGCACCACAGCCCGTCACTCTGATCGCCTCATCCACCGCATCCCGCGGAACCGACGAGGCCAACACCCCCAACGAGACCAGATCCGTCAACCGGCTACCGGCCGCCACCTCGACATCCTGCATCACACCGCAAGATCATCCCGGCTGGCAACCCTCCACAGCGGACGACACGCCGAACAAGATCACATTAGGCTAAGTGGCATTGCGCTATGGGTTCGCGGCGGAAGCTAAGGCGATTCAGGATTCCTATCTGGCGGGCCGGAAAGACGACGCAGCCGCTGCGGTGCCTGACGAGCTGGTTCGCCGCAGCTCGCTGATCGGTCCCGCGGGCTACGTCCGTGAGCGGCTGGAGGTGCTGCGCGCCTCGGGCGTCACGACGCTGAACGTGACCCCCATCGCCGGATCTGCCGCCGACCGGGTCCGGCTCATCGAGCGGATCCGGGACTTCGCCGACGATTTGTAGAATCCTGGGCTGGTCAGCCGAGCAGAACGGCGGCGAGCTCGTCGATGAGCTCTTTTCTGGCTTGTGAGGTGCGGGGCAGCGCTCCGGGCGTGGTGAGAGCAAGCTGGGCGTGTCCGAGATACGCGGCGTAGGCGAGCGTCGCCCGCAGGTCTGCGACCGCCGGCGTGAGGCCGGTCTCGCGCAGCAACCGTGACACGTAGCCGATCCGCCGGGTGGTCGTGCGTTCGAGCGCGGCGGCCACGTCGGGCTGTCCCGCGCAGCCGAGCAATAGCAGTTGTCCGGAGTGCTGCTCGCTGCTGGCCGTCACGTGCGCGAACAGCCGCTTGACCTTTTCGACCGAGGCGATCATCGACACCGATGACCGGCACTTGCGGTTCGTCGCTGCAGTCCGCGTAGAGCCGGGTCTGGTACGTGTGACCACGGTGGTCAGGCTCAAGGGTTGGCGAGGCCCGGCGTACTTCGCACCGGTGCGCTTGCTGCACGATGCCGTGACACGCTCGATGATGACCGCAGCCTGCCGTCGAATCGGCGGTTAGCAGTGCCGTAGCCGGACAGCGATTGACTCGGCGCCGGCAGGCCCATGATCACAAATCCGTAAGAATGAGCCGCGCTGACCGGCAAGAGTGTCGGGGCGGTCGGATCGTACCGAACGACCGTCGGCCCCCCGGGTCGTTCGACCACGGCCTGGATGCCCTCGTGAATGCACAGTGGACAGTGTTCGTTGACCACTGTGGACAAGTTCCAGGCAGGCGTGGCACCGTGGGTGGATGCGCGACCTGAACGCCACGTCGGCCGCCCTGCTCGGATTGCTGCACACAGGCCCGATGACCGGTGGCCAATTGGTCGCCGCCGCTGATGAGCGATTCGGGTCGTTCTTCGGGGTCACCCGTAGCCAGGTCTACCGCGAACTGCCCGTGCTCACCGAGGCCGGCCTGCTGCGGCTCGGCAAGAGGGGAGCGCGATCCAGCCAGCAGTACATTCTCACCGCCGCTGGTAAGCGCGCGTTCAAGTCCTGGCTGAACTCCACCTCAGGGTCGGACCATTTGCGCAGTCCGCTGATCTTACGCCTCGTGCACGCCGGACAGCTCACCGCCAAGCAGCGGGTCAGCCTGATCAGCAGCGCCCGGGCCGTCTACCTCGGTCATCTTGACGAGGCCAGGGCAGACGCGAGAGCTGCCACCAGCCCGTACACCAAGGCCGTCGCGGACTTCACGGTGGCGCACCGGCGCGCGGTGCTCAAGTTGCTCGACGCCATCCCCACGGACTGAACAACGGGGCGACTACGCTGGCTCGACGTGAACGCCGACGTCGCCGCCGACCTCAAAGAGCTAGCAGCCACCCTCGCCGGGATCGAGGCTGTACTGGACATCGACCGGATGCGGGCTCAGGTAGCCGAGCTGCAAGAGCAGGCCGGCCGTCCCGACCTGTGGGATGACGTTGACCACGCCCAACAGGTCAACAGCAGGCTGGCCCACCTGCAGGGTGACCTTCGGCGAGTGCTAGGGCTGCGGCAGCGGCTGGATGACGTGGAGGTGCTCTACGAGTTGGCCGAAGAGGGCGCTGACGAGGGCGCTCGCAGCGAGGCTGAGACCGAGCACCACCGGCTGAGCAAGGAGATCGCATCGCTGGAGATCCGGACTCTACTGGCCGGCGAGTATGACGGGCGCGACGCTCTGGTGACGATCCGTTCGGAGGCCGGCGGGGTGGACGCGGCTGACTGGGCGGAGATGCTGATGCGGATGTACCTGCGGTGGGCCGAACGACACGGTTACCCTACCGAGGTCTACGACATCTCTCCGGCGGAGGAAGCGGGGATCAAGTCGGCGACGTTCGTGGTCAAGGCGCCCTTCGCCTACGGCACGCTGTCGGTCGAGCAGGGCACCCATAGGCTGGTCCGGATCTCACCATTTGACAACCAGGGCCGCCGGCAAACATCCTTCGCCGGCGTCGAGGTGCTTCCGGTGACCGAAACCACCGACCACGTCGATATCCCGGAGAATGAGATTCGTATCGACGTTTTTCGATCTTCCGGACCCGGTGGGCAGAGCGTCAACACTACCGATTCAGCGGTGCGTATCACTCATCTGCCGAGTGGAATCGTGGTGTCCTGCCAGAACGAGAAATCGCAGATCCAGAACAGGGCTGCAGCGATGCGGTTACTGCAGTCCCGGTTGCTGGAGCGCAAGCGCCAGGAGCAGCAGGCGGAGATGGACGCGCTCAAGGGTGAGGGCAGCTCGTGGGGCAACCAGATGCGGTCCTACGTGCTGCATCCCTACCAGAT
>DATDHI010000199.1:0-2031 GCA_036521655.1 Pseudonocardiaceae bacterium | reverse complement strand
GTGCTCGAGCGCGCTGGTCAGGATCACTGCACGACGACAGCGCGGCTGCAAGTCGAGTCGGTCGAGGACATGACCGGGGAGCACAGTTCGGTCCCATCGATGAGCGCCCAGAAAACATTGGTGTGCTGTAAACGTTCAGGTCCCGCCGGCAGGGTTGGGTGGTAGCCAGGGGCCGGTGGTGAAGAGTTGGTCGAGGACCCCGAGGAGGTTTTCGCCGTGCTTGGCTGCTGTTTGCAGGTAGGAGCGGATGGTGGCGAAGGCTTCGGCGCCATCGAGGCTGTGAAAGCAACCGCTGATCTTGTCGTGCAACTTCACCATTCGCAGCGACCTTTCCGCCGTGTTGTTATCAAGCGGGACCCGGGTGTCATCGAGGAGGCGAAGGATCTGGTCGGCGTCGTTGCGCATGCGGGTGGCGAGGTTCCAGGCTTTGCGTTGGGCGTCGGTCCAGCCGCCGGTGTGGCGGCGCCGGGGTGGGGCGCCGGCGGGCAGGAGTGTGAAGGCGAGATCCAAGCTGTTGTGGTAGCGACGGCGGATGCGGCGGGCGACCTTTACGTCAACCGCAGCAAGGCCAGCATCGGCGGTTCGTTCCGAGGCGTCCTTGGCGTCTAGGAGCACGCCCGCCATCGGGGCGGTCCAAGGCGCGAACTCGGCGATCTGGCCGACATCTTTCAAGTGGCGGAGCAGGTGAGCTCCACATTGGGCGTGGGTGGCGTCGGCGAACAGATCGTAGGAGGCGTAGCCGTCGTGCACGACCGTGCCGGTATAGCAGGCCAGTACACCGATGTCTTCGAGGGCCTCTCGGCCCCGTTTGGGGTGCACCGCGATCAAGGTCAACAGGTTGGTGCTAACCGTGTGCATCCAATGCTTGGTGGTGCGCACCCGGGTGCCGGTCTCATCGGCATGAACGACCGGTTCTTGTCCGAGGCGGTCCTTCAACTCGGTCATGAACGGGTAGAGACGACCGGCCGCTTCGGCCTGGATCTGGCACAGCCATCCGGTGGACACGGGTACGCCGAGCAGGTCTTCGAGCAGCTCGGCGGTGCGCTCGACCGGCAGGTGTTGGCGGTCCAAGAGGTACACGGCAAAGGAGCGCACCTCCGTGCCCCAACACACCGGCGCTTTGGCTTCGGGCGGAAAGTCGCCCACCGTTTCTGCCCCACAACGGCAGCGGCGGCGTTGCACTACGTGGTCGGTGACTACCGGACGTATGGGCGGAAGGTCGATCACCTGACGGCGGATCTCACCGACCAGCTCGGCTTGGGAAAGATCGGTCCCGCAGTCCCGGCACGACGACGGCACGATCGTGGGCATGATCACATCGGGTTCTCGCCGCTGCAGGTTCGCTCCCGGCGCACCGGGCTGTTTGCCTTGTCGGCGCTGGGCCGCTCGGGCTTGGGCCCGCCGCTCCGCTCGGGACTGACGCGGCCCCACCGGATCAGTCGACGGCGGTTTCGACGAGGTGCTCGAATCCTTCTTTGCCTCCGCGGCCAGGTGCGCGACGCGGTCACGCAACCCTTCGTTCTCGGCGATGAGCCGTTCGTTTTCGGCCCGCAACGCTTGGATCTCCGCCCGCAATTGTTCATTAACCGCAAGGGCTTCTCGTACTTGCTCCCGAAGCGACGGTGCACCCACGCCACTTGTTCTACCAGCCCGCGCGCGCTCAGTGGTGAATGATCGCGCGCTCCGCGCGACCTAGACCTGAATGTTTACCTCGGCCGTTGGCCGGAGCCGAAGACATCGCCGCGGTCCTCCACTGGCGGCTCCGCCACGCCGCAACCGCCGCCACTCCCCTAATCGGCAGGACCTTCGCCGAGTTCAGCCCCACCGGCGACGACGAGACTTCTGCCACCATCGCCGCGGTGGCAGCCGCCATCGACGCCCGCAGCGACGAGCTCGCCATGCGCGTCCTCACCGAGCAACCCGCGTGGGCGGCCGAGCTCGGTCCACCACCGGACGCCGGCGACGCCGACGTCGACGAGTGGTGCCGGCGGGCCGGGATCGTCGCCGGCTACCGCGAGGCGTTCAAGGTGG
>DATDHI010000198.1:0-3387 GCA_036521655.1 Pseudonocardiaceae bacterium | reverse complement strand
CCCTCGAAGAAGCCGGGGCCCAGGCCGCCGTGGGCCTTCTGCGCCTCGGTGAGCTGGTCGGTGGTCATGGCGTGCGCGGCGTCGCAGGACAGCACGGGCGCCCCGTCGGCGAGCAGCATGCGGGCGAACGCGAGCAGATCGTCGACGGTCGAGACGAGACCGGCGGCGCCGTCGGCGAACGCGGGCGGGCGGCTCCAGATCGCCACCCGCGCGGAGTCCAGGCCGCTCACCGCGCGGCGCGGGTTGGCCAAGGCGGATTCGGCCACCAGCGCCTGGACCTCGCCCAGCAACGGCCGCTTGCCCTCCACCACGACCGTCACCGCCGTTCCGGCCACCGTGCCGTCGCGGCGGGTGAGAAAGAGCCCCGACGGGTCGGGCAACCCGGTGATGCCATCGTCGGTGAGCTCGAAGCAGCCGACCTCGTCCGCGGGTCCGAACCGGTTCTTGATCCCGCGGACCATCCGCAGCGTGGAGTGCCGGTCGCCCTCGAACTGCAGTACCACGTCGACCAGGTGCTCGAGCACCCGCGGCCCGGCCACCGTGCCGTCCTTGGTGACGTGGCCGACCAGCACTACCGGCAGCCCGCGCTCCTTGCCGGTGCTGATCAGCGCGGCCGCGACCGCGCGAACCTGGGACACCCCGCCCGGGCTGCCCTCGGCCCCCGCCCAGGACATGGCCTGCACCGAATCGACGATCAGCAGCCCCGGATCGACCGCATCGAGGTGCCCGAGCACCGCAGCAAGGTCGGACTCCGCGGCCAGGAACAGTTCGTCATGCAGCGCCCCGGTTCGTTGCGCCCGCAGCCGTACCTGACCCGCGGACTCCTCGCCGGTCACGTAGAGCGCCCTCCGGCCGCCCTGCGCGCAGCGGTGCGCGACCTCTAGCAGCAGCGTGGACTTGCCGACACCAGGTTCCCCGGCCAGCAGCACCACCGCCCCAGGCACCAGCCCCCCGCCGAGCACCCGATCCAGCTCGGCGACCCCGGTGGGGGTGGCCAGCGCGGAGTTGAGGTCGACCTGGGAGATCGGCCGGGCCGGAGTCGACAGCGGACCGGCAGCCGCCTGCGCCACCGGCCGGCGACCGGCAGCCTCCACGCTGCCCCAGGCCCGGCACTCCGGGCAACGGCCGAGCCACTTCGCGACCTCGTGCCCGCATTCGCCGCAGCGGTGCGTGGCGCGCGGGTTTGTGGGGGACCTGGCCATGGCCGGAACCTAGCCGCTCGCCCTGACAACAACCGCCCTCAGGCGGGCCCGCCGCTCGGGACGACCGCGCCCGCCGGGTCCGGGTGCGCTGCCATCGGCACCGGCAACGTCAGCTGTCCGGCGTTGCGGAACACGAATGTGATCGGCGTGTTCAGCCCAGCGTGCAGTGGCTGATTGGTGTTGAGCACGATGCGCAACTCCCCGACGACCAGCGGGCTGGTGGGCTTAAAGGTCGACGTGGAATCGGAGATGCTGGCCACGGAGCTACCAGGGGGGATCGTGGTGGTGCCCATCACCAACACCTGGCCGACCGTCGGCGTCGTCACGGCGATCAGTTCGTCGGGGAGCTCGCCCTGGTTGATGATGGTGAGCATCACCGGCACGCTCGACCCTGCAGGGTAAACGCCCTGCGCGTTGTGCGGGTAGGGGATCAGCACATTGCGCAGCGCGATGTTCTTGCCCACGTCGCCGTATGCCCCGTCGACCGCGGCCACCTGACGATCGGTCTGGGTGATCTGGCCTGCCCCGCAGCCAGCCACCGCCGCGGTGGTGCAGCAGGCCACCACTAGTGCGGCCAGGGCAAGGGGGGTCCGCGTCAACGGGTGCCGGCGGCTCACGGGCGGGCTCCTCCTGGAGACTTGCTCGGGAACGTGCGGCCAGCCTCATCTGACCAGGGCGAAGCTTATCGGGAGGGGCAGCCTTGCGATGCACCCGGCCCGCCCGCGCCGGTCCATCGTGGAGTCACGTTGAGCTGCGGGTGCGGTGCGCTACTCAGCGGATGCCGCTGGTCAATCCCCTGACCTGCGACGACGTTACACGCCCCGGCGCACGACGATTCCCGGGCGTGGTAACCTGGGTACAGCGAAAGGGGCAGAGGACACATGGTTTTCAAGGTCGGAGAGACCGTCGTCTACCCGCACCACGGTGCCGCTCTTATCGAGGCCATCGAAACCCGAATGATCAAGGGCGAGGAGAAGAAGTACCTTGTCCTCAAGGTTGCTCAGGGTGATCTGACGGTCCGTGTTCCCGCAGCCAACGCCGAATTCGTCGGTGTCCGGGACGTGGTCGGCCAGGAGGGTCTCGATCGGGTTTTCGAGGTGCTGCGTGCTCCCCATACGGAGGAGCCGACGAACTGGTCGCGGCGCTATAAGGCCAACTTGGAGAAGCTCGCCTCCGGCGACGTCAACAAGGTCGCCGAAGTGGTCCGGGATCTGTGGCGTCGCGAGCGCGACCGCGGCTTGTCAGCCGGGGAGAAGCGCATGCTTGCGAAGGCCCGCCAGATTCTGGTAAGCGAGCTCGCGCTTGCCGAGGGTACCAACGAGAACAGCGCTGAGGTGCTTCTGGACGAGGTCCTGGCCACCGCCTCCTGACGACGTCGGCGATGGTGCGCCGGGCCCGCGTGGTGGCGCTGGTGCCCGCCGCTGGGGAGGGCGTGCGGTTGGCAGCGGGCCTTCCCAAGGCCTTCGTGTTGCTGCGCGGACGGCCGTTGCTCTGGCATTGCGTGCACGGGCTTCTGGGCGCTGGCTGCGTCGAGCTGGTAGTGGTTGCCGTTGGTACCCAGTACCGGGACGACGCACTGGCCGCACTCGCCGATGCGGGTGATCGGGTGCGGATTGTGGCCGGTGGAGCGCAGCGGTCAGACTCGGTCCGCCTTGCCCTGGAAGCCGTGCCGGACGCCGAGGTGGTCCTGGTGCACGACGCCGCCCGCTGCCTGACGCCGGTCAGCGTGATCCGGGCTGTGACCGAGGCGGTCCTGGCCGGTCACCGGGCCGTGGTGCCGGTGCTGACCGTCGCCGACACCATCAAGCAGGTGGACCCCGACGGTCGCGTCGTGTCCACGGTGGACCGTGCGACGTTGCGGGTGGTGCAGACCCCGCAAGGGTTCACCGGTGACCTGCTGCGCCGGGCCCACTGCGAACTGTCCGGGCCGGTGACCGACGACGCGGGCCTGGTCGAAGGGCTGGGCGAGATCGTGATCACCTTGCCAGGCCATCCGGACGCCTTCAAGATCACTACGCCGGTGGACCTCATCGTCGCCGAGGTGCTGGCCGGCGCGAGAGCGGCCGGTCGGGCATGAGGGTGGGGATCGGCACCGACGTGCACCCGATGCAACCCGGCCGCGAGTGCTGGATCGCCGGGCTGCACTGGCCCGGGCTCACTGGCTGCGCGGGCCACTCCGACGGAG
>DATDHI010000197.1:0-17714 GCA_036521655.1 Pseudonocardiaceae bacterium | reverse complement strand
CCCGAGGAATCGAGCAGCAGCACAGCAGCTGTATCGACCTCAAGGAGCTCTCGCACCCGATCGAGCAACTCCACCAACAGGTCCTCGACGTCGAGGTGGGCCAGCGCGGCGTCGGTCACGGACTCGATCCGCTGCAATCGGTCATCGGCGCCCGACCTGTTGTTCGGCTCGTCCGGCGTCGGCACGGTCGGAGCGTAACGCACGTTCGGGCTTCACGGCCTTTTTCTAGCGAAAGCCGCGATCGCTCGCGTGGAGGCTCGGGAGCATCATGGCCCGACAGGAGGATCACCATGATCTACCAAAGCCGATCCGCGGGTCGATACCTACATCGACGCACTGCCCCCCGGCAGCAGGACCGCTGCCGCCAGGTTCGCGGCCTTGTCCACGCGGCGGACCCAGACGTCAGCGAGACGATCAAGCGGACCGTGCAGCCTACTTCGTGCTCGACGGCAACGTCTGTGCGCTGCTCGCCGCGAAGGATCACGTCAACGTGTTCCTCTACGACGGCGGCATCGTGCCTGACCCTGAGGGCATCATCACCGCGGGCCACCACAACAAGACAGCCCGGACCGTGTCCTATCGCGAAGGCGAGGCGATCAACGCACCCGCACTCAGCGCCATGCTCAAACAGATCATCGCGAACAACCGCGCCGGTGGCTGGCGCAAGCTCAAAGCAGAAGGGATTCCTTATGAGGAGCGACTTGGGCCTCACCCCGTCGAACGACGGCCGAAGCATTCGTGTACCGACCCCGTAACAGCCAACGACGTCATCCCGAGGTGTCGGCTGTCAGCGACCGGAGGCGCTGGGGCACCTCAATGCTCTGCACCGGCAGCCCGGCCGGCGCCAGCAATCCGACCTGGACCAGCACCGAAGCCTGGTCCCACCACAGATGCTCGTGCGCGATCTTGCCGTCGACAAAGCGCACCACGGCCACCAAGGGGATCTCGATCTGGGCGCTGGTGGCCCCGACCCCAGGTAGGAGCCACGGCATCTCCCGGTCGTGGGTCATCGTCACGATCATCTCGTCGACGATGCGCTCGGCGCCGACGGTGCGGCTGACGGGTTCCAGCGCGACATCGGCCGGCAACGCCGGGATGAAGTCCTCGGTGTAGAACCGCCGGACGCCCTGCTGGCCCTGGCCCCCGGCCAGCGTCGGCAGGTTCAGCACGTAGGGCTGCTCGACCATGGTCGACATCGTGGCGTCCACGTCGTGCAGGGCGAACTCGTCCGCGCAGTGCTCCTCCCACAGATGTTCCATGTCCTTCGGCAGCATGGCGTGCTCCTCCGATAAGCCGCGACTGCCAGTCAGTCGCCGTTCCATGGCGGCCAGGATGCGCCCGGGTGGGCCCCGCCGACCCAGGATCGGGGTCACAGGTCCCCGACGTCCAGCGGTTGATTCGTGGAAGTTCCGAGGTTAGGCCCCCCTATCTTAGGTATAGCTTAGCGACGGAGCTGCTATGCGTAAGGCATCCTTGCTGGCCCGTCTGGTTGCGGGCTGCACCGTGTTGGGAGTGGTGGCATGCACCGGTGGCACCCCGGGCAGTGCCTCCGCACCGTCGCCGGACAACCAGTACCGGCAGGTCAACCTGGCTGCCAACAACGAGGGCTACCAGGCACGCGTCATCATCCCGGAGATGGTCGACGCGTGGGGCGTTGCGATCCGCACCAAGGGCAAGGGGGGCGGCGAGGAAGACTCACTGAACAAGGAACAGGAGAAGGTCTTCGGATGCCATCCCGACAAGGGCAAGCTGGTCGAGTTCACCAACGCGGGCAAGCTGGTCCGGATCGTCGAGGACGACGGGTGCTGGCAGAGGACCGCGCTGGTCGCGTGCTGGCTGGCACTCCGCTTTGCCACGCTCATGAGCGTGGGACGGTCGGCTAGGGCCCCGGTGTCGGGGCTGCCCGTTCACCCCCAGATCCACCCGTTCGAGCATGCTCCGTTCATCTGGCGTTAAACCGAGCGTAGGATTCTTGACTGGTGCTGCTCCACCGGGTCAACGCGGTCGACCGGGCCACCGATGGACACCGGGCCATCGATGGACACCGGGGGTATGTCGTTGGGCTGCAGGCCGATGGCGTGCTCACCGACGTCTGGAATGACGTGCGAGCGCACCTCGACGGCCGGCATATCGCGTACGTGCCCCGCTGCGAGTGCGGCTGGACCGGGCCACCGTTCAGTAGCACGCCCAGCGGTTACACCGCGTGCGAGCAGATCTGGCGTGACAAGCACCTCCAGCCGTTCCTCCTCGCCCGCCAGCCCCAGTATGGCCGACCCTCGACCACCTGGGCTCCAAGAGTCATCCCCGGTGGACTCGCCCCGGACCATCCGCCGCGTTCGGGGGCCAGACCGCAGTAATTCGGGATCTGAATGCCGTCCGGGTACGCGGGCTACGATCGGAAGCATGGGGCACCTGGCGGCCGGTGTAGTGCTGGCTGGGGGGCGCTCGTCGCGGATGGGCACTCCGAAGGCAGCCCTGGAGTGGCACGGCTCTACGTTGCTGCGCCGCACCCTGGGCGTGCTGGCCCGCGCGGTTGACGGGCCGCTGCTGGTGGTCCGCGCCACCGGCCAGCCGTTACCCGAGATCCTGCCGACGGTGCATGTTGTCGAGGATCCCGAGGAGGGACTGGGGCCACTGCAGGGCATCGCGGCTGGGCTGGCTGCGCTGACGGGCGGAGCGCAGAACGCCTTCGTGTGCTCTACCGATCTGCCGTTCCTGCACCCCGAGTTCGTCCGCCGGGTGCTTGCCGCGCTGGTCGGTGACACCGATGTCGTGCTCCCGGTCGCACGCGGCTTCCCGCAGCCGCTGGCTGCCGCCTACCGGGTCAGCCTCGGGCCGCTGGCCGCCGAGTTGGTGACCGCTGGCGAGCTGCGCCCGGCTTTCTTGTTCCGGCGGTGCGCCACGTTGCGCCTGGATGATGCCGCGCTGCTCGCCGATCCCGCGTTGGCTGCGGCAGACCCGGCGCTGGACTCGGTGGTCAACGTCAACTCGCCGGACGATTACCGCACCGCCCGGCTGCACCCCGCTCCCGAGATCACGGTGCAGCGCTACGGCACTCTGGCCCGCGACGGGCACCGCGGCCCGTGCACGGTGCGCGCCGCCACCCTGTCCGGCGCGGCCGCGGCCGTGGGCCTGGCTCTGGACCGGCATGTCGTCGCTGCCCTCAACGGGGACCAGATCAGCCGCGACGGCGACGTCCCGCTGGCCCGCGGGGACACCGTCTCCTTCTTGTCCGCGGACGCGGGCGGGTGAGCGCGATGACCGGGCCCGACCGGGCACGAGAGCCCGACACACCGTGCACCAGGACGCGACACGCGCGGGAGGGGGGCGGACACGCCGGGGGGGTGGGGGGGTATGCGGGCAGGGCGCTGATTGTGGATGTGAGCGGGCCGGCCGCGACGATCATGACGTTGCCGGAGCGGGTGCTGCGCGCCTACCTGGGTGGCGTGGGGTTGGGGGCGTGGCTGCTGCACCGGCTCGCCCCGCCTGGCGTCGACCCGCTGGCCCCGGAGGCGCCGCTGGCGTTCGTGTTCTCCCCGCTGGTCGGCACCCCGTTGACGACCAGCGCCAAGTTTGCCGTCGTCGCCAAGTCACCGCTGACCGGGATGCTCAATGACGCGCTGGCGTCCAGCCAGTTCGCCATCTCCGGCAAGCTCACCGGGCATGACGCGATCGTCGTGCACGGCCGGGCGGCCATTCCGTCGGTATTGCTGGTCGACGGACCAACCCCACGGCTGGTCGCAGCTGGGGACACCTGGGGCCGGCCGGCCGCCGAGGCGGAGGCCGCGCTGAAAACTCAGCTGGGCCGCGGCTGGCGGATCGCCGCGATCGGGCCGGCCGGGGAGCGCGGGGTGCATTACGCGACGATCTCCCACGATGGGCGGCACGCCGGCCGTGGCGGGCTGGGGGCGGTGCTCGGCGCGAAGAACATCAAGGCGGTCGCGGTCCGGGCCGCCACGAAGATCGCCCCAGCTGATCCCGAGGGAGTGCTGGCCGCCGCCCGGGACCTGCGGGAACGCTCGTTCGGGCCGGCCACCGCGAAGTACCGCGAGCTCGGCACGCTGGCCAACCTGCTGGCGTTCAACGCGATCTCCACGTTGCCCACCCGCAACTTCACCGGCGCCACCTTCGCTGACGCGCCCAAGCTGGCCGCCGAGGAGCTGCACGAGCTGAGAAGCGAGACCCGCAGCGGCTGCGCCTCCTGCAGCATCGGCTGCGAGCACATCTACCGCCGGCGCAACGGCCGGTCGGCGAGGGTGGAGTATGAGAATGTCTTCGCGCTCGGCCCGATGTGCGGCGTCTCCGACCCTGACGATGTGCTGGCCGCCTCGGCCCGCTGCGACGAGCTCGGCCTGGACACCATCTCGGCGGGCGGCACCATTGCGTGGGCGATGGAGTGCGCCGAGCGGGGATTGCTCGATGCGCCGTGGCTGCGCTTCGGCGACGGTGCGGCGCTGCTGCGGGCGCTGGAGGAGATCGGCCGCGGCGACGGTCTGGGCGCCCTGCTCGGACAGGGTTCGCGGCGCGCCGCGGCCGTTGTGGGCGGCGGGTCGGCGGAGTTCGCCCCGCACGTCAAGGGCATGGAGCTGCCCGGCTACGAGCCACGCACGCTGCAGGGCATGGCGCTGGGCCTGGCCGTCAACGCCCGGGGCGCCGACCACAACCGCTCAGGTGCCTACGAGGCCGACCTGTCCGGTGCCTACGACCGGCTGGCCGGCGGCGACGCGCAGGTGGCCGCCGCGGTGGCCACCGAGGACCGGGCGGCCGTGATGGACTCCATGATCCTGTGCAAGTTCCTGCGCGGGGTATTCAACGAGCCCTACGAGGAGTGGGCCGGGCTGCTGCGGGTCGTCACCGGATGGGACGTCGACGCCGCCGAGCTGCACGCCACCGCGCGGCGGATCGTGCTGGTCAAGCGAGTGTTCAACCTGCGCGAGGGCTGGACCCGGGCCGACGACTGGCTGCCCGCCCGGCTGCTCCGCGAGCCGATCCGGCTTGCCTCCGGGCGCGAGGCTGCCCTCACCCCCGACCGGCTACGGGAGATGGTCGACGGCTACTACGCGGCCCGGGGGCTGGATCCCGACGGCCGGCCCGACGAGAGAACTGCTCGTGAGTGCATAACAGTGTTCTGACACCCCCGGCGGAGCCGGCAATCGGACCACTGTCGCACTCACGACCGCGACCGAAGGGAGCGCCGGTGTGAGTGTCACCGTCACCGTCGACGGTCGGGAGATCACCGTGCCCGCGGGCACCACGATCTATGACGCGGCCCAGCGGCTCGAGGTCGATATCCCGGTGCTCTGCCACGACGAGCGCTACGACCCCGTCGGGGTTTGCCGGATGTGCGTGGTGGACACCGGCGCGCGGGTCTTCGCCGCCGCCTGCGTTCGTCCCTGCGAAGACGGGATGGTGGTGCGCACGAGCACCGAGGAGCTGGTGCGTTGCCGCTCCACCCTCACCGACCTGCTGATCTCCGATCAGCCGCCGCGCGACGCGGATCCCAAGCAGACCACGACCGCTGACAATATGTTGCTGGCGCTGGCGGACCGCTATGGGGTCTCCCGCGAGACCTCCGATCTGCCCTGCGGGTCCGGCCGCGGCACCGACACGTCCAACCCGGTGATCGCCGTCGACCACGACGCCTGCATCCTGTGCGACCGCTGCACCCGGGCCTGCGACGACGTCCAGAACAACGACGTGATCGGCCGCTCCGGCAAGGGCTACACCACCCGTATCGCCTTCGACCTGAACGACCCGATGGGTGCCTCGTCCTGCGTGACCTGCGGCGAATGCGTCGCTGCCTGCCCCACCGGGGCGCTGACCAACAAGCCCATCAACACCATCCCGATCCGCCCCCGCTCCCAGCTCGACGCGGTGGATTCCGTTTGCCCGTACTGCGGGGTGGGCTGCGCGCTGACCTACCACGTGGATCGTGAGCGCGGGGCGATCGCCTACGCCGAGGGCCGTGACCAGCCCGGATCGCAGGGCCGGCTGTGTGTGAAGGGCCGCTACGGCTGGGACTACGCGGCTTCCCCGCAACGGCTCACGGTGCCGCTGATCCGGCGGGAGGGTTCCTATCCCAAGGGTGCCCTGTCGTCTGACGTGAAAGGGGAGAAGCGCCGCCGCAAGCCGGGCGGGCTGGTCGACTACGACGAGGTGCTCCCGCACTTCCGGGAGGCCGGCTGGGATGAGGCGCTGGACCTCGTGGCTCGGAGCTTGACTGGAATTCACACCCGGAGCGGCCCCGGCGCGATCGCCGGGTTCGGCTCGGCGAAGTGCTCCAACGAGGAGGCCTACCTCTTCCAGAAGCTGATCCGCACCGCCTTCCGCACCAACAACGTCGACCACTGCACCCGGCTGTGCCACGCATCGAGCGTGGCCGCGCTGTTCGAGGGCATCGGCTCCGGCGCGGTGTCGACCACCTATGGCGACGTGGTCAATGCCGACGTCGCGATCATCACCGGTAGCAACGCGACCGCCAATCACCCGGTGGCGAGCTCGTTCTTCAAGCAGGCCCGCCGGCGCGGCACGAAGATCATCTACATCGACCCGAGGGCGGACCGGGTCGCTGACCACGCCGACATCTACTGCCAGCTCAAACCGGGCACCGACGTCGCGTTCTACAACGGGGTGATGCACGAGATCATCCGCCTGGGGCTGATCGACCGCGCGTACATCGCCGCACGCACGTCCAACTACGACGCACTGGCGCGCACCGTCGCGGACTACCCGCCGCAGCGCGCCGCCCAGATCAGCGGCATCGACGCCGACACGATCACCGAGGTGGCCCGGGTCTGGGGCAGCGCGCGCGCCGGGATCATCTTCTGGGGCATGGGGATCTCCCAGCACACCACCGGCACCGACAACGCCCGCTGCCTCATCGCGATGTGCGCGATCACCGGCAACGTCGGCAAGCCCGGCGCCGGCCTGCACCCACTGCGCGGGCAGAACAACGTGCAGGGCGCTAGCGACGTCGGCCTGATCCCGATGTTCTACCCCGACTACCAGAAGGCCGACTCCGCCGAGGTGCGCGCCCGCTTCGAGCAAGCGTGGGGTGTGGCCGGGCTCGACCCCGAGAAGGGCCTGACCGTCACCGAGATCATCGGCTCGGTACTGACCGGCGGCGTGCGCGGGATGTACATGCTGGGGGAGAACCCGTTCCTGTCCGACCCGAACATCAACAAGGTGCGCAAGGCGCTGTCCGCGCTGGAGTTCCTGGTCGTGCAGGACATCTTCCTCACCGAGACCGCCGAATTCGCCGACGTGGTACTACCCGCGTCGTCCTACCTGGAGAAGGACGGCACCTACACCAACACCGACCGGCGGGTGCAGCGGGGTCGCAGGGTGCTCGACCCGCCCGGGCAGGCCAGGGTGGACTGGGAGATCGTCCAGGACCTCGCTCAGCGGCTCGGCCTGGGCTGGGACTACAGCGAACCCCATGAGGTGTTCGACGAACTGGTCCTCCTGATGCCCAACTACGCCAACCTGTCCTACGACAACCTCGGAGGCACCGGCAAGCTCTACCCCAACGCCGACCCCGAGCACTCCGACGGCACCGTGGTGCTCTTCGATGAGCGGTTCAACACCGACGACGGGCTGGCCCACCTGGTACCCGCGCAGTGGTTGCCCGCCAAGGAACTGCCCGACGCCGACTACCCGCTGGTGCTCAACACCGGCCGGTTACTCGAACACTGGCACACCGGGTCGATGACCAGGCGCTCCTACGCGCTGGACACCATCGCACCCGAGGCGGAGGTGTACGTGCACCCCAAGGACGCCGCGGACCGGGGCCTGGTGCACGGCGAGATGGTGCGGGTGAGCTCCCGTCGCGGGGAGATCGAGCTGCGGCTGAGGGTCTCCCACCGCGAAGCACCGGGCAACTGCTTCATCCCGTTCCATTTCCGGGAGGCCGCGGCCAACATCCTGACCATCGACGCGATCGATCCCTACGGCAAGATCCCCGAATTCAAATTCTGCGCCGTCCAGATCGAGTCACTTCTCGCCTAGCGACCGCCCGACCTGCTCCCCTATCGGCGCACAGCGGGTTGGTTCACTCGACGGCGCGTCGGGCTGTACGGGGTTGTGAACGGCCGGACGCCCCGGGATGGCTTACGCCATTCGCAGTAGTCTGCTGGCACTGGTCGCGCCACGCGGCCAGATCGGCGACCGCAGGTTGGTAACACTTTCGAGCACCCGTCCCGATATCGCGCCCGCGGCGCAGGAGCTTCAGCTTTCGTTGAGATCCTGGCGAACACCCCGATCCTGCGGACACCGGTGGCATCTACCGCGCCCCTGAACATCCCCGCGCTGGTGAACGGGATCGCCACCGCGCCATCCGCCCCCACCGCGACGCAACCACCTCTCCCTGTCCTGGCCTCGACCTCACCCAGCGCCTGCCGGCAGGCTGCGCCCAGGCTGAGGCCAGCGAGGCGCATGAGGGCGTCGACTCGTGGGCGAACACGCTGAGGAGCAGCGCCTCACCGTCGCCGGTTGCCGATACCGCGCAGGAGCGGTCGTCAGCCCAGGTGCCGGCACCGATGATGGGGGTGTCGCCGACCCGGCCAGGGAGTTGGCCGGTGACGCCTCCGGTCGAGGTCGCCGCGGCGAGGTGTCCTTCGCCGTCCAGCGCGACGGCCCCCACCGTCCCGCCTGTGGGCTCGCCCCGGCTGCCGGGCAGGATCCCGGCCAGCTGTTCCTGCCGACGAGCGGTCATGACCACGCTGCCGGTGCGAACGAGAGACCTTCCCGGCGGCCCAGCACCTGCGCTCCCGTTCCGCTCATCAACACGTGCGGCGTTCGTTCCAACACCGCTCGCGCGGCGAGCACCACCGCGGCGAGCGCCGACCCACCGGCGGGCAGCACTGCCATGCCGGCAGCCAGGCTCTCGGCGAGCCCATGCCGAGCCGCCGCAGCCCGCTGCGCGCCAAGCTCCTCAGCCACGATACGACCGGCGCCGCCGTGCACAGCCAGGACGGGGGCGGTGGCTCGCCAGTCGGTGGAGGTAGACCGGTCTCGCACCATTCCCAAGCTTGGTCCGGCAGCCGTGTCGGCCTGCCGAGTGCCGCTCCGGCTCCTCGGCCTGCGTTAACCTCCTGACTGTGGCCCATAACACCGCCGTATGTCGCCCCGGCCACAGACCTGTGGACAACCCGTGAGTGAGGATGCGAGTCACAGGTCGCATCGCCACTCACGGGTGCCGGGGGTCGAGGCGCGGGCGGGGCGGTTCCCCGGGCCGAGCCTGATCCCGGAGTTGAACGCCATCCAGTCCCGGTTGGGTTGGTTGCCCCGCGAGGAGTTGGTCGCGCTGGCCCGGCGGATGCGCCGGCCGTTGTACGAGATCGAGGGTCTGATCTCGTTCTATCCCCATTTCCGCACTGCGCCGCCGCCGAAGCTGGCTGTGCATGCCTGCCGGGACCTGTCCTGCTGGCTTGCGGGCTCCGCGCCGCAGCTAGCCGACCGCTACGCATCTTCTGATGACGTGGAGTTCCGGGAGGTGTCCTGCCTGGGGCGCTGCGACTGGGCGCCCGCCATCGCGGTGAACGAGCACCCAGCGCGGGCTGCAGATGCCGACGCCCTGATCGCCGCCGCCCTCGCCGGTCGCCTGCAACCACCCACCCCCTCCCCCCGCGCCATCCCGTACCCCAATGACCCCTACCCGCATTCAGCGGGCTCAGCGGGGTTATTCGGCGCTGGAAACCCCGCTGAGCCCGCTGAATGCGGGTCGCGGTACCAGGTGTTGCGCGCGTTGTTGAGGGGGGAGTTGCGGGGGGTGGATGTGATTGCAGCGCTGATCGCGTCGGGGTTGCGGGGGATGGGGGGTGCGGGGTTCCCCACCGGGAAGAAGTGGGAACTGGTGGCAGCCCAGCCGGGCGCGGTGAAGTACGCGATCTGCAACGCTGACGAGTCCGAGCCCGGCACCTTCAAGGATCGCCAGATTCTGGCCGATCAGCCGCATCTCGTGCTGGAGGGGCTGCTGGTTGGCATGCTCTGTGTCGGGGCGGAGCAGGGCTGGGTGTTCATCCGGCACGAGTACGGCCCCGAGGAGCAGGTGCTGCGCGTCGAGATCGAGACATTGCGGGCCGAGGGCCTGCTCGGGGTGGACGTGCTGGGCAGCGGGCGCACCCTTGAGCTGGACATCTTCACCTCACCCGGGGGCTACATCCTCGGTGAGGAGTCCGCGTTGATCGAGTGCATGGAAGGCCACCGTGGCGAGCCGCGCAACAAGCCGCCGTTCCCCGGCGTGTACGGGCTGCACGGCCGGCCTACGCTGATGAACTCGGTGGAGACCTTCGCCGACGTCCCGGTGATCATCCTGCGCGGCGGGCAGTGGTGGGTCGATGCGGGCCTGGGCGAGTCGGTGGGGTGGAAGTTCTTCGCGGTCTCCGGGCACGTCGAGAACCCCGGGGTGTACTGCGTGCCGATGGGTACCACGATCAGGGCGTTGCTCGACGAAGCGGGCGGGATGGCCGGTGGTGCGGCGCTGGCTGCGGTGCAGCCTGGCGGTGCGTCGTCCAACTTCCTGGGGCCTGACCAGCTCGACGTGCCGCTGGACTTCGGCACCCTGGCCGCCGCGGGCACCATGCTCGGCTCGGGTGCCCTCGTGGTCATGGCCGAGGGCACCGACCTGCTCGCCGCAGCGACCAACGTGCTGCGGTTCTTCCGCAACGAGTCCTGCGGTAAATGCGTGCCCTGCCGGGTCGGGTCCGCCAAGGCGCACACCCTGCTGACCTCACCAGGAGGCCTCGACGAGGCGGGCGCGGCCCACATCACCAAACTCGAACTGGCGATGCGCAAGACGTCGATCTGCGGGCTGGGCCAGGTCGCCCTAGGTCCCGTGCTCAGCGTGCTCAACCTCACCCCCCCGGCGTGTCGCGCTCCCGTGCACGGTGTGTCGTCACCTGAGGTTCAGACACCGTGAGCCGGGAGTTCTTCGCCACTCGCACCGTCGCCGAGGCACTGGACGGGTTCAGCCCCGCGCTGCGCACGCCGGGGCAGACCGTGCCGCTGGCCGAGGCGCTTCGCCGGGTGCCGGTGTGCGACGTCCTGGCGCCCGGGTCGCTACCCGGTTTCGCGCGGTCCACCGTGGACGGTTATGCGGTACGCGCGGCGGACACCTACGGCGCCTCCGAGGGGCTGCCGTCCTACCTGGACGTCGTTGGAGCGGTGCGGATGGGCGCCGAGCCGGACGTGGCGGTGGCCGCCGGTACTGCCGTGGAGATGCCCACCGGCGGGGTGTTGCCAGCGGGGGCCGATGCAGTGGTGATGGTCGAGTACACCAGCGAGACGATGCCCGGCACAGTCGAGGTGCTGCGGCCCGCGGCGCCCGGCAGCGGGGTGGTCCGGGCTGATGACGACGTGGCTGCCGGAACGGTCTTGATCCCCGCCGGGCGGCCGCTGCGTGCCGCTGACCTGGGGATGCTAAGCGCAGCCGGGGTCACCGAGGTCGTCGTGCACGCCCGGCCGCGAGTGGCGATCCTGTCAACCGGAGACGAGGTGGTGCCGCCGGGCACGGCCATGCTGCGGCCTGGCCAGGTCCGCGACGCGATCGCCCCGGCGCTGGCCGGTCTGGTGCTCGACGCGGGCGGGTCACCGCTGACGTGCGGGATCGTGCCTGACGACCCAGCGGTCCTGCGTGGCGCGCTGGAGGCGGCGTTGACGCAGGCGGACCTGGTCGTGGTCTCCGCTGGCTCCTCGGTGGGCGCGCGCGACGCCACTGCCGAGGTCATCGCGGATCTCGGGAAGCCGGGCATCTTCTGCCATGGGCTGGCGGTCAAACCCGGCAAGCCCACCCTGCTGGCGGAGTGCGACGGCGTCCCGGTGGTCGGCCTGCCCGGCAACCCGCTGTCCGCCCTGGTGGTGTTCCGGCTGGTGGGCGCGCCGCTGGTGTGGCGTTTGGCCGGTTGCCAGGTCCCGCCACCCGAGCCGTCGGTCACCGCGTCGCTGACCCGTGACGTGCCTTCCGACGCGGGTCGCCGCGACGTTGTGCAGGTGCAGCTCGACAATGGCCGGGCCCATCCGCTGTTCGGGGCGTCCGCCCTGCTGTCGGTGCTGACCCGCGCCGACGGCTACCTCGTGGTGCCCGAACCGGCCACCGGCCTGGACGCCGGCACCGAGGTGTCCGTAACCCTCTACCGGTGACTATGCGTGGTCATATACGTACGTGAAGTTACTGTTGAAAACCCGGGCGGGATGGCTTACTTTCGGGAGTGTATCGACCACGGGGAGTAAGGAGTCGCTCAGAGTAGCGTAGGACTGACGAAACGTGTGATCGATGTGCCGAGCTACCGGCGCTGATGCCGCAGGTGTTGATGCCGGGGGGCGAGCTCGTGATCAAATGCTGGCCCGGGTCTTCTTTGCCTTAATTGCTCCTTTACTGACGCCGGGAGCAAAGGGGACGTATCCAGCGTCTGCGGAAGAATATTCCTGGGAAGAGGGGACGGAATGTCATGAGGGTCTCAGAAGTCTTCACCCTTGGCGGCGGCGATCATGGTAGCGGCGGAAGCTATGCCGAGGGAAACTACGGTGATGGGTACACCTACGGCGGCTACTATTATGGCTACCCGGGCTACTACAACGGGTACGAGGACTACCACTACCACGAACACGACCACGGCAGCAGATACCGTTTCATCCGTGGATAGGTGTTAGCCGACCAACTCGTCGGGGGTGGCCTGCACTCCGGTCAGCGGGGTGTGGGCCACCGCCCATTCCAGAGGACGGGTAGCGTCCCTGCCGTGCCGCGCAGTCCATTCCTCCGCGACGTCCCGGCGGGCCAGGCGCTGAAAGCGTGGCGGCAGGCGTGTGCGGCTGCGGGGTGCCCGGACCGGGTGAGCACCGAACAGCTGGGCTTGGCCGAGGCGATCGGCAGGGTCACCGCCGAGCCGGTATGGGCGCGGCGATCGTCCCCGGCGTTCGACTCCGCCGGGATGGACGGCATCGCGGTGCGGGCGGTGGACACCGTAGGCGCCAGCGAGACGACCCCGGTCACCCTGACCGACTTCGACCTCATCGACACCGGCGATCCGCTGCCCGAGGACCGGGATGCGGTGGTGATGCGGGAGCACGTGCACTGGGTCGGCGACGACGTCAAGGGCGCTGAGCTGGCCGCCTCGGCGCCGCCCTACCAGCACGTCCGTTCCATCGGGGAGGATGTTGCGGCGGGGGAGTTGCTCCTGCCGCAGGGGCACCGGTTGCGTGCAGTCGATGTCGCAGCGGTGGCCGCCGCAGGCCTCACCGACGTGGTGGTGCACCGCCGTCCGGTGGTTGCGGTACTGCCCACCGGCGACGAGATCCGGGCGCTGGGCACCGAGCCCGCGACCGGGGAGATCCCCGATACCAACTCGCTGATGCTCGCCGGCCAGGCCGGTGAACATGGCTGCGAGGTGCTGTCGCTACCCATCGAGGCCGACGACCCGGAGGCGATCGCGACGGCGGTGCTCGCTGCGGCCGAGCGGGCGGACCTGGTGGTGATCATCGCCGGGTCCAGCGCCGGCCGAGCTGACCACACCGCGTCGGTGGTGGCGCAGGTGGGCACCCTGGCCGTGCACGGGGTGGCGGTGCGCCCGGGGCATCCGGTCGTGCTGGGCACGGCGGGCACCACGCCGGTGCTCGGGGCGCCCGGATACCCGGTGTCGGCGGCGCTGACGTTCGAGATCTTCGCCGCGCCACTGTTGGCTGCCCTTCAAGGCACCACAACCCCGGCCCGCTCGACCGTCCGCGCCCGGCTGGCCCGCAAGCTGGCCTCCCCGCTCGGGATGGACGACTGGGTGCGGGTGCGGCTGGGCCGGGTCGGCGGACGGATCGTGGCCACCCCATTGCCTCGCGGCGCCGGGGTGCTGACCTCGCTGGTGCGGGCCGACGGGCTGCTCGTGGTGCCCGCCGGGTTGGAGGGCCACCACCCCGGCGCAGACGTCGAGGTGCGCCTGCTGCGCGGGCTGGCCGAGATCGACCGCACCATCGTGACCATCGGCTCCCACGACCTGGTGCTCGACCTGGCCGCCTCGGCGCTGCGGGCCGCCGACCCGGGCGTGACGCTGGCGTCGTCCAACGTCGGCTCCCTGGGCGGGCTGGTGGCGCTGCGCGACGGGCTCTGCCATCTCGCCGGTTCACATCTGCTCGACCCGGACACGGGCGAGTACACCCTGCCCTATGTGTCGCGCGTCCTGGGCGAAGCCGCTGCCGACGTCAGAGTCGTAAGGCTGGTGCACCGCGAGCAGGGGCTGATCGTTGCTGCGGGTAACCCTCTGGGGCTCACCGGTCTGGACGATCTGGGTCGGCCCGGGTTCCGTTATGTCAACCGGCAACGCGGTGCCGGTACCCGGGTGCTGCTCGACCAGGAACTGCGCCGTCGCGGCATCGCGCCGGAGGGCATCACCGGATACCCGCGCGAGGAGCACACCCATCTTGCCGTGGCGGCGGCGGTGGCCGCGGGACGGGCAGATGCCGGGTTGGGCATCTTCGCGGCCGCTGCGCCGTTCGGGCTGGACTTCGTGCCCGTCGCCTGGGAGCCCTACGACCTTGTCCTTAGCCGGGAGGCCCACGACTCCGACCTGCTCGCGCCCTTGTGGGCACTGCTGACCGACGAGAAGTTCCGCAGCTCGGTGGAAGCGCTCGGCGGCTACTCCTGCCACCAGACCGGCCACCGGGTCCGCTGACCGCGGCCGCCATTCGGAACCTTGTGACGGTGCGGGTGCGCTGACCTGGAGTTTTACAGCCGTAAGCGTGCCGCCAGTGCCGTTGTGTCGCAAGGAGTCGCGCACAGTGCCCCCCGGTCGCCACGGTTCCCGCCCCGTCCCCACGCTGTCCCCACGCCGGGGCCGGGCACGCGGGCCGGACTGGGCAGGTGCGGCACAACGCGGCGGCCCGCTGTAGGCGCTGCCGTTCCTGCGCATATTGCTCAGGGCCACGGCGACCGGCCACCTCGTCGAACAACTCGTACCGGCCCACGCACGCCGCGCCCGGCAGGTTCGGGACGCCGCGCACGATCTCGGCGACCAGCCGCACCACGCCGTCGGGGTCCATGGCCCCCCAGTTCACCACGGTGGTGCCGGTACCGTGGGGGTGCCTCCTCACTGGGGTGAATCCCCCGGGGCGACGGCTCCGGGGTTCAGTGGGGGGTCCAGTGAGGGAGAGGGTTGTTTTTGGACGCTGAGGACGCGTCGGTGATCGGTGCGCGCGCCAAGATGATCCGCCGTCGCCGCGGGATGAGCTTGGACGTGGTGGCTGGCCTGGCCGGGATCACCAAGGGTTACTTATCGATGTTGGAAGCAGGCAAGCGCGGGTTTAACCGGCAGGGCCTGCTTGAGGACCTCGCCGACGCGTTGGGCTGCTCGGTGGTCGATCTCACGGGTCAGCCATACCTGCCGGGCGACCGGGGAACGGCGGACGCGATGGCGGTCATCGCCGAGATCACGCCGTTGCTGTACGACATCACCCTGGACGACGTGCCGGACGTGCCCGCCCGGCCGGTGGAGCAACTCGCCCGCTGGGCCGCCGAGGCCAACGCCCATTGCGACGAGGCCCGATACGCGCTGGCCGGGAGGGACCTCGCCGCGTTGCTGACGGAGTTACACGTGCGCGCCGCGACCGGGACCCCGGCGGTTGCCAGCACGGCGCTGGCGGCGCTCGTGGAAGCCTGCGCGATCGCCTTCGGCATCGCCCGGCAACTGGGCCACCCGCATCTCGCGGTTCAGGCGATGGATCGGGGGTACGCCGCTGCGGTGCGCCTGGGTGACCCCGCGTTCGCCGCGTTCGCCGGTCTCGCCAAGGCTGGTGCGTTCAGCCGCCTTGGCGCCCGCAAAACTGCTGGCGCCGTCCTGGCGCAGGCCCGCGCCGCCGTCGAGGCGGAAGCGGACCCCACCGGCGCAGACGTCCGCGCTGCGGAAGCACTCGGGATGACTCACCTACTGGCGGCACAGCTTGCCGGGCGCAACGGGCACCCCGGTGAGGCCGATACCCACCTGGCCGAAGCGGCGGACCTCGCCCACGCCACCGGAGAGCGCAACACACTGACGTGGCATTTCGGTCCGGCCAACGTCGCCGCGTGGTCGCTGGCCATCGCGGTGGAACGCGGCAACGGCCCCAGCCATGCTGAGCGACTCGACGCCGACCCGGTCAGACCTGGGTCCGCGGGACGGCGCAGCAGGTTGCACTTCGACCTCGCCCGCGGCTATGCCCAAGCCGAGGGAGGCAGGGACAACGAGGCGATCCGGCACCTCGATACCGCGGACCGCATCGCGCCCACCCGGATACGCAACGACCCGATCGCGCGGGACCTGGTGCTCATCCTGCACCGCCGGGCTCGGCGCCGGGTGTGGGAGCTGGACAGCCTGCGTAACCGCTTCGGAGTAGGCGTTCACGCAGTGTGAATTCCTAGGCGCTGTTAGCACCGCACCGTGTACCTGTGTCAACAGCACAGCAGCCACCCAATCTGGCCCCGCGCGTGGTCCCGGAGGCGCCCCACGGCACGCTCCGCGGGTTCCACCTTGGCTGCCGGTGCATGATGGTGCCGCAGCGCTAAACAGGCGACCACGGAGACGGCCAGCGCCACCAGCGCGGGCAACACGGCGCCGAAGGCTAACGCCCGGTGACCCGATACGCCCACCCGCAGCAGGTCGAGCCCTGCCCCGGATGCGGTGGCACCGACGGCGTGCCGCGCCACCCGCGGTGGCCGCGTTCACCTGCACCGGTTGCGGCGTGGACTTTGCCTACACCTCGGTCACCATGGTCGTGCTGCCGTTGCCGTCGCCGTTCGAGCGCCTCTCCGCGACCCTGGCCGCACGATCGGCGCTGCGGAGGTCATCTCCTTGGCCGACGCTGCACCCGGGTTGACCGACCAGCAGTTGCGGGATCGGCTGCTCGCGCTGGCCAAGCGCTGTGATGTCCGGTGGTGAGCTGGTATCTGCGCTCGGCTAACGACCGGGACACCCACTTTGGACGGCTTCGTGACGGCCGGGTGCAGGCGTTGTGCGGTGCCCAGTTCCAGCCCACCATCACGCTGCCGGGACTACCAGCAGACGGCGGTAAGGTCTGCGTGACCTGCTACCGGGAGACCTTGCAGACCGCTCGCAGTGAAAGCAAATCGGAAAGACATTTCCGATTTGGGCGCTGCGGTAGGCTGCGCTTACCCATCCCTACAATACCTCTACCCTCTGGTCGATGAGCGCGACCCTGGTTCCGCTGATCGTCGGCCTCCTCGGAGGACTCGGTAGCGCTGTCGTCACGCAGCTCCTCGCCAACCGCCGCGAACAAGCTCGATGGCAACGGGAATGGGAGCGGGAGCAGGCCTTATGGGCGCGCGAGGACGCCGCTCGGTCCTACGAGCATCGGCGAGCCGCATACGTCGACTTCACCAAGGAGTTCCACCACCAGCGGGACGAGTTCGACAGAAGTCCCGACCTCCCGGATCTTAGCCCTTTGTACGACCGCTTGATCCAGATTCAGATCTTTGGAACAATCGAGGCCGCACAGCTGGCAGATGAGGCATACAACACCCTCGTTAATTGGATGTTCGGTGATGAGGAAACCGCAGGCGCATCGTGCGAACACCGCCGGTCAGGCCCGCGTCGCGCAGCTCCGCGAGATAGCCGCGCACCATCAGCTCCGTGATCTCATCCACCCGCTCCGTTGGCCACCGCTTGGCCAGCATCCGGGCCTGCGACTGGTAGCCCAGGCGCGTGGACACCTCGGCGCCCTCAACGCCGACCTTGGCCCAC
>DATDHI010000196.1:0-9179 GCA_036521655.1 Pseudonocardiaceae bacterium | reverse complement strand
ATGGGCGAGGAGGAGCTGATAGTGAACGCTGGTCGGGAATCGGTGGAGCACGCCATCAAGGCGGCCTCGGCGCTGGACCCGTCCGCGCTGGAACATCTCCACGACGCCGCGCAACGCGCGGCCCGGGCCTACTACGTGACGACAAGCTGCTCGGCGGCCCGCAGGCCGGGTTGCTCATGAGGTCCGCCGAACTGGTGACCCGGCTCCGGCGGCACCCGCTGGCCCGCGCGTTGCGGGTCGACAAGCTGACCCTGGCCGCGCTGGAGGCCACCCTGCGGGGCCCCGCAACGCCCACCGCGCAGGCGCTGGCCGCAGACCCCGGCATGCTGCACCGGCGGGAAACGGCGATCGCGGCGGCACTGGCACGACGCGGGGTGGACGCGGCGGCGGTGGCGTCGCAGGCCACCGTGGGAGGCGGTGGGGCGCCGGGGGTGACGCTGCCCAGCGCCGCGGTCAGCCTGCCGGACCGCTTCGCCTCCCCGTTGCGGGCTGGGAGGCCCCCGGTGTTGAGCCGGATCGAACGCGGCCGCTGCCTACTCGACATGCGCGCGCTGCCCGCCAACCAGGATGCGGTGCTCCGGGATACCGTACTGGCATGCAAATCATAGTCACCGCAGGTCACGTCGATCACGGTAAATGCGGGCACTGACCGGGATGGAGCCCGACCGCTGGGCGGAGGAACGCCGTCGGGGGATGACCATCGATCTCGGGTTCGCCTGGACGACCTTGCCCACGGGGTCGACGGTGGCGTTCGTCGATGTGCCGGGCACGAGCGATTCGTGCCGAACATGCTGGTCGGCGTCGGCCTCAGGTCCTCGATGCTGCTCGTTGATGGGCACCACCTGCTGTGGGGCGCCACCTTCGGGTTCCAGTGCCGATTGGCGCGACAAGACCAGGCTGCTCACGGGCCTGTTCGCCTTCTTCGCGCCGCTGCAGGTGGCGATCCGCGACGACATATCCGGCGCTGCCCCGAGGTCATCGTGGTGTTCGACGGAGAGCACGGTGCCGCAAGCCGCCGGCCTAGACCACTGCGGCATCGCCTGGATCGAGCTGGAATACGCCGAAGCCGACGACGTGATCGCCACCGGGGTCCACGCCACCACCGCATCCCGGCCAGTGATCATCATGTCCCGAGATTAAGGACTACTACCAGCGCCGGGGACCCGGCCGACGACATCCCCGGGGTGAGCTTGGCTCCTAGCACGGACACGCACGGTGTGGGGTTAGTGATCGTCCTGTGTGATCGTCTGGTCGGTGTGGGGGGCTTCGAACTCGACCAGGCGGGAGCATTCCCAGCCTGGAATATCGTCGTTCGGCATTGTACCAGCATTCTATCCATTCGAAGATGGAGTTGGCAAGCTCGTTGCGGCTTTCCCAGATTCTCGTGTCGAGGACTTCGAGTTTGCAGGGTGCCCCAGAAGACTCCATCATTGAGTTGTCATAGAAACGCCGATCGTGCCCATCGATGGGAGCAATCCGGCGGCGCGGAGTCGTTGTCCGAACGCCCACGATGTATATTGCATTCCGTGGACGGAGTGCAGGATCGTCGAACCGTCCCTGGGTCGCCGACGAAGTGTGGCCATGCCGAGCGCATCGACGACGAGCTCAGTGCGCATGTGATCAGCGATCGACCATCCGATGATCAGTCGAGAATAGGGGTCCACGACGGGCTGCGCAGTACAGTTTCCTTTCTCTTGTCGGATGCGCTGTGATGTCTGTCAGCCATCACAGGTCCGGGCCCTCGACGGTGAAGCGCCGGCTGACCAAGTCATCCTCGGTCGCCGGCCCAGTCCGGCCGCGGCGGTATCGGCGCCGGTAGAGGCCCTGCAGCTCGGCCTGGCACATCAGCCGGGAGACCCGCTTGTGGTTCACGGGCAACCCCTGACCCAGCGTCAACTCGGCGTGCACCCGCGGCCACCCGTATGTCGCCCGTGAATCGGCGTGCACTTCTTGGACGAAATGCTAGTTTGGGAGGACGTTCTCACGAGCGAAGTACGCGGCCGCCCGTTTGAGAATCTCGTCTCCATCTCCAGGTGACGCTTATCACGCCGCAACTGAGTGAGCTCGCGCTTCTCCGCGCTGATCAACCTGGAATCACTGCCGCGCTCGTCAGCATCAGCCTGCGCTAACCAATTCCGCAGACACGACTCACTAATCGACAACTGCTTGGCTACTGCAGCGATCGGTTGTTGACCCAAACGGGCAAAGTCGATCGCTCGACGGCGGAACTCCGGAGGTGAGGTGGAGGCACGACAGCATACTTCCCAGCGGCCGAGGCCACCTCAGGACAGGTGTCCGCGCCAGGGTGTCGAGTTCACTATGTGGAGGAGCCAGCCCTGGGAAGGCGGCAAGAAGCATCCGAACCAGCCAGCCATCGTCCTCGGCACGCGATAGGCTGCAGACCCAGCGGCCTGATCCACATCCCACCAGTCAGGGCATCAGTGCCGCTTCTACTAGCCCAGATGGAGTCTTTCGCGGTGTACGAGGGGGGCTTATTATCCCCTAAGGGTTCGCCACGAACGGGCTAAGGGTAACGAGTGCCGCGTCGCTAGTGCTTGGCGACTCTGGGGGTGTCGTGAATAAGCGGTATGAGCTTTACTGCCTAATTGACCGGTTGTTCTATGACTCGACATCCCGGTTGGGCGCACAGCCCAGGGACTTCGAGCTCAGCCGCGCTCCGGTGCCCGACGGCTGGGCAGCCAGTGAACTCGAGGACTGGCATGTCCAGCGTCCGATCGATGTGACGTTGCCTGCTCAAGGGTGGAAGGTGCATGTCTCGGCGTGCCTCGACAACGCCGAGCGGGTTCTGGCCGCGGTCGCGGATTACTGCGGCAACCGGCGGATTGTGTTCAAGTTCCTGCGCAGCCCCGATGCGCTGTTGCTGGCGAACGCCAAGTACGCAGACCGGGGGTCTAGCGGCAAGTTCGTCACGATTTATCCGGCGAACGAGGCGCAGCTAGAAGCCGTGCTCACTGAGCTCGGCGAGGTGCTGGACGGCAGCGCCGGGCCGTACGTGCTGAGTGACCTGCGGTGGGGTAAGGGACCGCTGTACGTGCGCTACGGGGGGGTCGCCGAGCGGTTCTGCCTGTCGGAGACCGGCTCGTGGGAACTGGCGATCGAGGACCCGGAAGGGCGATTGGTGCCCGACCGGCGGGGCCCGACCTTCCGGTTGCCCGAATGGGTGGGCCTGCCGGCGTTCCTCGAACCGCATCTGGCAGCGCGCAACAGCGTGAAGGTGGACGCCCTGCCGTACCGGATCGAGCGGGCACTGCACTTCTCCAATGGGGGCGGCCTCTATCTGGGCCAGCACGTCCAGACCGGCGAGCAAATCGTGCTCAAGGAGGCCCGGCCGCACGCTGGGCTCGACATGGACGGTACGGACGCGGTAGCCAGGTTGCGCCGCGAGCGGGACATCCTCGAGCGGCTTGCCGGGCTAGACGTCGTGCCAGCGGTGCACGGCTCATTCACCTTCGGGGAGCACCACTTCCTGGCTCTAGAGTTCGTCGACGCCAGCGCGTTGAATTCAACCATCGTCGAGCGATACCCGCTGGTCAAGCTCGACGCCGACGAGCGGGCCATCGCCGAGTACACGTCGTGGGCCCTGGACGTGCAAGCCAAACTCGAACGGGCGATCGACGCCATTCACAACCGTGGCGTGGTCATCGGGGATCTGCACCCGTTCAACGTCCTGCTGAGGCCGGATGGCCGGGTGGTATTGGTCGATTTCGAAATAGCGGCGGGGGTCGAGGAGGGTCGGCGGCAGACTCTCGCCGATCCGGGCTTCGCCGCGCCGCGGGACCGCGTCGGCTTCGATATCGACCGCTACGCGCTAGCCTGCCTGCGCCTGTTCTTGTTCCTCCCGCTGACTACCTTGCTCGCGATTGATCGGGCCAAGGCCGCTCACTTCGCCGCCGTGATCTCTGAGTTGTTCCCGGTTCCAGCGGCCTTCCTCGACGAGGCGGTGCAGGTGATCGTTGGCCAGCCTGGCGCCAAGTCGACTTACCTGTCGCTTGCGCTGGACTCGGAGCGGAATGGCTGGGAACGGATCCGCGCGTCGCTGGCCGGGGCGATCCTTGCCAGCGCCACTCCGGATCGCGACGATCGGCTGTTTCCCGGCGACATCGAGCAGTTCCAGACCGGGGGTCTGAACATTGCTCACGGGGCGGCCGGGGTGCTCTACGCACTGGACGTGACCGGCGCAGGACGCTACCCGGACCACGAGGAGTGGCTGTCGCGGCGCGCTACCCACCCGGTTTTGGGGACGACCCGGCTGGGCTTCTACGACGGCCTGCACGGCGTGGCCTACGTGCTCGACCACCTCGGTCAGCGCACGGAAGCGTTGAAGGTCCTCGACATCTGCGCAGGCGAGTTGGGGGGGAAGTGGGAGCGGCTCGGGCTGGACTTGTACGGCGGGCTGGCCGGCATCGGCCTCAACCTGGCCCATTTCGCCGTGATCACCGGGGACCCGTCGTTACGCAGCGCGGCGTTCGACGTGGCGCAGGCGGTCGCCGACCGGCTGGGAGACTCTGACGCGGTCGGCGAGGTGAGCGGCGGTTCCCACCCCCACGCCGGGCTCATGCACGGCTCCGCCGGTCCGGCTCTGCTGTTGCTGCGCCTGTACGAGCAGCTCGGCCAGGCGGTCCTGCTCGACCTGGCACGGACCGCCCTGCGGCAGGACCTCCGCCGCTGCCTCGTCCGCGACGACGGGAGCATGGAGGTCAACGAGGGCTGGCGGACCATGCCCTACTTGGCTGACGGCAGCGCCGGCATCGGGCTCGTCCTCGACCAGTACCTCGCCCACCGAAACGACGACCAGTTCGCCGAGGCGGCCGCCGGCATCCGCCGCGCGGCGCAGTCCCCGTTCTACGTCGAGCCTGGCCTCTTCCACGGCCGGGCTGGCATGATCCTGCACCTCAGCCAGGGGTGCGCCCCGGACACTGAGGATGTAGTCGCCGACCACATCCGGCGGTTGGCCTGGCACGCCATCGACTACCAGGGCTGCACCGCGTTCCCCGGCGAGGAACTGCTCCGGTTGTCCATGGACCTGGCCACCGGCACCGCCGGGGTGCTACTTGCTGCCGGCGCCGCCCTGCACCCAGCGCCGGTGCACCTGCCGTTCCTTCGTTCCTTGCCCCCACCGTCGGACCCGGCCCGAACCGGGTCCGTCCCACCACGCAACCAGCGAAGGAGGTGAATTCACATGGCACTGCTCGATATGCAGGGTATGGAGACACCCGAAGCCCCGAGCGGCCGACCTACGGGTCGCCACGGCCGTAGCATCTTCGGAAGTCATGTCAGCCTGCTGCTGTGCTGAGCAGTACCGGTGAGGATAACTGTCTGGCGCATCCTCACCGCCAGCCCGGGACCTCGCTCCGGCCACCAGCCGGAGCGGGGTCGCCGCCTGCGTCTGACCGGTTGATCCTGCGGATCGTCCAGCGCGGCGGGGGCTGGACCTGCCTGCTGCTGGTCGCATCGCTCACCGTCGCTGCGGCGGAGACGGCGTTCCCTGCGGTGCTCGGTCGGGCCGTCGACGTCGTGCTCGGTGGTCATGACTCCGCGCTGTGGTTGGCGGGCTGCGGGTTGGTGGTTGGGCTGCTCATCGTCTGCGACGCTCTTGATGATCTTGCTAGCGGGACGAGTACCGCGCGGGCCACGGCGTGGCTACGACGGTCCGTGCTCGATCATGTCCTCGCGCTGGGCGCGCGCTCGGGGCGCCGGTTTGGGGTGGGCGACTTGACTACCCGCATGGGCGGCAACGCCGCAGACGCTGGCCGGGTGGGCACCGTGCTGGTGTGGGCGGTCGCGGCCCTGGTACCCGCGCTCGGCGGCATCGTCGCCCTCGCGCTCATCGACCCCTGGTTGTGCCTGACCTTTCTCGTTGGGGCCCCGGTGCTGCTGATCCTGGTGCGCAGCAATGTCCGGGATGCCTCGGAGCTGGCCGACCGCTACCTGCGGGTGCAGGGCAGCATCGCCACTCGAATGGTCGATGCGCTGACCGGGGCACGCACCATCGCCGCCGCGCGGACCACAGCCCGCGAGCGCCGGCGTGTGCTGGCGCCGCTGCCCGAGCTGCACGGCGCCGGGATGGGCATGTGGCGCGTTCAAACCCGGCTCGCTGCCCAGGAGGCGCTGCTGGTTCCGCTGCTGGAAGTCGCGGTGCTCACGGTCGCCGGCATTGAGCTGGCGCGGGGGCGGATCAGTCCGGGGGAGGTGTTGGCAGCCATCCTGTATGTCGGGATGGCCGCGGGGCTCGGCTCGGCGGTGACCTCGGTGTCACAGTTCGCTCGGGCGAGGGCGGCCGCCGGACGGGCTGCGGAAGTCCTGGCCCAGCCCGCGGCGGAGTACGGCACCGAACGCCTGCCCGAGGGTCCTGGCCGGGTGGAGTTTCGGGCTGTCACGGTCCGCAACCGGGGCCTGCCGGTGCTGCGCAACCTCAATCTTGTGGTGCCGGGTGGCGCCCTGGTCGCGGTGGTCGGGCGCAGCGGAAGCGGCAAGTCCCTGCTGGCCGGGCTCATCGGACGACTGCTCGACCCAGACGAGGGTCAGGTGCTGCTCGACGGGGTACCCCTGCCTCGGTTGGATCGGCGCGACCTGCGTCGCGCCGTCGGCTACGGCTTCGAGCGCCCGGCGCTCATCGGGGAGACCCTCGCCGACGTGATCGCCTTCGGCGAGCACAATCCCGCCCGGCCAGAACTAGCCGCTGCGGCACGAGCGGCCTGCGCCGATGACTTCATCCGGCGGATGCCGCAGGGATACCAGACCAAGCTGGCCGACGCGCGCATGTCCGGCGGTGAGGTCCAGCGGATCGGCCTCGCGCGCGCCTTCGCACACGCCGCACGGGTGCTCGTGCTCGACGACGTCGCCGCAAGTCTAGACACCGTCACCGAGCATCACATCCGGCAGGTATTGATCGGCGCACTGGCCGACCGCACCCGCCTCGTCGTCGCACACCGGGCCTCCACGGCCGCCCACGCCGACCTCGTCGTTTGGCTGGCCGACGGCCAGGTGCGCTGCGTCGCACCACACCACGAGCTGTGGAGCGATCCAGCCTATCGCGACGAGTTCGACCAAGGGCTCCCACCAGGCGCCCCGCGGGCCGGGGGCCCCCCATGACACCCGGCCGGACACTGCGCCTGCAGCGCGCCCACTGGCACGTGTTGTTCGACGTGTTCCGCAAGCGGCGCGGGTTGCTGGCCCGCTTGTTCGCCTGGTCGGCCGTCGAGGCGGTACCGGCCTTCCTGTCCGGCCGCCTGGTCGCGACCGCGATCGACGACGGCTTCCTGGCCGGCCGGCCAGCGGCGGGCTTCGGCTGCCTAGGGCTGATGGCGCTGAGCGCACTCGTCGGGGCGATCGGGACCCGCCAGACCTACCTGCGGCTCGCCGAGCTCATCGAACCGTTCCGCGACGAGCTCGTCGACCTCGTCGTGAGCGGCGCGCTGCGCTGCACCCTCAGAGGCGACGCAGCCGACACCGCCGCAGTGGCACGACTGACACACCAGGTGGAGATCGTCCGGGAGTCGTTCGCCAGCGTGATCATGATGACGCAGAGCTTCCTGGTGACCACAGGGAGCGCGCTGCTCGGCCTGTTCACCCTGGTTCCGCTCGCTGTCGCGCTGGTCGCGCCGCCGTTGCTGATCGGGCTCGGGCTGTTTCTTGCCGCGCTGCGCGCCATGGCTACTTACCAGCGGGCCGCGATCATGGCGGACGAGGGCATTGCCGAGGCGGTCACCACAGTGGCAAGCGGTTTGCGCGACGTCGTCGCGTGCGGTGCCGAAGATCAAGTGCGCGCCACGGTGGGTCGCACCATCAATACCCAGGAGGAGGCGGCGATCCGCCTAGCCAAAGTCACCATGTTGCGGACCACGGCGCTGGGCATCAGCACCTGGCTTCCTCTGCTGCTCATTCTGCTGGGATCACCGTGGCTGTTATCACGCGGTGCGACGACCGGCACGGTGCTGGGTGCCATCACCTACGTGTCGATGGGACTTCAGCCTGCCATGCAAACCCTGATCCAGGCTGTTGGCGGTAACGGACTGTGGCTGGTAGTCACCTTGCGCCGCATCGTCGAGGCTGCGGAGCTTCCTGCCAACGCTGACGGCGGCGCGCGAGGGCAACTCGAATCGCCGCGCCTCGACCCACTGCCCCGCCCCCGCCCCGATGGATCCGTGCTGGAACTCTGCGGCGTCACCTTCGGCTACGGTCAGCACGCCGATCCGGTGATCCGCGACCTTGACCTGCTGTTGTCCGACGACGACCATCTGGTGGTCGTCGGCCCTAGTGGCGTGGGCAAGTCGACCCTCGCTGGAATCATCGCCGGCCTCCTCGATCCACAGTCGGGTCGGGTACTCCTGGGTGGGGTCGAGCTGCGCGACTGGGACAGCCATGACCTCGCCCAACGCCGCGTGCTGATCCCACAGGAGGCCTACGTCTTCGCCGGCACCGTCGACGAGAACCTGACCTATCTCCGGGACGATCCGACACCTGCGGAGATCGACGAAGCAATCGACGCCGTCGGGGCCCGGGAACTCGTTGAACGCCTCGGCGGATACGGCGCAGACCTGGAGCCCGCAACGCTATCCGCAGGTGAACGGCAGCTCGTCACCCTCGCTCGCGCCTACCTTGCGCCAGCCCGACTGGTGATTCTGGACGAGGCCACCTGTCACTTGGATCCGGTGGCAGACTCGCGGGTCGAGCGAGCCTTTACCCAACGTCCGGGCACGCTCGTGGTCGTAGCTCACCGCATCAGCGCGACGTTGCACGCAAAAAGAATCCTCGTTCTCGATGGCAACCGCGCGCTGCTGGGCACTCATCAGGAGCTGCTCACCTGCTCGGCGCTCTACCGCGACCTGGTGGGGCACTGGGGAAGCCTTCTCACCCGTGCCGATCCTCGGCCGCCTGCCAGCACCGACCAGCTATAGCCAGTCGCGAACGGAGAACCTTTCGCGACTGACCCTGACGGACAGCAGCCGCCACGTCCTCGCTCACCTGCTCGTGACGCGGCGGTAGGAGCGGTCGCGGCGACCAATGGCGCGGCTTTAGGCTAGGAGAGGGATCGCCCACCAGCTCCCCGACGGCACCCACGAACTCCGCTGACCCCCCACCCCCGGCGTGTCGGCACGTGGTCCCCGGTGTGTCCGCACGTGGTGCACAGGCAGGGTGGCCCGGCGCCAGCTCTTGGA
>DATDHI010000195.1:0-1831 GCA_036521655.1 Pseudonocardiaceae bacterium | reverse complement strand
CGATTCACCGCCTGGAACGAGGTCGTCGGCGTGCCCGCAGCCGCCTGACCCCGGTCGCCGCGGAGCCACATCCCGGGTGAAGACAAACCCGGCCACCCCAGACGCTGAACAACCTGACAATGCCACCGCAACACCGAATTCCTTAAATTCCTGCGCACGGTCGACCGCGAGGTGCCCAAAGGACTGCAGGTGCACATGATCTGCGACAACTACGCCACCCATAAACATCCCAACGTCAAAAAATGGCTCGACGGCCACCCCCGATTCCACCTGCACTTCACTCCCACCTCCTCGTCATGGCTCAACCTCGTGGAACGATGGTTCCGGGAAATCACGGACAAGGCCATCAGGCGCGGCGTGTTCCACAGCGTCAACGAACTCATCACCGCCATCGGGGAATACCTGAAAGCTAACAACGACAACCCGAAACCATTCGTCTGGACCGCCACCACCGAACAAATCCTCGCCAAGGTCGCCCGCGGACGAGTCACCCTCCAGCAAGTGAAAAATCAATAACGAGACACTACACTAGTGGGGCCAATGTGGCCGCCAAGGAGCTGGTCGTTTCCCTTCGCGCCACAATGCCGCGGAGTTAGTGATCAGGAGGGTCTGTCACGCAAGTGCGCGGCGTGGCGAGCGTGTAGCTGCCGGCGCTGGCGCGGGCTAGGAAGCCGAGGCGGGTCCACTCGGCGAGTTGGGTGAGCATGTTGTGGGATTTGACCTGCAATTTCTCCGCGAGTTCCGAGCCGGACCAGGCCCGGTGGGGTTCGGCGTTCATGATCTCAGTGATGCGGTCTCGGCGGGTCGGGCACCGGGGCTTAGGAGGCGCGCTCGGGCCGCGGCGCGATCGCGGGGTGAGGTCGAGCGGCGGAGTGCGCACCGCGATAGTGATGGCGGTGACCGTTGTCGACGCCGCGGGACGGCCGTCGTCGCGGTTGAGGTAGCGGGAGGTCGCGCACTTGACCTTGCGGGCGCTGTAGCGGGCCCGGCGGGCGGGCAGCAGGGTGGCCAGCACGGCCCGGCCGATGACCCCGAGCCGGTCGGCGGGCTCGTCGTGGCTGGTGGTCTGGCTGCCGGGGCAGATCCCGGCGGCGGCGATGAGCTGGTCGCGGGCGGCCTGCAGGGCGGTGGTGAAGCTGGCCCGGTCCGGGTTGGTGCCGGGGCGGGTCTCGACCGCGTCGACCATGGCCATGCGCAGCAGCTGGTAGAGCGTCAGCAGCGCCCACACCTCTTGTTCCAGCCCGGCCCGGTCCCCGGAGCGCAGAACATGCCCGTCGAGCATCGTGTGGCGCAACGCGAGATAGGCCGATTCGATCTCCCAGCGTTCGTGATAAAGCCTGATCAACGCCTCGGCGGGGTAGCGGTGGTGGTCGAGCAGGGTGGTGATCAGCCGGTAGCGGTCCCCGATCCGGGTGCCGTCCGCGCCGCGCATCGTCAGGTCAGCCTCAATGATGCGCACCGCCAGACCGTCGAGGTCGGACAGGTAGGAGCCATCGGGCAGGTGCTTGAGCACCGGTGGGACTCGTTGGGAACGCACGCGAGCGAGCAGCGCCGCTCCGGTGCGGTGGACCGCGGTCAGGAAGGTAGCGGCGTCGAAGCCGCGATCGAGCAGCAGGAGCATGCCCGGCTCCAGCAGCGGCAGCAGCCGCCGGGCCAGGGTGGCCTCGTCCCGGTCGCTGGCGGCGCCGATGGTGGCGCCGAGCAGGGCGCGGGTACCGGTCTCGGCCAGGCACATCAGCCGCAGCGTGGGGTAGCCGGCGAAGCCCATCCGGTAGCGGATGCGGCCCATCCATCCGCGGTTGCGGTCGGTGTCGGGCACCTTGAGCGAGTT
>DATDHI010000194.1:0-2288 GCA_036521655.1 Pseudonocardiaceae bacterium | reverse complement strand
GGGGTCGCTGTCGGCTGGCCTGTTCGGCGCCGAACCGTGGTCCGAGCAGCTGCGCGGGCGCATCGAGGAACTGCTCGGCCTGCGCGCCCTGGACGTCTACGGATTGTCGGAGGTAATCGGGCCGGGGGTGGCCGCCGAGTGCATCGAGGCCGCCGACGGGCTGCACGTCAACGAGGACCACTTCCTGGTCGAGGCGATCGACCCAGCGACCGGTAGGCCGGTGCCCGACGGCACCCGGGGCGAGCTGGTCTTCTCCACGCCCACCCGAGAGGCGCTGCCGCTGCTGCGGTACCGGACCGGTGACATCGCGGCGCTGCGCCGCGGCGCTTGTGCCTGCGGGCGGACCTTGGTCAGGATGAGCAGGATTACCGGCCGGCGCGACGACATGCTGATCATCCGCGGCGTCAACATATACCCCAGCGAGGTGGAGCGGGTGCTCCTCGCCGACCCGGCCCTGTGCCCCGACTACCTGCTGGTGCTGGATGAGAGGGAAGACGTGCCCAGGCTGCTCGCCTGTTGCGAATACCGAACGGACGTTCCCGCCAGCTCACCTTCGCCCGGTGCGCGGCCTTCCGTGGCGGCTCTGGAGTCCGGGCTGCGCGAGGCGCTCGGCGTGCGCGTCGTCGTCCGGGTGCTGCCCGCGGGCACGGTGCCACGCACGGAGATCGGAAAGGCGGTGCGAGTGGTGCGGTGGCGTGAGGGCAGCCCGCCGCTGCCCGGCCTGGATTGATCGCTAGAGTCACCGTATGAGCGCTGATGGCGGATCGCCCGCCGAGCGGATCGGGGTGATGGGCGGCACGTTCGACCCGGTCCACCATGGCCACCTGGTGGCGGCGAGTGAGGTTGCGCACTTCTTCTCGCTTGATGAGGTGGTATTCGTGCCGACCGGCGAGCCGTGGCAGAAAGACGACCGCCGCGTCTCGCCGTCAGAGGACCGTTACCTGATGACTGTGATCGCGACCGCATCGAACCCGCGGTTTTCGGTCAGCCGGGTGGACATCGACCGGCCGGGCCCCACGTACACCATCGACACGTTGCGCGAGCTTCGCACGGTACGCGGCGACGGCGCGGAGTTGTTCTTCATCACCGGCGCGGACGCCCTGTCCCGGATGATGTCCTGGCAGGATGCGGACGAGCTGTTCAAACTCGCGCATTTCGTCGGCTGCACCCGGCCCGGGCACCGGCTGACCACTCACGGGCTGCCCCGCGAAGGGGTCAGCCTGGTGGAGATCCCCGCCCTGGCAATCTCCTCGACCGACTGCCGGAAGCGTGTCGTGGCTGGAGAGCCGGTCTGGTATCTGGTGCCGGACGGTGTCGTCCAGTACATCGCGAAACGCGGGCTCTACCAGCAGGAAGAGGGCTGACCCGGCGCAGGACCCGGTGAGCCGGGTTACCCTGAAGTGCGTCGCCGCAAGGTTGAGCAAGGGTTGGGTAAGGGTCGGATCGGGCACATTTGGGCCCATCAGGCTCGTCGGGGTCGTCGGAGGAGGACGAACAGCACACGTGACAGCCACCAGCAGGGCCGTCGAGCTTGCGGGGATCGCCGCAGAGGCTGCGGCCGACAAGCTCGCCAGTGACATCATCGCCTACGACGTGAGTGAGCAGCTCGTCATCACCGACGTGTTCCTGCTCTGTTCTGCCGCCAACGACCGCCAGGTGCGTGCGATCGTCGACGAGATCGAGGACAAGCTGCGCAAGGCCGGGGTCCGGCCGGTGCGCCGTGAGGGTGAGCGGGAAGGCCGCTGGGTGCTGCTCGACTACCTCGATATCGTCGTGCATGTTCAGCACTCGGAGGAGCGGATGTTCTACGGGCTTGAGCGGCTGTGGAAGGACTGCCCGCGAATCGAGCTGCCCGAGCCGGTCTCGGTCGCCGGGCCAGCCGGCGTGGAGCCACGCTGACCGTGGAGGGTAGCGGATCGGCGCCCTCGGAGGGCAGCGGGTCGGCGCCCTCGGAGCACAGCGGGGCTCCGCCCGTGGGGCGCAGCGGGTCGGAGACATCGGAGAGAAGCGGTGCGCGACCCACGGAGGGCGGTGCGGCAGTGCCCGTGGCGCTGCGTTATGGGGACGATTCGACCAGGCTAGTGTTGTGGCGGCACGGCCAGACGCGCTGGAATATGGAAGGCCGATTCCAGGGCCAGAGCGACATCCCGCTGGACGCGGTAGGGATAGAGCAGGCGGAGCGGGCGGCCCGGCTGCTCGCCGCGCTGCGGCCCGACCTGATCATCTCCTCCGATCTCGGGCGTGCCCTAGCCACCGCGGCGCCACTCGCCCGGCTGACAGGGCTCACC
>DATDHI010000193.1:0-4488 GCA_036521655.1 Pseudonocardiaceae bacterium | reverse complement strand
TGGCGAACGAGGCCCGCACACTCTGCGCCGCGGCCCGGTAGGAAGGGTCGTCGAGCACGGTGGTGATGGCGTCGCACAGTTCGGTGGCGCCGACCCGGCCGAAATGCACCCGGATGCCGGCGCCGGCCTCGACGACCTGTCCCGCGATCACCGGCTGGTCGTCGCGGATCGGGGCCACTACCAGCGGCACGCCATGCGCGAGGGCCTCGCATACCGTGTTGTGGCCGGCGTGGCTGACTACCGCGTGCAGGTGCGGCAGCAGGTCGAGCTGGGGGACGAACTCGCGGACCAGCACGTGGTCGGGCGGTGAATCGACCAGGTCAGGCGGGGCGACCAGGACAACCTGCAGCCGATCCTCGAGAGGGGCCACCGCCTGCACCGCGGTAGTGAAGAATCGCTGGCCGACCTCCTGGTTCACCGTGCCCAGCGAGACCAGGACGTGCTGACGGTCTGGGCGCAGCCAGTTCCACGGAAACTCTCCGCCGCGGGTCCGCGGACCCATCGCGGGACCCACGAATATGTAGTGACCGGGCAAGTCACAGACCGGCCCGACCAGCGCCGGCGTCGTGAACGCCAGCACAAGATGATCGGAAAACCTCAGGTCGACGGGGTCTGATACGGCCAGGGCCTGCTGGAAGTCGGCCAGGCGCTGCCGTGCCCAGCCACCGAGCCGCGGCGTGGTGGCGAACTGGTCGATCAACTCCGCCGAGGTGGTGGCCGAGGTCGCCCACGGCAGCCCGCGCTGGCGGGCTACCAGCGCGCCGGCGAGCGCCTGCTGGTCGACGACCAGGACGTCCGGGGCGAACTCGTCCACCGCTGCAGCGACACCGGGCACCATCGAGGCAGCCAGTGGGATCAGGAAGTCTTGCCACAGGAAGCGGAATGCTGCCGCCCCCCGCAGGCCCACTGAGCGGCGACTGACCTGGGTCAGCGTCTGGCCGGCGAAGTCTGTCTCGACCGGGATCAGCGTGGCCCCGAGTGGCAGCAACGGGCCGACGGTGTCGGAGTCTGCGGCCCAGGCGATCTGGTGACCGCGGCTGGTCAGTTCCCGGCCGAGGGCAACAGTGGGCAGGGTGTGTCCGACCAGCGGCGGCACCACAAACAGGAACCGGCTCACCGGACGTCCACCGTGGTCTGGCTGGCGAACCACTCCACGACGAGGGTGCGCACCACCCGCGTCGCTTTCGCCAGCACCAAATGGTCGAGATCCGGCAGGACGGTGAGCGTGTAGCGGGGCAACAGGCCCTCGAGTATGTAGGCGTGGTGGATAACATCGGAGTGCTCCCCGTACACGGCACGGACCGGACGGGTGAACATCCGCAGATTCCGCTCCGAAAGCGGCTCGGTGGCCAGCAAGTCGGTCAGCAGCGTCGTGTGGTTGATCAGTTCGTTCCCGAGCGCGGCCATCCTGGCGTGCTTGCTTTTCGGCGAGGCCATCCCCCCAAGGCTGCGCTCGGCGAGGTCCATCCCGGCCTTTCCGATATCGGCGGCCATCTGCTCGGCCCAACCCGGCACCGGGACGTGGGCCTCGATCAGCAGCATGCTGGTCACCCGCTCGGGATACGCCATCGCGAAGCTGAGCGCGATCGCACCACCGTAACTGTGGCCGACCAGGTGTACTGGACCGTCGATGCCCAGGGAGCGGAGGATCGCGGCGAGATCGGCGACCGAGTCGCTCACCCGGTAGCCGGTACGCGGGCGCTCGGACAGGCCGTGCCCGCGGTGGTCGTACATGATCACGTCGGCACCGGCGTGGGCCACCGGGCCGGCCAGCGTGTAGTAGAAGCTGGACAGATTGTCCAAGACCAGCCCGTGGATGAACACGACCGGGTCCGGCGGGCCGGCGTGCGTACCTGCGCGGTGCGCAGCCAGCCGCTGGACGTGGAACCGGACACCGTTGGTCGTGATCTCAGCCATCGACCGCACCCGCGAAGGTCAAGCAGCCCGCGATGTGGGTGACCACGTCACCGACCGTCAGCCCGATGATCTCCTCGAGCTCCTTGTCCGCGAGGAAGACCACGAAGTCGACCCGCTCTCCGTAATGCTCGGTGAGCTTGGTGGCCAGCTTCACGAACTCGAGGCTTTCCAGTTCGAGATCCGCGTCGAACGACGTGTCCATGCCGATGTCGAGGCCCAGCGCGTACTCCGCGCCGATGATCTCGGTCAGCATCGCGCGGACCTCGGCCAGGATCTGGTCAAGCGTCATCAGGGTGCCCCTCCCGTGTGCGCTGGTACCTGCTGGAGCGTGGAACCTGCCGCCTCCGGTGGGGTCCAGGCCACCGCGTACGGCTCGGATTCCGCGCCCGTCCCGGTCTGCACCCAGCGGCTGGACGTCCCGTCGCCCGTCGCGACCAGCAGCCGGTCCCCGTCGACCCGCTGGACCGCAAAGCGGTGCGGCCGCCCGCCCAAGCCGGCGCCTGCCGCTTTGGCAACGGCCTCCTTGGCGGCCCAGAATCGGGTAACCCAGCTCGACCGCGTCGAATCCGGGGAACCCAGGGCGTCGAGCAGGCCGCGTTCGGTGTCGGTGAGGATCGCCGCCACCGTGAGGTCATCCCGGCCGGTGACCTGCTCGATGTCGATGCCCACTCCGGGCGGATCGCCGACCAGCGCCGCGGCCAGTGATCCGGTGTGCGCCAGCGACACCTCCGGGGCTGCGGCGAAGGGGCCCGCCACCCGCGGCCGTCCCGAGGCGTCGTTGCTCACCGTGATCTCGATCGGGAACACCGGGCCGGCACCGGAGTCCCAGAGCCAGTTCCGGACCGCGTCCTTGACCGCGATCCGGCCCAGCAGCCATTGCTGCGCGGCGCGCGGGTTGCGCCGCTGGTAGTCCGCGCGTTCGGCGGTGCTCAGGTAGCGACGCATGACCAGCTCCCGGGTGGCCGGATCGGGCCACCGATCCCGGACCAGGAACCACCCGCCGGGTTGACGCTGCGCGATCGTGTTGCGCTCCGGGAACAGGAAGACCGGCCAGGTCACCTCGTCGGTATCGAACCGGCGGTCCCGCCACCGCTCGATGCGGGCCCACGGCCGTCCGTCCGCACGCCGCAGCTCGAGGTCAGCGACGACGTCGGTGGCGGACACCGAGCGGATCCGGACCACACACCGGACCCGCTCGCCAGGCCGGGGCGGCGAACCGTAGTAGCGCACCTGGTCTATCCCGGCCGGGAACGCGAGCCGGTCGCACCCGGTCCGAGCCATGATCCAGAAGCCGAGCAGCTGCCCGGCGGTGTCCAGCAGCGCCCCGGGCGCGGAGGGAACGACCAGCTCGCCAGCGATCCCGTCGTCGGCTATCGGGCCGAGCTCGGCGACACCCTGGAATACCTGGCCGTGGAACATCCACCGGTCGGTGTACAGGCCCTGCGCCGTGACCTCGCAAGGCCGTTGCCCGGTCAGTGGCCGATCAGGCTGTGCCTGAGGCACCGGGTAGCTGTCAGCGAGCAGCACGCTGCCGCGCGCGTAGCCCTCGAGCACCACAGCCACGGTGCCGTCCTGGCTCAGTGAGGCGCTCGTCGTGACGGTGACTGGCGGGGCGACTGCGAGCCAGCGCTGGGCCCGGACGTCCCGGACACCGATCACCTTACGGCCGGGAACCAGTGCCCGGGCGGCGTCGGCCATCAGCTCGAGGATGGTGGTCAGCGGCACCACCGGGTACCGGTCGGCCGGCTCGGGCCAGCCGTCGGGTTGCCGGTAGAAGCAGTGATCGACGAGATAGGGCATGGTTGCCAGCGAGAGGGTTCGCGTCGTGCTGGCCCGCCTCGGGGTGGCCGGTGCCCAGGAACCGAGGACATCCGTGGCTGCGGCCGTGGCGTCGCGCAATACCGCGTCGAACTCGGCCAGCACCGGGTGCCCGGGAGCGGGCAGCTGCGGTGGCGCCGGTGTGCTTGCGGCCTGGGTGAGCGGCGCGACGGTGTTCCCGAGCCGGACTAGTGGCATACCTAGCTCTAGGGGTACCACGGGCCCACTGGACTCTGAGCGCACCGGTGTCCGTACCCGTGGCGCGCGGGGCAGCCGGTCGAACCGGGGCGACCAGCCTTCCACCCACAGCGCGGCACCGACCCGCCGGAGCTGGTCGAGGCCCGACCGCCGGGGGGCGTTGGCGGTCATCGTGAGGTGTGGCAGATCCGCCAGCGTGTCGGCCACGAATCCGGGCAGGCTGCCGGTACCGACCTGAACGAAGGCCCGCGCTCCTGCCTCGTGCAGTCGCCGGACGAGCGGGCCGAAGTGAACCGGTTCGACGAGGTGGCGAGCCGCAAGGTCGCGGATGCGGTCGGGATCGTCGGGGTAGCGCTCGACAGTGGTGGCCGACCAGATCGGGCGCGTCGGTGGCCGCACCGGCAGACCGGCGAAGGCGTCCAGGATCCCGCGCAGGTAAGGCCTGAGCATCGGAGAGTGGAAGCCGGACCGGAACGGCAGCACCTGCCCGGTGACCCCGCAGGCCCGCAGCCGGTCCAGGACAGCGGCCACGGCGGCGTCCGCACCGCAGACGAT
>DATDHI010000192.1:0-3897 GCA_036521655.1 Pseudonocardiaceae bacterium | reverse complement strand
CCTGCAGTGGTAGCACCGCCGCCGTGTCGGACCCTCAGCCACCGCGCCCCCGGCAGCGTAGGCCGACCGTGCGGACGTTAGACCAACCAGGGAAGCGACGTCACTCCGCGGAATGGCTCAACGATGGTCCGCGGGCTTGCCCACGGCGCTGTCCGTGAACTCGACGCGCTACACCAGCCATGCAGGCGTTCTGTTCGTTCACGCCAGGCGATGGCCACGGACCGGGGCGGGCCTGCACGCGCTCGCAGATGCCCTGCACAACGCCGTCTCCGAAGGCCACCTGCCCGGTCCTGGCGATCTCCGCTGGCTCGTCTGAGCCGGGCGCCGCCCTGCGCGTGCACCAGGTGCGGACACGGCATGCACCAGATGCCGACACGCCGGGCGTGCCCTTGACCATTCCGCGATTGTGGATATTCGGACTCGAATGCTGATGGAAGCCTGCTAGGCAATCGGCGTGCTCATCGTCGACGCCGGCTGTGGTGTGCAAATCGTCACTTTACGCGAACGCGCCAGGTGAACTTGGGTGTCTGGGACCAGGACTGCTCCCGAACGCCGCGGTACTGTCCCGGGTGCACTGATTGGAATGCCTTGTCGAGGTCTGGGATGATCTTGCGGACCGGGCCGAGTTGGAAGCGGTAGGCCTGCCCGGTCGGATGCCGTTTGCACAAGCGCGCCTGTTTGGGGTGCCGGGTTGTGAAGTCCGGTCCGGGATAGAAGTCCAGCCACACCATCGTCGGGGTGGCGAGGCTGTAGCCACCGGGGCGCCGCACGACTTCGACGAAGGACAGGTCCTGCCACGGGAAGTCGAACAGGCAACGGCGCCGCAGCTGCACCCGCACCCCCGCATCGTCAACCACCAGCTTGCGATGACCCCAGCTGCGCAACATCGCATACCGGCCGAACAGGAAGGAGGCGACCCCGATGACCGCGAAAATCACCCGCTCCCACCACGCCTCGTCCGGTGCTGCGGCGGCGAGAAGGAGCATCGGCCCGATCACAAGGAATGTCACAGCTCCGAGGGTGACACGCAGCCGCAAGGGTTTGGCCAGGTCGACGATCGCTGACTCAGCTGTATGCGGCAGGCTCGCCGCCGCCGGGCGCCCGGACCCGTCCGTGCGGTGCGCAGTTCGGGTGTCGCCCGCACGGCCGTTCACCATCGGGGGTCGCCATCGGGGGTGGTGGCTCTTGCTCATCAGCCGAACACCGAGTGCCAGACGCCGGTGGCAGCGCCGCCCATGCCCTTGCCGATGTCGACAAACTCCTGACCAGCGTGCAGGCCCATATGCTTCACCCCTGTCACAATCCCACCGACTACTCCGTGGTCGTGGATTTCCTCGCTCCAGTGTTCGTGGAAGCCCTGATACACAAACGCACCAACTCCGACCGCTACCGCTCCGGCACCTGCTGCCACAAAGATCCCTGGTCCGCACGCAATCGCTAGCCCCGCGCCCGCACCTAAGCCGATGGCGCCCGCGGTGACGTCTGCGGCGACGGCGTGCTGACCGGACCAGCCTTTCTCCATGTCGTCTTTGACCTGGAAACCCACGGCGGCCCCGGTGGCCAGGACGTCGACGACCGGGACCTCCTTGAGGAATTCCGGGAGATTGGAGGTGACCTTGCCGATTTCCGGGATCGCCTTGCCGATGTCGCTGAGCTTGGAGTTGAGTTCCGCGCTCAACGGCAGCTTCTGCTCCAGCCGTTCCGCGCTCTCCAAACCGGCCTTCAACTGCCTGAACTCGGCGAAGACCCCCTTGTGTGCGGCCTTCGCGGCATTACCGTCCGGCAGCTTAAGCCCCTTGGCCGCGTACTCCTCTTTGGCTGCCCGTAGATCCTGGCGGGCTTTCTTGATCCGCTCGTCCATGCCGGCCAACTGCCCGCGGGTCATGCGAGCCTTTTCGTCAGGCACTGCGTACAGGCCTCGCACGTAGTCACCCAGGGTGGTCCACTGGTCGGGATTGTTCTGGCGGCCGGGCTGGTAGCTGATCTGGTCATAGAGATCGGAGAGCTTGGTGGCCGCGTCGAGCCGGAAACCCTTCGCGAGCTGCATCGCCGCGTCGTGCTCGTCGCAGTAGGTCTGCAATGCCGTCTCCGCCGGCCCGGCCGGCGCTCCCGCCGGGGAAACGCTGGTGCCGGGCGTACCGTCCGGGCCGATCGGCGCGCCAGCCTTGGTTGCCTCGTAGGCCGCGTTGTACAGGGTCGTGTTGACCTTGTCCAGGTTGTTCGCGAGGTCCCTCAACACGTCACCGACATTCCCGACGACATCAGCCAGCGATCCGGCGGAGATCGAGTCGGCGGTCCAGCGCTTCTGGAAGGCCTCGGCGGCGCCGCCCGACCAGCCGGCTGCGCCGACCAGATCGTCGACATGGGTACTCAGGGCGTGCACCACGTCCCGCATCGCCGCCGGCGCTCCCGAGGTCATGGCGGCCATCGTGTGCATACCCACGATGTCCCCGCCCACCCAGCTCTCTGCCACGTCGCGCCCCTAGTCCGCCGGCATGAGATCGTCGAACAACGCCCGATTGTCGATCTTGTGACGTTCGTAGGTGTCGTGGCTCGCCTCCAACTTCTCGGCGTGCTCACCAATGGCCTCACCCATCTTGGTGTGCAACACGTCCAGGCATTCCATGACGACTCCGATGATGCTGTTCAGGCTCCCGTCTCCGGAGTCAGCGATCGGGGGTGTCAGTTTTGGCTTGATGGCTTCATAGGCGTCACCCTCGGTCCGGAAGCTGCCGCTCATTTCTTTCAGTACATCGAGCACGACTTGAAAATCGCCGCTCACGCGTCCTCCCGGGCAAGCCGCTCGACGTCGGCGGCGGTCCAGCGCTGCACCGTCTGCAGCGGCGGGTCCATGCACACGAACGGCGCGCCGGCCGCACCGACGAACGCCGCGAACCTGCCGCGCTCCATCGCCACCCAGGGCTGGTAATCGCCCAAGGCCGCGACCAGCCGCTGCACACTTGAGAACGCGATGCCGACCAACTTGCCGTCATCCGTTCCGCGAAGTTCGACCCCGATGTCCTTGACGTTGCCGGCCACCCGTGGATGGGCTGGCACGAAGATCAACGGCTCGGCGGTCACAGGTTCCTTCCTCACCCGACGGCAGTCGTGGCTCGCGAGAAAGTAACAGGGCCCGCTGCTGCGCGTGTCGGCCGCCACCGAGCCGGTTGGGAGGCAGGCACACCACCGACGGCGAGGCCGCCCCACTCGTTGGGCCAGCGTCCGTACGGGCTGCTACGGGCGGACGAAACGCAGAGCCTCTCTGAGCTGCTGCACGGTCTCTGGTGTGAGCACCAATTCGATGGACACCCGCTGATTGGCGCCGAACACCAGGCCATCGATCGCCAGCGTCGTTGTCTCGCGGCCCTCAGCGATGTCCGGGCTGAACACCTTGCTGTTGCTCATCCGGACGTCGGCGTCGACGACCAGGCCATAGCCGACCAGCTCGTCGCCCATGAGGATGCATCCCTCGGACATGCCGGAGCCGACTCCCTTCAGCCAACGTCCTGGCACCCACAGCCACCGCTCACCCTCGTTGATCAGTCGCCAGTGCTCGGCGCATACCGGGGCCGGGCCCCCGTCGCCATCCGCGGTGGTCATCACTTGGTGGTGCGGGTCACTCCGGTGGCCGGTGCAGTGCAGCACCATGCACGATTGCGGCGGCATGTCGCCATCATTCCAGCCAGCCGAACTGCCAATAGGTTCCACTTAGCTGAGGTCGCGGTATTTCGTCGGCGCGGTGCACGCTCTTGTCTAGTGTCCATTCACGGGTTGGGCTGTGGTGTCATGCCGTTGTGATGGTGGGGAGCCAGGGGTTGCCGTTGAGGGCGGTGTGGATGGCGTCGATGGGGCGGAGGCCGTGGTTGCGGGAGCTGACCAGGTAGGAGCGGCCGCGGC
>DATDHI010000191.1:0-2525 GCA_036521655.1 Pseudonocardiaceae bacterium | reverse complement strand
AAACAGTTCAAGGCCCTGGTCGGGGAGGTGTTCCCGCAGGTGGAGCTGGCCGAGGTGGTGATCGCCATCGACTCAGCATGCGGGTTCTCGAAGCACCTGCTGCACGCTGGTGGGGCCAAGAACCGCTCACCGGCGATGCTGGTCCACCTCTACGCTGCCATCCTGGCTCAGGCCACCAACCTCGGGCCGGTGGCGATGGCCCGCGCCTCGGGCCTGTCTTATGACCAGGTCGCCCACGCCACGGCGTGGTACCTGCGCGAGGAGACACTCACCCCGGCCATCGACGAGGTGGTCAACTACCACCACCGGCTGCCGGCGGCCCGGCTGTGGGGTGACGGGACGTTCGCTTCCTCCGATGGCCAACGCTTCCCCGTCCAGGTCAAGGCCGCCAACGCTGGGGCGTTGCCCCGTTACTTCGGGTTCGGTCGGGGCCTGTCGGTGCTGACCTCGGTGACCGACCATTACGCCACCTTCGGGACCAAGGTGATACCGACTCGGGTCCGGGAGGGCGTGCATGCTCTGGATGAGATCTTCGCCCTGCGCGATCGGGACAGCGAGCTAACCATCGCCGAGCACACCACCGACACCGCCGGGTTCACCGACCTGCTCTTCGGCGCCTACGACGTGGTCGGTCTGCTGTTTTGTCCCCGCATCCGCGACCTCGCCGACCAGCGCCTGTGGCTGCCCCACGACAGCACCCCACCGAAGCTGGTGGCGCCGTTGGTGGCCAACCGGGTCCCCGTGGAACCGATCCTGGCCTGTTGGGACGACCTGCTCCGCCTCGGCGCCTCGATCCACGAGGGTGAGGTGCTGCCCTCGCTGCTGCTCACCAAGCTCCAGGCGTTCCCCCGGCAAAACGCCCTGGCCCGGGCGCTGCAGGACTACGGCCGCCTGGTCAAAACCCTGTTCATCCTGCGCTACTTACAACGCCCGGAGATGCGCAAGCGGGTCGGTCGTCAGCTCAACAAGGGTGAGAACCTCAACGGCCTGCGCGAGACGGTGTATTTCGCCCACCTGGGCCAGATCCGCCACCGCCAGCTGATCGACCAGACCGCCCAGGCCCTGTGCGTCACCCTGGTGGTTAACTGCATCGCCGCCTACAACGCTGGGCTGCTCAGCCCGGCCGTGCACCGGCTTCGCGCGGCCGGCTTCGAGATCGATGACACCGACGTCTCCCACGCCGGGCCGACCATGTCCGAGCACATCTTGGTTCACGGTCGCTACCGCTACGACCTCGACCGGCCACCCAAGGAGCTCAGGCCGGCGCCGATACCTCAGCATGACTCGACCCGACGCCTGCGCAGAGCTGAACCAGACCCAGAGTCGGTGCCATGATCCGCAGACAATGGCGCATTGTCCGCGGTAACCTGGCCTCTCATGGCCCCGGACCTCCAGCTCGCTCGGTCCCGAGCGGGGGAAGACTTCCCACGTTGTCTGCGATGACCACGGGGAGGAAGGCACCGGAACCCGAGGCCCACCCTCTGGATCTCGGCACCGCGGCGGTCAACTTCCTTGCCCGGCGTGACCTCGCCGCCCGCTCCCGCACCGTCTACGGCCAGACCCTGGGCCGTCTCGTCGCCGACCTCGGGACCCAGTCCCCGGTCGCGGACCTGTCCGGCTCCGACCTGGCAGTCTTCCTCGAACGCCACTACGGCCACGCCGCCCCAGCCACGTGGAACCTGAACCTGGCCGCCCTGCGTTCCTTCCTCGCTTTCTGCGCCCGTCACGGGGCCCTCCAAGCGGACCCGAGCGCGACGATCGAGCGCCGAACACTCCGGACCAACCCCGACCGGCGGGTCATCCCCGCCGCCCAGCTGGAGACCCTCTGGCGGCGCGACGACCTCTCGCTGCGCGAAAAAACCTTCTGGCGCCTGGCCTACGACTCCGCCGCCCGAGCCAACGAGGTCCTCTCCCTTGACATCCCCGACCTCGACCCGCAAGCCAAGACCGCCCTGATCATCGGCAAGGGAGGCACACCCCGTCAGATCAACTGGTACACCCACACCGCGCACCTACTCGCCCGGCTATGCGCACGCCGGCACTCGGGACCGGTATTTCTCGCCGAACGACTACCCAGGCAGCCGGTGGCCAGCGTCGATCGAGACACCAAGACCGGTCGTGCCCGCCTGTCCTACCGCCGCGCCGCCGAGCTATTCACCACCAACACCGGCTGGACCCTCCACCAGCTGCGCCACACTCGCATCCGAGAACTCAAAGACCAGGGCTGCCCACTCCCCGTCCTCCAGAAAATCACCGGACACACCTCGCTACGCACCCTCACCGAGCACTACCCAGGCCCCAGCCCCGACACCGTACGGGCCTACTACGACGGCACCGACCCCACCACCCGACGCCAGACACGCTGACCGAAGCGTTGGTTTTTAGTCCACTAATGCTGCGACGCGTTCTTGACCTACACCTCACCGCGCGGGCGGGCGCTGATCGACCGGGAGCTCTACCTGCCGAAAACCTGGACCGAGGACCGCGAGCGGTGCGCCGAGGCCGGGATCGGCCAGGACGTGGAG
>DATDHI010000190.1:0-13247 GCA_036521655.1 Pseudonocardiaceae bacterium | reverse complement strand
AGTGCGGCTTCAGCTCCGACGAGCTTGGCGTCGACGAGATCCCCGACGTGATCCGCCTTCTGGGAACCGCCTTCCGGTCACGGTTGGACACCGGCGTTCATGACGCCGCTGAGGAGCGGCTGCTCCGGAGACGACCGGCGCCGGAGGTCTGGTCCGCGCTGGAGTACAGCTGCCACTTCCGTGACGTGCTGCTCGCCCAACGGGAGCGCCTCTACCTCGCCTTGGTCGAAGACACTCCCCGCTTCAGGCCCATCTACCGCGATGAGCGCGTCGTCCTCGCTCGATACAGCGAGGACGGCCTTGCGGAGGTGGGCCGCGAAGTCGACCTGGCCGCGAGCCTGATAGCCAGAGCCTTCGCCAGGCTGGCCGACGCCCAGTGGCAGCGGCGTTGCATCTACAACTTCCCGGCTCCGGCGCAGCGCACCGTGGCGTGGCTTGGCCGGCACACCGTGCATGAGGGTCGGCATCATCTCCGCGACGTCGACGAAGTGATCAGCGCAGCCAGATCCGGTGGGTAGGCGCGGCTTCAGCTGCGCAGTCCCGCCGGCGCCTGCCAAGCGCGGGTGGCGAACTGGAGGTTGAAACGCCTATCCGGGCGTCGGGCCGGGCACTGATCACGGCTTGTGTGCCGTGGGCGACACCCGATGTCGCTGACAACACACAAACCGTGATCATGACGGGGCAGGCAGGGTGGGCCGGGCCGGGCCGGTGCTGCTGCCGCTGTGCGTAGCGTTGTCCGCAACGGGGCGGCGGAGGTTGCAGATGATCCTGGGGAGTCGCGGCGGCCGGCATCATGCGCTGACGATCAGTAGGGCGGCGCTCGCGGTGGCTACCGCGAGCACTGCCCACCGGGTCCAGCCGTTGTCGAGCACCCGGCGCGCTGGCCCGGACAGTGCGAACCCGACCAGCAGGAAAGGGGTGAGCACCGCGGCACTCGTCAACGACTCGCTGGTGACCTGGCCCGCAGCGGCCAGCGCAGCGATCGAGGTCACCGAGCCCAGCACGAAGTAGCCGCCTATCGTGCCGCGGATCCGTGGGCCCGGCTCGTCCTGGTAGAGCAGCGCGATGGGGGGTCCGCCGATCGACGCCGCGGTACCCCCCGCCCCGCTGGCGACCCCCGCGAGCAGCAGCGAGCCTGGTCGCGGTCGCGGCCGCCAGGCGAGCAGGGACAGCACCACGCAGGCCAGCACGCACAGCGCGATCACCAGGGCGAACACCCGCCGCGACAGCGCCACCACGGCGAGCACTCCGAGCCCGGTGCCCGGTAACCGGCCCAGCATCGCCCACCCGATCCCCCGCCAGTCGGCGTGCCGCCCGTCGCGGGCCACCGCCAGCACCGACTGCCCGGTCGTCAGCAAGATCAACGGAACCGGCACGAGCGCCGGGTCGATCAGGGCCAGCAGGGGAGCCGCGACCAGGGCCATGCCGTAGCCCACGGCTCCCTGCACCAGCGTGCCCAGCGCCACCACCAGCCCTGCGGCCAAGATCATGCTCGTGAGTGGAGTTGGGTGCTATCACACTGTTTGCCACTCACGAGGCCCGCCGGGCCATACCGCGCAGCACGAACGGCAGGATCCCACCGTTGCGGTAGTACTCCGCCTCACCGGGAGTGTCGATGCGCAGCACGGCCTCGAACTCCACCGGATCCGCCCTGTCGCGGGTGGCGGTGACGTGCACTGTGCTCGGGATGGAGCCGTTGTTCAGCGCGGTGACGCCAGAGATGTCGAATGTCTCGGTGCCGTCCAGCCCCAGCGACAGCACCGACTCGCCCGCGGGGAACTGCAGCGGGAGCACACCCATTCCGATCAGGTTCGACCGGTGGATCCGCTCGAACGACTCGGCGATCACTGCGCGCACTCCGAGTAGCAGGGTGCCTTTGGCCGCCCAGTCCCGCGATGAGCCCGAGCCGTACTCCTTTCCACCCAGCACGACCAGGGGGATGCCGGCTTCGGCGTAGTGCTGTGCCGCGTCATAGATGGGCACTGGCTGCTGGCCGCGCTCGCCGGACACGGTGAAGTCGCGGGTGTAGCCGCCGCTCACGCTGTCCAGCAGGAGGTTGCGCAGCCGGATATTGGCGAACGTGCCGCGGATCATCACCTCGTGGTTGCCACGGCGGGATCCGTAGGAGTTGAAGTCCCGGCGCGCCACGCCGTGCGCGGAGAGATACCGGCCGGCCGGGGAATCCGCCTTGATCGCCCCAGCCGGGGAGATGTGGTCGGTGGTCACCGAGTCACCCAGCAGCGCCAGCACTCGGGCACCGCGAAGGTCCTGCACGGGTGCTGGTTGCGGGGCCATACCGTCGAAGTACGGGGGTTTGCGGACGTAGGTCGACTCCGCGTCCCAGGTGAACGTCTGACCCTCGGGAGTCTCCAGTGACTGCCAGTGAGCGTCGCCGGCGAACACATCGGCATAACCCGCGGCGAACATCTCCTGGCTGATCGCGGAGGCCATGACGTCTTGGATCTCCCCAGGGGTGGGCCACAGGTCAGCCAGGTAGACCAGGCTGCCGTCCTGGTCACGCCCCAATGCGTCGAGCTCGAAGTCGAAGTCCATCGTCCCCGCCAGCGCATAGGCGATCACGAGCAGGGGCGAGGCAAGGTAGTTCATCGTGACGTCCGGGTGTATCCGGCCCTCGAAGTTACGGTTGCCCGACAGGACGCTGACCACCACGAGGTCGGTGCTGTGAACGGCGTAGGAGATCTCCTTGGGTAGCGGGCCGGAGTTGCCGATACAGGTCGTGCAGCCATAGCCGACCAGGTAGTAGCCAAGCTTCTCCAGGTAAGGCCACAGGCCGGCCTTCTCGTAGTAGTCGGTGACCACTTGGGAGCCAGGAGCCATCGACGTCTTCACCCAGGGCTTGACGGAGAGCCCCCGATCGCAGGCGTTGCGGGCGAGCAGCGCTGCGCCGATCATCACCGACGGGTTGGAGGTGTTGGTACATGAGGTGATCGAGGCGATTACCACCGCGCCGTGGTCGATCTCGTAGTGGACACCACCGGCGCCGCGCACCGGCGCGGGAGAGCTGGGACGGCCCAGCGCGCCGGCTGCGGCCGAGATCGCGGGGCGGGGCTCGCCCCCGCCGTCGCCGCCGCTCACCGCGGGCGCGTCGCTGGCCGGGAAGGATTCGACGCCGGCCGCGTCCACAGCGGACTCCTTGGCGGAGGTGTACCCGACCAGCGCCTGCCGGAACGCGTCTTTGGCGTGGGACAAGGCGACGCGGTCCTGCGGGCGCTTGGGCCCGGCGATGGAGGGGACCACAGTGGACAGATCCAGTTCGAGGTACTCGGAGTAGGTGGCTTCCCGGTGCGGGTCGTGCCAGAGGTCCTGCTCCTTGGCGTAGGCCTCGACCAGCGCGACCTGCTCGGTGCTGCGGCCGGTGAGCCGCAGGTAGTGCAGCGTCTCCTCGTCGATCGGGAAGATCGCGCAGGTGGAGCCGAACTCCGGGCTCATGTTGCCGATGGTGGCGCGGTTGGCCAGCGGCACCCCGGCGACGCTCTCACCGTAGAACTCGACGAATGTGCCGACCACTCCGTGCCGGCGTAGCAGCTCGGTCAGGGTGAGCACGACGTCGGTTGCGGTCGCCCCGGGCGGGATGGCGCCGGTGAGTTTGCAGCCGACCACCCGGGGGATGAGCATCGACACCGGCTGCCCGAGCATCGCCGCTTCGGCCTCGATGCCGCCCACGCCCCACCCCAGCACGCCCAGCCCGTTGACCATGGTGGTGTGGCTGTCAGTACCGACGACGGTGTCCGGATAGGCCTGACCGTTGCGGGTCATCACGACGCGGGCCAGGTGCTCGAGGTTGACCTGGTGCACGATTCCGGTTCCCGGCGGGACCACCCTGAACTTCTCAAAGGCGCCCTGGCCCCAGCGCAGGAACTGGTAGCGCTCGCGGTTTCGCTGGTACTCCAGGGCAACATTGCGTTCGAAGGCCTCCCGGCGCCCGAACACGTCGGCGATCACCGAGTGGTCGATCACCAGCTCGGTCGGAACCAGCGGATTCACCGCCTGCGGGTCGCCGCCCAGAGCCGTGACCGCCTCGCGCATCGTGGCCAGATCGACCACACACGGCACCCCGGTGAAGTCCTGCATGAGCACCCGAGCCGGGGTGAACTGGATCTCGCTGGACGTCGCGGCCCGCGCGTCCCAACGGGTGAGCGCCTCGATGTGCTCAGCCGAGACAGAGGTGCCATCGGCCACTGATTCGGCCCGCAGCAGGTTCTCCAGCAGCACCTTCAGGCTGTACGGCAGGGCACGCCACTGCGTGCCGAGGTGCTGGTCCAGATCGGCCAACCGGAACACCTCGTAGCGGTCGTTCCCTACCGACAGTGTGCCGCGGGTGCCGAAGCTGTCGGTGCTGGCTGCCGCGTGGGTCATGGGCTGCTCCGTTCGGAGGGTTAGACGGTGCCCCCGAACCGTGACTCTACGTCTGGCCACCAGCCTGCGGGATCAGCAGTTACCGTCATGTGAACCTGACCACGCTGGAGGTAGCAGCCATGCGGGTGCCTTTGACAGTTGCCGACTTCCTTGCCCGCGGCGAGACGGCCTTCGCGGAGTCCGTCGCAGTCGTGGACGAGCCCGACCAGCCGGCCTCACCGGTACCGGTGTCGACCTACCGGGAGCTCGGTCGGCGGGTCCGCGCCTGGCAGGCCGGCCTGGACGCGCTGGGCGTGGGTGAAGGCGAGCGGGTGGCGGTGGCCAGCCACAACTGCGCCCGGCTGCTCGAGTTGCTGTACGCGGTCCCGGCCAGCGGCCGGATCTGTGTGCCGGTGAACTTCCGGCTCCGCGCCGAGGAGGTGGACTATGTCATCGGGCACAGCGGTTCATCGGTGCTGCTGGTCGACCCGGAGCTCGACGAGGCGCTCAAGGGGGTGGCCACCCCGCACCGTTTCGTGCTCGGCAGCGGGACCGAGGAGCAGTTGATGCGCTTCGACACCGAGCCGCGCCCGTGGGCCGAGCCGGACGAGGACGCCACCGCGACGATCAACTACACCTCGGGCACCACCGCACGGCCCAAGGGAGTCCAGCTCACTCACCGCAATATCTGGATCAACGCCGTCACCTTCGCATTGCACACCCGCGCCTGGGAGCGCGACGTCTACCTGCATACCCTGCCGATGTTCCACTGCAACGGCTGGAATATGCCCTACGGTCTGGCCGGCCTCGGAGCCAAGCAGGTGGTGCTGCGCAAGGTGGACGGCGCGGAGATCCTGCGGCGGGTCGACCAGCACGGCGTGACGCTGATGTGCGGTGCCCCCGCAGTATGGAACGCGGTCCTCGATGCCGCCGCGAGCTGGGATGGCGAGATCCCCGGGCGGGACAGGGTGCGGCTGGTCTGCGCGGGGGCGCCACCCCCCACCAAGACCATCCAGCGGATCAGTGAGGAACTCGGCTGGGAGTTCCTTCAGCTCTACGGGCTCACCGAGACCGCGCCACTGCTCACCTTCAACCGTAGCGCGCCAGCCGATGACAACCTGCCCGCCGCGGACCGCGCCCGAAGGCTCTCCCGAGCCGGTGCTCCCGCGCTGGGTGTGCGGTTGCGCACCTCCGCCGCCGGAGAGGTGATGGCGCGCTCCAATGTCGTCATGGACAGCTACTGGGACAATCCGGAAGCCACCAGCGAGGTCATCGTGGACGGCTGGTTCCACACTGGTGACGGCGGATCGATAGACGAGCAGGGCTACCTGTCGATCACTGACCGGAAGAAGGATGTGATCATCACCGGCGGTGAGAACGTCTCCTCTATCGAGGTGGAGGACTGCGTGTTCAGCCACCCTGCCGTCGCCGAGGTCGCGGTGATCGGGGTTCCCTCCGAACGGTGGGGTGAGACGGTCAAGGCTCTGGTTGTGGTGGCCGACGGGGCGCAGGTCACTTTCGACGAGATCATCAGCTACTGCAAGGAACGGCTGGCCGGGTACAAGGCGCCGACGTCGGTGGAGTTTCGCGAGGCGATACCGCGCACCGCCACCGGGAAGATCCAGAAGTTCAAGCTGCGCCAGGAGTACTGGCAGGGCCGCGACCGCCAGGTGAACTGAGCATTTGTCCGCCACGACCAGGTCACCGTCGAGGTCTCCCGTGCTCCCCTGTCGTCCCAACAGCCGCGCGACCGTATCACTGCTCGCAGCTAGTTGCAGAGCGTGACTGTTCTTCACTGCGGTGTAACACGTGTGGTGGATGTTGCTACAGTTGCGCTGGATGTCACTGGTGCTCGTGGGGCGTGAGTGGCAGAGTGCACCCGCGTGTCCGCTTGACATGGTGCGGCGGGCGCATCCCAAGGCCGTCCGGGACCGGCGCTTGAGGGGGAACCGGGGGAGGAGAGCGGGTGAGCGGTCGGACTGTGCCTAGTCGGATCGGGCGAGCGCTGGTGGTGGCGTTGCTCGCGGTGCTGACGCTTGTCGGGCAACCTGCCATCGGGGAAGCCGTGCCCCCGCCCCCGCCCAATCCCACCGACGACGACCTCAAGTCCGGCCAGGCCCATGCCGACGCCACCGCCGGACTGGTCGGCCAGCTGGCCAACCAGGTCTCCCAAGCTGACGCCGCGTTGATGGCACTTCAGTCGCAGGTCGCGCGCAAGCGCGAGCAGACCAACAGGGCGCTGATCGAGGAACAAGCCGCTGACGCCGCTGCAGCTGTCGCGAAGACCACCGCAGACAGCGCCGGAGCCGAGGCTGACGTGGCCGCGGAGAAGATCACTGTGGCACATCGTGATCTTGACCAGTTCGCGGCCGCGAGCTACCGGCAGCACAGCACGATCGGATCGATATCGGCGTTTCTCGGCTCGCGCAGCCCGAAGGACCTGCTGGCCAGGGCCGAGCTGCTCGACGCGGTGGGAGGCTCTCAGATCTACGCGCTGGACAACATCCGGCGCGCCCGCATCGATGCGGCCAACGCCGACTCCCGCACCCGCGCGGCGCTGGCTGCCGCGCAGGCTGCCGCGCAGGCCGCCGCCGACGCCAGGGGCGCCTTCGAATCCGCCTACCACGCCGCGGTCGACACCGAGGCAGGCCAATCCGCGCAGGCCGCTGCGCTCCGGGGCCACAAGTCGGACCTCGAACGGCAGCTCTACCAGGCTCAGAGCGCCGTTGCCGGGCTCCGTGGACAGCGGCAACGTTATGAGGAGTGGCGCGTCGCGCGGGATCGTGAACAGGCGGCTGCCGCAGCAGCTGCGGCAGCCGCCTCAGCCCGGGCGGAGAACGCCGCTGCAGCGCCCCTGCCAGGTGATGTGCGGACGGTGATCAACCGAGCGATGGAGGAGCTTGGCGTCCGGTACTCCTGGGGTGGCGGCAATGGCATCGGACCCACGATCGGGGTACGGGACGGTGGCGTCGCGGACACCTATGGCGACTACCACAAGGTCGGCTTCGACTGCTCCGGTCTGATGATCTACGCCTTCTCTCGGGCGCTTGGTTACTCGCTGCCGCACTACACCGGCTTCCAGTACAACACCGGCCGCAAGGTGCTGTTGGCCAACAAACACCCAGGCGACATGCTGTTTTGGGGCGACGGCGGAGAGGTCTACCACGTGGCGCTCTACATCGGCGGCGAGCAGATGATCGAGGCCCCGTACTCGGGATCTGAGGTCCGAGTTGCAGCCGTGCGCTACAGCGAGATCATGCCCTACGCCATCCGGCTACTCTGAGCTGGCCAACGACGCCACCACCCCTTCACGGCCGTCACACTGGCGTAACGGTTGGGTCTGGCTGAACCCCGGGTGAGGTACCCCTCATGGTGTGCCCGCAACGACGTCCCCGGAATGATTGGCACGAACGGGACTGCATACGAGGAGGGACCCCGTGAGCGACGCCAACGGCGGTGCACCCCCGCCTGCCTCCGGCTCGTCCGGCAACGCCGTCCCGCCGCCCACCCCGGCCAGGGATGCGCAGCTCATCGAGCGGACGGTCTTCGAGGTCAAACGCGTGATCGTGGGGCAGGACCGGCTCGTGGAGCGGATGCTCGTCGGCCTGCTGGCCCGCGGGCACCTGCTGCTTGAGGGTGTGCCTGGAGTGGCGAAGACCCTCGCGGTGGAGACCGTCGCCCGCGTGGTGGGTGGCTCGTTCTCCCGCATCCAGTTCACCCCCGACCTGGTGCCTGCCGACATCCTCGGCACCCGGATCTACCGGCAGGGACGGGAACAGTTCGACGTCGAGCTCGGGCCGGTGGTGGCGAACTTCGTGCTTGCCGACGAGATCAACCGGGCACCGGCCAAGGTGCAGTCGGCGCTGCTGGAGGTGATGGCCGAGCGGCACGTGTCGATCGGCGGAACCACCCACCCGATGCCCGACCCGTTTCTCGTGCTGGCCACCCAGAACCCGATCGAGAACGAGGGTGTCTACCCGCTGCCCGAGGCGCAACGCGACCGGTTCCTGTTCAAGATCCTGGTGGACTACCCCACGGTCGAGGAGGAGCGGGAGATCGTCTACCGGATGGGTGTGCATCCTCCCCAGGCGCAGCGGGTACTCGACCCCGGCGAGCTCACCAGGTTGCAGGAGGTTGCCTCGCGGGTGTTCGTGCACCATGCGCTGGTCGACTACGTGGTGCGGCTGGTACTCGCCACCCGCATCCCCGCCGAGCACGGCCTGTCCGACGTCGCCGGGTGGGTGGCCTACGGCGCGTCCCCGCGCGCCAGCCTGGGCATAGTCGCCGCGGCACGCGCGCTGGCGTTGATCCGTGGCCGCGACTACGTGTTGCCTCAGGACGTGGTGGACGTCTCGGCCGACGTGCTGCGGCACCGTCTGGTGTTGTCCTATGACGCGCTCGCCGACGGTGTGCCGGTGGAGCACATCGTCACCCGGGTGCTGCAGACCGTGCCGCTGCCGCAGGTCTCCGCCCGTCCCCAGGGTGCAGGCCCGGTTGCGGGTGGTCCGGACGGGGTGGCGAGGGGACCTGACCGGAGGATGGCTTGACCCGATGACTGCTCCAGAAGTGCCAGAGGCGGTTCAGGCGGGCCGCGACGACCGGCACAGCTGGGCACCGCCGGCGTTGCGGGACGGGCGCATGGAGGCCTCGCTTCGCGCCCTGGAACTCACGGTGCGGCGCCGGCTGGATGGACTGCTGCAGGGAAACCACCTGGGGCTGGTGCCGGGACCGGGCACCGAGCCGGGGGAGGCCAGGCGTTACCAGCCCGGGGACGACGTCCGGCGGATGGACTGGGCGGTCACGGCACGCACCACCGAACCGCATATCCGGGATACCGTCGCGGACCGGGAGTTGGAGACGTGGCTGGCCGTGGACCTCTCGGCCAGCCTCGACTTCGGTACCGCGGAGTGCGACAAGCGGGAGCTCGCGGTGGCCGCCTGCGCTGCTGTGGCGCACCTGACCCGAGGTGGCGGCAACCGGATCGGCGCCGTGGTCAGCACCGGAGCGGAGGTGCTGCGGATCCCGGCCCGCGGCGGCCTGCCGCATGCCCGCGGGATGATTCGCCGGATCGCCGAACTGCCGCGCGCTGCCGAGGGCGTCCGCGGTGACCTGGCCGCGACGCTGGAACAGCTGCGCCGCCCACCGCGCCGTCGCGGGTTGGTCACGGTGATCTCGGACTTCCTCGGCCCGCGGTCCGGCCACGTCTTCGACTGGGAACGTCCGTTGCGCGGGCTGTCCGCCCGGCATGACCTGATCGCGGTGGAGGTGCTCGACCCGCGCGACCTCGAATTGCCCGATCTCGGCACGGTTGTGCTCGCGGACCCGGAGACCGGGCGGCAGAAGGAGGTCGTGACCACGCCGCTGCTCCGCCGGGAGTTCGCCGCCGCAGCGGCAGCGCACCGCGAGGAGGTGGCCGCCACCCTGCGGCGATGTGGTGCCGGGCAGTTGACGTTGGGTACCGACTCGGACTGGGTCTCCGACATGGTGCGGTTCGCGGTGGCCCGCAAGCGGCGCTGGTCGGGTGGTGTCGCATGAGCCTGGCCGGGTTCGCTACTCCGATCTGGTTCCTGCTCCTGGTGGTGGTGGCCGCGCTGGTGGCCGGCTACCTGTGGATGCTGCGCCGGCAGCGCCGGCGGGTACTGCGCTTCGCCAATCTCGCCATGCTGGAACGGGTGGCGCCCAAGCATCAGGGCTGGCAGCGGCACCTGCCGGTGGCACTGCTGCTGGCCGGACTGGTCCTGCTCACCGTTGCGCTGGCCGGTCCCACCGCTGAGCAGAAGGTGCCGCGCAACCGTGCCACCGTCATGTTGGTGATCGATGTATCGCTGTCCATGCGGGCCACCGATATCGAGCCGACCAGGCTGGCAGCGGCCCAGCGGGAGGCGCAGCGGTTCGCCCGCGAGCTCACCCCTGGGGTGAACCTGGGCCTGGTGTCCTTCGCCGGTTCGGCCACTGTGCTGGTGTCTCCGACCACCGAGCGGGCCTCAGTGATCCGGGCCATCGACAATCTCAAGCTGGCCGAGGCCACCGGCACCGGCGAGGCGATCTTCGCCGCGCTGGCCTCCATCGAGGCTTTCGGCGCCGTGGTCTCGGATGCGCAAGGACCACCGCCGGCCCGCATCGTGCTGCTCACCGACGGCAAGCAGACGGTGCCGACGCCCGACGGTGACGACCCGCGCGGCGGGTTCACCGCAGCCCGTGCCGCGGCTGCCGCCAAGGTCCCCATCTCGGCGATCTCCTTCGGCACCGCCTACGGCCAGGTGGAGATCAACGGCGAAAGCCAGCCTGTGCCCACCGACGACGACTCGATCCGACGGATTGCCGACCTCTCCGGCGGGCAGTTCTACGACGCAGGCAGCGCAGGCCAGCTCAACGAGGTCGTCAACACCCTCGGCGAGCAGATCGGCTACGAGACCAAGCGAGCCGACGCGAGCAGGCCGTGGCTGATCGCGGGCACGCTGGCCGCCATACTCGCCGCTGCTGGCGCGATGGCCATCGGGCAGCGGCTACCCTGACCCCTGCCCTGCTCGGGTACCGTCGGCACCAGACTCCCCTCCCCTCCACACACTCGCCCGGTCGGAGGCATGCCTGTGACCCGTTCCGTCCTCGTTACCGGTGGTAACCGTGGCATTGGGCTGGCCATCGCCCGCGCCTTCGCCAAGCAGGGCGACCGGGTTGCCGTGACGCATCGCGGAGCCACTGCCCCCGAGGGACTTGCGCCCGAGTTGTTTGCCGTGCGGTGCGATGTCACCGACGGCGCAGCCGTGGACGCCGCGTTCGCCGATGCAGAGCAGGCGAACGGGCCGATCGAGGTGCTCGTCTCCAATGCCGGGATCACCGACGACGCGTTGCTGCTCCGGATGAGCGAGGAGCAGTTCTCGCGGGTGCTGGATGCCAACCTCACCGGTGCGTACCGGGTGGCCAAACGTGCCGCGAAGAGCATGCTGCGCGCCCGCTGGGGCCGGATGGTGTTCATCTCCTCGGTGGTGGGCCTGTCCGGTGCACCCGGTCAGGTGAACTATGCGGCCAGCAAGGCCGGGCTGATCGGCGTCGCCCGATCCATCGCCCGCGAGCTGGGATCCCGGTCGATCACCGCCAATGTGGTCGCGCCAGGCTACGTCGACACTGAGATGACCGCGGCGCTCAGCCAGGAACGGCGGGAGCAGATCCTGGGCACCATCCCGCTGGGCCGGCAGGCCACCCCGGAGGAGGTCGCCGCGGTGGTGACCTTCCTGGCCTCCGACGCTGCCGGGTACGTCACCGGCGCGGTGCTGCCGGTGGACGGCGGCCTGGGGATGGGTCACTGAGACACAGGTAAGCGGGGGACATTCGGTGGGACCAGGTTCAGTGCGAAGGAGGACATGTGGCGGGTCTGCTCGACGGCAAGCGGCTGCTGGTGACCGGGGTGATCACCGACGCCTCGATCGCGTTCCACGTGGCGCGGGTGGCACAGGAGCAGGGAGCGCAGGTGGTCCTGACCGGGTTCGGCCGGTTGAGCCTGGTCGAGCGCATCGCGCAGCGGCTGCCCCAGCCGGCTCCGGTACTGGAGCTCGACGTGCAGGACCAGGGCCAGCTGGACTCGCTGGCGCAGCGACTCGGCGAGCATGTCGATGGCCTGGACGGGGTGCTGCACTCGATCGGCTTCGCCCCGGCGTCCTGCCTGGGAGGGGGGTTCCTCAGCGCTCCGTGGCAGGACGTGGCGACCGCGATGCAGATCTCGGCGTTCTCGTTCAAGTCGCTGGCGATGGCCTGCAAACCGCTGTTGGGCCACGGCGCCTCGATCGTCGGGATGGACTTCGACAACCGGCAGGCCTGGCCCGCCTATGACTGGATGGGGGTGGCCAAGTCGGCGCTGGAGTCGGTGTGCCGCTACCTGGCACGCGACCTCGGCGCCGACGGAATCCGGGTGAACCTGGTGGCGGCCGGGCCGGTGCGCACCATGGCCGCCAAGTCCATCCCCGGTTTCGCCGCGTTCGAGAACGCCTGGGACGGCCGCGCTCCGCTGGGCTGGAACGTCGACGATCCGACCCCGGTGGCTCGCACGGCGTGCGCATTGCTGTCCGATTGGCTGCCCGCCACCACCGGCTCGATGGTGTGGGCCGACGGCGGCTTCCACGCCGTGGGCGTCTAGTTGACATGCCTTCAAGTACCGCCAACCCGGGTCTCACGGGTCTTCAACAGCTGCCAACCCCGGGTGGTCCGCGGCATTGATCGATGCATTGCTGGTGCTCTCCTTCGGGGGGCCCGAGGGCCCCGACGAGGTGCGCCCGTTCCTGGAGAACGTCACGCGCGGCCGGGGTGTACCGCCGCAGCGGCTGGATGAGGTGGCGCAGCACTACCTGCACTTCGGCGGTGTGTCGCCGATCAACCGGTGCAACCACGCCCTGATCACCGCAATCGAGCGGGCGCTCACAACCGCCGGGCTTGACCTGCCGGTGTACTTCGGGAACCGCAACTGGCACCCCCTGGTGGAGGACACCGTCGCCGCGATGACCACCGACGGGGTGCGCCGCGCGCTGGTGTTCACCACCTCGGCATGGGCCGGGTACTCGGGCTGCCGGCAGTACCACGAGGACATCGCCCGGGCCCGAGACTCGGTCGGCCCCGGGGCCCCGGACCTGATCAAGTTGCGGCAGTTCTTCGACCACCCGCTGTTCGTGACGGCGTGCGCCGACGCGCTAAAGGCGGCTCGGGAGCAGGTCAGTCCCGCGGCGCGGGTGGTGTTCACGGCGCACTCCGTGCCGGCCACCGCGGACGCGGCGGCGGGGCTTCCCGCGCAGGGCGGTCACCGGTACTCCCAGCAGGTCAAAGCCGCCGCCCGGCTGGTCGCCGAAGCGGCCGGGGTGGACAGCTACGACGTGGTGTGGCAATCGCGCTCCGGGCCTGCGCAG
>DATDHI010000189.1:0-14862 GCA_036521655.1 Pseudonocardiaceae bacterium | reverse complement strand
CGGTTGTAGTAGCCCTCGATCCACAGGAATGTTTGTTGCCGGACGTCGGCGAGGTCGTTCCACGGCCGGGTGTGGATGAGTTCTTTTTTGTAGGTCGCGAAGAGCGTCGGTGCGCTCGCACGGTCCGTGGGCCAGCCACCGGTAGTAGCCCTGGCGGACCGCTACGAGCTGGGCGCACATGAATGTGACCGGGTACTCCTTCTCGGCAGCCCAGTCCGCGATCGCCGTGTAACGGCTGTTCCTTCGCGAACCAGGCTGCCACTTTTTTCGCGAATCACGCTCCATCCGCAGGATAGCGTTCTCCTTGCGGAGTCGCTCCAACTCTGTCCGTTCGGTCTGGATAGGTCCTGGTCCGAGACCTGGCCGCTGTCTTTCGCTTTCTTCACCCACTTGCCTAGCGTCATCTCGTGGACGCCGATACTTTTCGCCACCTCGGCGATCGATCGGCCCGAATCGAGGACGAGGCTGACGGCCTGATCCTTGTATTCCTGGGTGAAACGTCGGCGTGTCGCCACGCAATTTCCTCCGCTGGGCAATCAGCGGCAGTCTACGACGGTGTCTACAAGACCGGGTACGGTCCAGTCCGACACGGCCAACACGACGAACCCGGGCAAGCCCGCCATCGCCCCGCAGCACTACGCTCTCGTTCCGCCTGGGGCCACCATCTCCGTGTCCATGAACACCACGGATCATGAGGCCCCAGGAGGCTGTTGCCGATTTGCGGCGAGCGCCGATTAGGCAACAGCCTCCCAGGGCCCATATTCAAGCCTGGGCTGAAGATCGTGTCCTGCAGCGGCGCACCACGCTCAGAGACGAAGAGCCGGTTATCCACTGGACACAGGCGAACGTGGTGATCGCACCGAGTCGCTTGCTATCCTGGCTGCTCGGTCGGCAGGCAGCTGACGAGATCGTAGGTCGTCCGTTTCCGCTAGCAGTTGGTTGACCTCGAACTCGATGGCGGCAAGGTGGCTATCCGGTAGAGCGCTCTTCGCACGCAAGTGAAGAGCGGTCGCTATTAACCGCTGAGGGGTTGCGGACAGGCGTCCAAGGTTGGCACGGACAAGCGCGTCCATGAATTCTTCCCCGTGGAATCCGGCGCTCGTTAAGGCGTCTTGCGCCGTGGTCCTGTCCATGGGAAGCAGCTTGAGTTCCTCGAACGCAGAGAGATGTTCCTTGAGTGCGCTGCTGAGCGACGCCGACCATGTTACCGGCCTGCACGCGAGCCGCCATGGGTTGCCACGAGCGGCCGGTGCCGTCAACTGTTGCTTGAGGACGTGAAACAGGCGAGGTTCGTAGAGCGCGGCTGGTCAAGTGCGTCCAGGTGGACCGGCACGCCGTCGAAAATTGCCGACGCTATCACTTGCCTGAGCTCGCCAAGATCCGTCACGTTAAGATCGATATACCGTGCGTCGCGTCTGAATTCGAGAGCCCCCTGAACGTGACGGTCTTACCGACACCGCCGGGAGCAAGGAGCACGTAGCTTGCGGAGGTCCGCATGGTCGAAACTGGTCCAGGTTATCGCTCCTGAACGGCACGCGCGCTCCGCCAGCTCCGCAAGCCAGTACGCATACGTAGCCAAAGTGGGCCTCTGCCTGGGTCAGACACGCCGAGACACGAGCAAGGATGTCGAACCGGCAAAGTCGCGGCTCGTCGACGCCCCTCTGCCGTACGCCGCACGAGATCGACCTGCGAGAGACCCGAGCGGCTGGCGCTCACCGCTTCTAGCTGTCTTCGAGCAACACTCCTGTAGTTGATGTTGCCCATGTTTGCTGTGCCGGCGGTGGGATTCGAACCCACACTGACGGGTTCCTAGGACCCGGGCCTCTGCCGTTGGGCTACGCCGGCTTGCGGTTACGCGCGCACCAAGTATCGGTGAGCGCATGGCAGTTGGGGCAGAGGATACGGAGGTTCGTCGGCCGGTGGTCAGTGTGGTCACCATTGACATGGTCGAGCGTGAGTGGGAGGTCCCTCGCTGCGTCAGATGCCGAGGTCTTTGCGTAGCTTGGCGACGTGTCCGGTGGCGCGCACGTTGTAGAGCGCCTTGTCGATCCGGCCCTGCGCGTCGATCACGAAGGTGGACCGGATGACGCCGGTGATGGTCCTGCCGTACATCTGCTTCTCACCGTAGGCGCCGTAGCTGACGAGCACTGTGCGGTCCACGTCGGACAGGAGCGGGAAGCTGAGGCCCTCCGCGGCCCGGAACTTCGCCAGCTTGGCCGGCGGGTCGGGGGAGATGCCGAGCACCGCGAAGCCCGCAGTGTCCAGCTCGGCGAGGTTGTCTCGGAAGTCGCAGGCCTGCTTGGTGCAACCGGGCGTGCTGGCGGCCGGGTAGCAGTAGACCACCACGGATCGGCCGCGGTAGTCCGACAGCGAGACGGGCTTGCCGTCGGCGTCGGGCAGGGTGAAGTCGGGGGCGGCGTCGCCGGACGACAGCCGGACGTTGTCGGTCACAAGGTGGGACGGTACCGGGGTGGGTGCTGCGCCCGGTCGCGCCCCGGACGTCGGTGTGATCTACGGTGTGGCGGCACGCACACCCGCGCGAGGAGGACCGAATGGCCCGCGACGCCGATACCATCGAACGCGAGATCGAGCAGGCCCGTGATGCGCTGGCCGCGACTGTGGATGAGCTCCGGACCCGGGCTGATCCCCAGCGCGCGGTCGAGGCCGGTAAGCAGCAGGTGGAGAACACTTTGGCTGACCCGAGGGTGCGGTACTCACTGATCGGCGTCGGCGCGCTCATCGTGTTGCTGGTGTTGCGCAAGCTCTTCCGCTAGAGATCCACCGACAGCACGGCGAAGGACTCGCCGTCCAGCTGGACGGCGTCCGGTGTTGTGGTGGCCTTCCCGGACGCGAGAAGGATCCGGTTGGCTCGGCGGCCCAGCGCGATGGTGAGCGCTTGGCCGCTGAGGTTGACGGCCACCCGCAGCGCACCCCGGTGCAGTACCAATGTGCGGGCCTCGGCATCCACATCCACGGTGAGCCGATCCAGCTGCGGATCGGTCAGGTCGGGCCAGCTCCGGCGAAGCGCGATCAGCTCCCGGTAGATGTGCAACAACGCGGCGTGCGGCCCGGTGCCGGGTTCGGTCCAGTCCAGCTTGGAGCGCAGGAAGGTCTGCTCGGCGTTCGGGTCAGGGACGTCCACTTCGGCCCACCCGTGTTCGGCGAACTCCGCATATCGACCGCGGCGGATGGCGTCACGCAGTGCCGGGTCGGGCATGAGAGAGAAGAACTGGAACGGGGTGGTCGCCGCCCACTCTTCGCCCATGAAGATCATCGGCGTGTACGGGGAGCATAGGACGAGCACCGCGCCGCAGGCCAGCAGGCCGGGGGACAAGGTGGCAGACAGCCGGTCGCCAGCCGCCCGGTTACCCACCTGGTCATGATTCTGCAGGTAGGCGACGAACTTCCCGCCGGGCAGCCGTGCGGTGTCCACCTGGCGGCCGTGGGTGCGCTGCCGGAAGTCTGACCAGCGCCCGTCGTGGAAGAACGCATTGCGCAGGGTTCGGGCCAGGTCGGGCAGCGCGCCGAAGTCGGCGTAGTAACCCTGTCGCTCGCCGGTCAGGGTGGCGTGCAGGCAGTGGTGAATGTCGTCGTCCCACTGCGCTGCTAGCCCGTAGCCCCCGGCGGCGCGAGGTGTGACCAGGTGCGGGTCGTTGAGGTCGGACTCGGCGATGAGCGAGAGCGGCCGTCGCAGGTGGACCGCCAGGGTGTCCACCTCGACGGCCAGCTCTTCCAGCAGGTGGATGGCTCGGGTGTCGCGCAGGGCATGCACTGCGTCCAGCCGTAGCCCGTCGAGGTGGTAGTCGCGCAGCCATGCCACCGCATTGTCGATGACGTAATGGCGGACCTCGTCGGATTGCGGGCCATCGAGATTGAGGGCGGGACCCCAGATGTTGTTCCCGGCGAAGTAGGGGCCGAAGCGGTCCAGGTACGCACCGGAGGGGCCGAGGTGGTTGTACACGACATCGAGGACGACTCCCAGCCCGCGGGCGTGGCAAGCGTCCACGAAGCGCTTGAAGCCGTCGGGGCCCCCGTAGTTCTCGGTGACGGCGTACCAGCCCACCCCGTCGTAGCCCCAGTTGCGCGGTCCGTCGAAGGCGTTGACCGGCATCACCTCGACCAGGTCCACGCCCAGCTCGACGAGGTGGTCGAGGCGCTCGATCGCGGAGTCGAAGGTGCCGGTCGGCGTGAACGTTCCGATGTGCAGCTCGTAGAGCACGCTGCCCGTCAGGGTCCGCCCGGTCCACGCCTGATCGGTCCACGGGAAGGCGCCGTGGTCATAGACCCGGGACGAGGTGTGCACGCCGTCGGGCTGCCACCGCGATCGGGGATCCGGTAGCGGGGTGTCCTCCTCGTCCAGCCGGAACACGTAGTCGGTGCCTGGCCGGGCGCTGTCGACATCCACGCCCCACCAGCCGCCGGTCCTTCGGGTCAGCTCGTGCTCGGCGCCGTCCGCAACCACCCGCACCCGATGCCGTTGCGGTGCCCACACCGTGAACTCCATGGACACCGATCTTGTCAGGGTCGTGCGGCATTGTCTGGCCATGACCACAGCAAGGGGGCACCATGGGGGCATGGCCATTGGGCTGGACGGCTTCGGTCCGGCGGGGGAGTTCACCGTCTCGCGAAGCGCGGTGACCTGCTCGCTGTAGAGGGCGGCGAGTACCTCGCGGCACCTCCCGCGCTGTTCGTTGAGGTGCTTTCGCCGAGCACCCGGCGGATCGATCGGCTGTCGAAGCTGTCCGCCTACGAGGAGGCCGGGGTCCCGTCCTACTGGCTGGTCGACCCGGATCCCGAAACCCCGTCGCTGCACGCGCTGGATCTGGTGGACGGCCACTACGTCGAGGTCGGCTGCCCCTCGGGCGAGCAGGTGTGGCAAGCGCTGCGGCCGTTCCCGGTCAGTGTGACGCCCGCGGACACGTCGAGCCTGATCTTCTAGCGTCGACTTCAGCCGGGGTCGATGCCAAAGCTGTAGTGCTGCTTGCACACCGTCCACCGGCTGGGGGGGGTTGGCGCGTCGGTCGGCCTCGCTGTGATGCGCAGCGCGTGCACGGGCAGCGGGTCGCTGCGAGCGAGCTGCTCCCGGAGCAGCTGCACCGCCCCCAAATGGCCGTGCCCCGCCAGCCGTCCACCGTCGACCAGCGCGACACCGCCGTCCTCCGGGTCGTGCAGCCCGGACCGGATCACCCGCGGGCTGGCGGCGTTGAGCAATGCCAGCGGATGCGGCTGGTCGAGTGCGAGCCTGGTCGCCCACCCGACCGACAGCCGGCCAGCTGAACCGGCGTCCACCGGAGCGGTGGCCAGCACGGTGCGCAGCTGTCGCAGCGTCGCCTCGTCGGTCCAGTCGACCAGCACGGTTCCCACTCCTTCCAGCAGGAAGGACGCCGACGGGGTAGCGTGCGGGCCGCGCAAACGGACGAACCCACACGGGCGCACCGAGCGGCTCACCAAGTCCTCGCCGCGCCGTTCGAATGCCACCGACAGCTCGAGGGCGGGCCGCAGCGTGATCGGCGCGACGAGCAGGCCACCGTCGGAAAGCTGCTGGTGCCAATGTGGCGAGAGGTCGTCGACCCCCACCGTGACGTGAACCCGATCAAACGGCGCCTCCTCAGGCGCACCCGACCAGCCGTCCCCGGATCGCACCGTCACCTCCGGCCAGCGCCCAGCGAGCCGGTTCGCCGCCGCCAGCGCCAGCTCGGCGTCCAGCTCGACAGTCACCACCCGACCTGACGGCCCGACCAACTCGGCGAGCAGCGCAGCGGTGTAGCCGCTTGCCGTGCCGATCTCCAACACCCGGTGGCCGGGTTGGACGTGCAACTGCTCCAGCATCAGCGCGATCATGCTCGGCTGGCTGATGGTGCTGGTCGGCCGGCCGGCCGGGTCGTTGGTGAGCACCAGCGCATGGTCGGCGTAGGCATCCTCGAGCGAGGTACCCGCCGGCACGAACCAGGAGCGAGGCACCGCGCCGAGGGTGGCGATCACCGGATCCGACCGTAGCGTCCCGTTCGCCCGCAAGGCGGCCACCAGCTGCTGTCGGCGTACCTGGTCACTCGCGGTCGCCATCCTCGCATCGTGCCCCCTGCCGGCGGTAGGCGCACTCCCATGTACTGGATCAACCCAGCAATAACACAGGCCCTAACACACTGTGAAGTCGCCAGAGCGATGCCTGACGACCTCGTGCGGAAACCACACGGCGGGTTGAATGGGCGGGACGTTCGTCGGGCACTGGGGTGTGAAGGAGGTCCCCGGATGGGTGCATTCACAACCCTGGTGGGGGAGCTGCTGTCCTCGCTGCACAGCGTCGCCGGACTCGCCCTGTGCCCGGGGGACTGGGTCTGGACGATCACCGTAGCGGGCGCGCTGCTGGCCGTCCCGCCGGTGCTGGCGGCATCGTCGGTGGCCGTGCTGCGGCGGTTCATCGGCAACCGCTACACCGCGCGGACGGTGCTGCTGTTCGCCGTGCTAGGCATCATCGGGACCGCGGTGCTGCCGCTGCTGGGCTTCGTCGGCATCACGAACGCCCTGCAGGGAGCAGCGCTCGGTACCGGCTCCGCGGGGCTGACCCGGCAGGACGTCGCCGACCTGCAGGACGCCTACTGCTTCTTCCCGCCCCAGATCGGGTACCTGGGCAGCGATCGATCGGTGCATGAGGCGCTGACGACTGCGCCGGACTTGCTGCTCGGCGGCCGGGCAGTCGTTCTACTGGTGCTGGCTCCACTGCTGGCGTTGATACTCACGTGGATGCTCTCGCGCCGGGCCGTGCGTCGCGGACCGAGGTGGCCGGCGCGGCTGTTGTGGCTGCCCTTCTTCGGGCTGCTGGTCGGCACCCTGCCGCTCGATGAGGGTGCGGTCGGCCAGCTGTGGATTGGTTACCTGGCAGGGATCATGTTGGGCCTGGTGCTGGTACAGCTCATCGGCGCGCCCGCCTGGAGCGTGATCCACCGCAGCGGGCAAGCCCCGCAATCGCGGTCCTCACCCGCCACCCGGCGCCGGCCGCCGGTGCCCCAGCAGCCGGTGCCGGGGCGGCCGCGTCCGCTGCCCCCGACCCTGATGCAGCCCCTTCAGACGGACTTGCGGTCGGCCCGGCGGGCGCCGTCGCCGAGAGTCCCGCTGGCGGCCAACCCAGGCCGGCTGCCCCCCACACTGGTGGCGGCACCGGAGGCTTCGCGAGCTGAGCGCACCTGGGGTGCGAACAGTGCCCGGTTTCGCCGGTTGCGGGCCCTGGGGGAGGGCGGTTTCGGGAACGTGTGGCTGGCACGGGACACCGTGCTGGGCCGCGACGTGGCGATCAAAGTGGCCCGAGCGCCGGACCCGGATACCGAGCGGCGGATCCGCCGGGAGGCCCGTGCGCTGGCCGCGGTGCGACACCCGAACTGCGTGCGGGTCTACGACATCCTGCCTGGAGTGGACGGCCTGCCCGGGCTGGCGATCGTCATGGAATACCTGCCCGGCCCGTCGCTGGCCCAGCAGGTCCGGGATCACGGACCGCTGTCGGACCTCGCGGGAGCGCATCTGTGGTCCGCCCTGGCGGGGGCGTTGGACGCCGCGCACAGCCACAACGTGCTGCACCGGGACATCAAGCCGTCCAACATCATCATCGACGGTCGCGGGTGGGCGCACCTGATTGACTTCGGGATCGCACACACCGCCGGAGACACCACGCTCACGGCCACCGGCCTGATCATCGGCACACCCGACTTCCTGGCCCCGGAAGTCGCCGCGGGCGGCCGCGCCGACCCCCGGACGGACTCCTGGCAGCTTGCAGCCACAGTCAGCTACGCGCTGTGCGGGCAGCCGCCGCGCGGCTACCGGGACAGCATCGTGGCCGCGGTGCGGGCCGCGGCGACGCGGGAACCGCCCAGCCAGCTTCCGATGCGGTCAGCGCACCGCGGGCTGCTCGAAAGGGCGCTGGACCCGGTACCGGCGCGCCGCCCGACGCTGGCGCAGGTGCAGGCCGCACTGGTCGGCTGGCTGGCGCGGACCGGTACGACGGTGGGCCGCCCGGGGATGTGAGCCTGTTCAGCGCACCACCGGCAGGCTGTGTGCGGCTGCCCAGATATCCGGCCTCTGCTGGGTGTGACCAGCGGCACCCGGCGCCGACAATCCTGCCGGGCTAGCGTCAAGACCACGTGATGGGTATCGAGACGAGGTCCCCTAGCCCCCCGCCGTCGACGTCGATGCGGGGCGGTGCCGCGGTGTTGCTTGCGGTCGGCGCCGCGGTGACGGTCGGGACGCTGCCCGTGTTCCTGGTTGGTGGTCTGGCGGTGCAGCTTCGGGCCGAGCTCGGGCTCTCGATGAGTCTGCTGGGACTGGCTGGCGCGATGTTCTTCGCTGCCAGCGCCCTGGCGGCTCGCCCCCTCGCCACCGTGACCGAACGGATCGGCCCGACGACCGCACTGCGGATCGCCGTGACGGGGAGCGCGGTGTGCCTCGCGGCACTCGCCGCAGCGCCGTCCACCCCCTGGTTGCTCGCCGGGCTGGGCCTGGCCGGGATCCCGGCGGCGCTGAGCCAGCCCGCTGCCAACGAACTGCTGATGGCGCGGGTCCCGCCGCAGCGGCGGGGTTTTGCGTTCGCGGTGAAGCAGTCCGCCATCCCGGTCTCGACGTTGCTCGCCGGACTCGCCGTCCCTGCGGTGGCGTTGACAGTGGGCTGGCGCTGGGTGTTCCTGCTCGCTGGGGTGCTCGGGCTGCTCGCAATGCCCACCGTGCCTCGGCTGCGGTGGCGCCGTCCAGCCCGGTCCGAGCCCTCCGCGGGCGGTTCGGTCGGATGGCTGCTGGTGGCGATGGCCGTGGTGACCACTCTGGGTGCGGCCGCGGCGACCACGCTGGGTACCTTCGTGACGATCAGCGCGGTCGGTGTCGGTTATGACGAGGCCGCGGCCGGGCTGCTGCTCTCGCTGGGCTCGGCGGTGGGGCTGACCGCGCGGCTGGCGGCCGGGGCGGTGGCCGACCGGGCGAAACCCGACCTGCTGCGGATGGTCGCGGTGATGCTGGCGCTGGGCGGGGTCGGGTACCTGCTGCTCGCCGCGAATCAGCCGATCGCCTTCCTGGTCGGGCTGGTGCTCGGGTTCGGTGCCGGGTGGGCCTGGCCGGGGGTGTTCAACTACGCCGTCGCCGCTCGGTTCCCCGATCGGGTCGCCACTTCGACGTCGGTGACCCAGACCGGCGTCTACGCCGGCGCCGCGGGTGGTCCGCTGCTGTTCGGGCTGGTGGCCGAGCACGCGGGTACACCGGCGGCCTGGCTGGCCAGCGCCGTGCTCACCGCGCTGGCCACCGCCACGTTGATCGTGGTTCGGGCGCGGAGCCGCTGAGTGCTTGGGCTGTTCGTCGGCCTGGCCACTCTGGACCTGATCCAGCGGGTGCACCGCCGGCCCGGGGCGAACGAGAAGGTCGTCGCGCAGCGCTGCGACATCGCGGCCGGGGGACCGGCTGCCGGCGCGGCCGTGGTGTTCGGTGCGCTGGGCGGGCGCAGCGCGCTGCTGTCGGCGCTGGGCCCCGGCCCGGTGGGGCGACTGGCGGCCTCGGATCTGGACTGCGCTGGGGTGCAACTGGTGGACGCCTGGGCGGCCGGCGCGGACGCCAGCATCTCGGCGATCACGGTGCTGGAGGGCACCGGAGAGCGGTCTGTGGTGTCCCGCAACGCCGAGGACGTGATCGCTGCGGTGCCGGCCGAACTGCCGGCCCTGGTTCGTGACGCCGACGTCGTGCTGATCGACGGCCACCACCCCGATCTCGCCGTGAGCACCGCACAGGCCGCTCGGGCGGCCGGGGTGCCGGTTGTGCTGGACTGCGGTAGTGCCAAGCCCGTGTACGCCAGGCTGGCTCCGCTGGCCGACGCGGTGGTGTGCTCCGCCAGCTTCACCGTAGCCGGGCGCGAGGGCTTCGAGGCGGTGTCAACGGCGCTGCTGGCCGAGGGCGCCCGCCTGGTGGCGATGACGGCCGGCGGCGCGCCGGTGCGTTGGCTGACCCGGGATGCCACCGGCACCGTCGAGGTCCCACCGGTCGTCGTCCGCGACACCCTGGGCGCCGGGGACGTGCTGCACGGGGCGATCGCCTTCGCCCTGGCGCGCGGGGTGCGAGATCCCGAGTGCAGCCTGCGTTTCGGCGTCGCGGTGGCCTCGCTGCGGGTGCAGCACGTCGGCCCGCGGACCTGGCTGCGCGACCACCGATTGCCCGGGCTGGTCGCGGGCCTCGGGTAACTCGTACGCTGGCCGCGTGCCGACGGCTGATGACCGCTTGGTGGGCCGGCGCGACTGGAACGCGATTTATTCGACGTTGTCGGAGGCGGACGCCCAGGGCGGCCTGCCGCCGGAGGATCTCGAGCAACTTGCCGTCGCCGCGTTCCTGCTCGGCTTCGACGATGAGGTCACCGCGCTCCGGGAACGGGCGCATCAGCTTTACCTCGATCGTGGCGAGCGTGAGCAGGCGATCCGTTGCGGCTTCTGGCTGGGTTTCCATCTGCAGAACCGGGGTGAGGTTGCGCAGGCCAGCGGCTGGGCCGCCCGCCTGGACCGGCTCGTCGATGACCGGCCCGACGGTAGGTCCGCCGGGATGCTCATGATGCCCGGCGCGGTGGCCGCGATGTGGTCCGGCGAGGCCACGGTCGCGCTGTCGATCTTCGAGCGAGCCGCGCAGATCGCGTCCACATGGGACGACCTGGACATGTTCGCGCTGTCCGGTGTCGGCCGGGGGACCTGCTTGCAGATGCTCGAACGCTGGCAGGAGGCGGCGTCAACGCTCGACGAGGTGATGGTGCATGTGGCGGCCGGTCGGGTCGTGCCCCAGGTGACCGGGCTCGCGTACTGCGCGGTGATTGCCTTGTGCATGCAGCAGTTCGATGTGCGCCGGGCGCAGGAGTGGACGGAGGCGCTGAGCAGCTGGATCGATGACCAGACCGGTGTGGTGCCGTACCGCGGTATCTGCCTGGTGCACCGGGCGGAGATCCTGCAATTTCGCGGCGAGTGGTCACAGGCTGCGGACGAGGCGGATCGGGCGTGCGCTGTGCTGATCCGCTCGGGCGAGCATGCGATCGGAGCGGCCCACTACCGGGTGGGCGAGCTGGCGCGGCTACGCGGCAGCTTCGACCTGGCCGAGCGCGCCTACGCGAAGGCCGCTGCATTCGGGCACGAGGTGCAGCCCGGCCTGGCCCACCTACGGAGGGCACAGCACCGCCCGGAGGCGGCAGTAGCGGGTCTGGACCGCGCACTCGTCGAACTCCCGGCGACATCCGCAGCGCGCGCACCCGTGCTCGCCGCGCGGATCGACATGGCCTTGGTTACCGGGGATCGCGACGCGGCACATGCTGCCCTGGACGAGCTGTGCGCGCTGGTCGAGCCCGGCGGGGCGGCATACCTACGCTCATTGGCCCAACAATGCGCGGGATCTGTGCTTCTTGCCGACGGTGACGCGCGGGGCGCACTACCGCGACTCCGGCTTGCCCGATCGCTGTGGCAGGAACTGCCTGCCCCGTATGAGGCAGCTCTGACCAGGCTCTCGATCGCCCGGGCCTGCGCCGCGCTGGGCGATGACGACGCCGCCCGGATGGAGCTCGATGCCGCCCGCGCGGTGCTCCAGCAACTCGGTGCGACGGCCGACCTCGCTGCACTCGACGCCGAGCTGCCCCACCACCCGCTCTCGGCCCGTGAGGTAGAGGTCCTTCGGCTGGTCGCCACCGGCGCCACCAACCGCGCGATCGCCGAGGGGCTGGGGCTGAGCGAGAAGACCATTGCGCGGCACGTGAGCAACATCTTCGGCAAGCTAGGGGTCACCAGCCGGTCTGCGGCCACGGCATACGCCTACGAGCACGGCCTCGCCTGACTACACAGAATTGCCCATCCCGCTGCCGATCCGGATTGGTTGGTTCACCCGATGCGCCCCCGCGCATCGGTTGCCTAACGTCCCTCACGAGGACAATGACAATAAGGGGGGGACAGCATGGACAGCAACACCTGCCCGGTCCGTATCGCCACGGTTGTGGTCGGCGGCGGTCCGGCCGGCCTCGTGATGGCCTACTACCTGCGCCGGGCGAAGGACGACTTCGTCGTTCTCGAGGCCGACGCCCGCATCGGCGATGTGTGGCGCAGCCGATGGGACTCGCTGCGGCTGTTCAGCACCCCGCGTTACGCGAGCCTGCCGGGCTGGCGCATCCCGGTTCGACGCTTCCCGACCCGGGATGAGATGGCCGACTACCTGGAGCAGTACGCGGCACGCTTCCACCTGCCGGTGCGCACCGACGTGCGTGTCCTTCGGGTGACGCGGGCGGACGACCGGTTCCTGGTCGAGACCACCGACGGCGGCTATCTCGCCGACCGCGTCGTGATCGCGACCGGCGCCCACCAGCGACCAAGGACGCCGGGCTTCGCGTCCGAACTCGATCCGGCCATCCGCCAGCTGCACTCGATCGGCTACCGCAACGCCAGCCAGTTCGCTCCCGGCGGTGTGCTCGTGGTCGGCGCGGCCAACTCGGGGACCGACATCGCGCTGGACGCAGCTGCGGCCGGACACCCGACCTGGCTTGCCGGGCGGCACCCGGGCCAGGCGCCGGTCGACATTGACGCCAGGCGGGCGCGGCCGGTCATTCCGATGGTCATGTTCGTGTTCAAGCACGTGCTGACCCTCCGAACGCCGATGGGCCGGGCTGCGCGGCCGGATGCACTAGCGCACGGCGTCCAACTCGTGCGCAACAAGCTCGCGGACCTCGATGCTGCGGGCGTCATCCGCATCGGTCGCATTACCGCCGTGGAGCAAGGCCGGCCGATGACCGACGACGGACGTGTGCCGGACGTCTCGACGGTGGTGTGGTGCACCGGATCCGAACCGGATCACACGTTCCTCGACCTGCCGGTCACCGGGGCGGACGGCCGGCCCGAGGAGTACCGGGGCGTGGCCAATACTCCTGGTCTGTACTTCCTCGGCCTTGAGTTCCAGTTCGCGCTGGCCTCATCCACCATCCAGGGTCTGGACCGGGACGCGCGCTTCCTGCTGCGGCAGATTCGCCGCACCGGCAGCCCGACCGAGAGCCCCAGCGACCCCAACCCGTACAACGCTGACATGCCCCACTCGACGGCGCCGGAACTTCTCCGTTGATGGCTCATCCTCGGCGCTGAACAGCGGGGGCAGGAAGTGCACCATCAGCGTCGACCAGGTCAGGTGGGTCAGTATCGGTGCTTGGACGCCGCCGGTGGCCCGGCGCTGCAGACCGAACAGCGTGCCCATCGCGGCCGAGGCCAGGACCAGCGCCGGGTTGCGCGTCGCGGTGGTAGCCAGCGAGTACACGGCGGTGGACACAGCAACGGGGTGCCTGCCGCCGAGGGCGGAGTACAGGCGCCGCGGAAGAAGACCTCCTCGGCGGCGCCGTTCGCCAGGGTGGTGAGCAGCACGAGGGCGCTCGATCCTTGGTGGGCGTACTGCAGGACTCTTGAGATCGCTCCGTTGAGCACCGGCACGTGCCGGCGGCGAGTGCGCACACGTAGAACCCTGCGAACGCGCCCACTCCGGTAAGAACCGGGATGAGAACTGGGCGACGACGGGTGTGGTCGCGATGCTGTATCCAACCCTTGTGCACCGGAGCGGACCCCAGGCCGCCCACAATCCAGGTCGCAGCGACACCAAGAGTCAGCCCGTAGAACTGCGGGGAGCCGGGTCTTGTTGACAGGGACGTGCCCAGCAGCCCCGCGCCGGCCAAAGTCACCCCGGCGACGACCCGACGGCGACGGAGCAGCGCGGCGTCGGATTCGCTGCGGCCCTGGGGGAGCTCATCCAGCAACGAGGAGGGCAGCGCCGCCACCAGTCGTTCCAGCGCCGGCGCCACTTCCGCACTGTGCTCGTCACGACGCGCGCCGCGCCTTGGCCCGTTCACCGAGGGCCTGAAGGACGGCGGTGTCGTAGTCCATGGGCTCGAAGGGGATCAGCCGCGCCATGCACGTCGCCATGCACGTCGCCGTGCACCGCCTCGCCCGCTCCGCGGTAGGTCTCGGGCCGCCGCGTCATCGCCCGCACCGCATGGCCCGCATCCTCCAACGCGGGACACAGCCGCCTGCCCACAAATCCGGACGAGCCGGCCACCAGCACCTTCATGAGTCAACCTCCCCGAAGGGCACGGCAGGTGCGCATTGAGATTCGAGTACGTGCTACATTGTTATGGATGTCAGAGGTCAACGAGAGTCGACTGTTCCCGCCGAGCTGGTGTGGGCGGAGATCCGCGCGGCTGAGCAACGCGGCCAGGATGTGGTCGACGTACCGGGGCGGCTTCGAACAGCTCTGGCGTCGAACTCGGCGACAGCAGAGCAGGTCGTGGCCACCCGTATCTCGAAGCAGGACGGCGGAGCATGAGCGAACGGACGACCTGCGTGATCGTTGGCCCTCTCCGGGCGGCCCTCGACCTGTGAAGCGCCTGCACCACCTGCTACGCGGTGTCGGGGTCGGGGCGGGGGATGGTGAGTAGCGCGATGAGTGCGCCGCCGGCGAATACGAGACCACCGATCAGCACGCTGAGGTGATAGCCGGTCATAAACGTGCCGGTGGTGGCGAGGAGGGTGCCGAACACCGCCACACCCAGCGTGCTGCCGATCTGCCGGCTGGAGTTCAGGGTGCCCGAGGCGATCCCGGCCCGCTCGGACGGTGCCGCTTCGATCGTGGTGGCGGTGGCGGCCGGCATGGTGTAGGCGGTACCGAACCCGATCGCCAGCAGCGGGACGACGAGCATCCAGTAGGGGCTGTGGGTACCCGCCAGTGTCATGGCGAGCAGCCCGAACGCGCCGACGGTCAAGCCGGTGATCATGACCGTGCGGGCGCCGATCCGGGCGGTGTGGCGGCCGCCGAACCAGGAGGCCAGCGAGGCAATGCCGGGTTGTGGCAGCAACG